>NZ_OY734020.1:637626-956439 GCF_963455295.1 Candidatus Thiodiazotropha sp. CDECU1
AGATGAGGGATGTCATAAATCGTAATAGTATCGTGACGCGATCCAAAAGATTCTCAGAGCGTACGCGCAGTGCCTTGATAATGTTGCTGTTGACCGGTTTATTGGCGGCCAGCAATTGGCTGTGGCGCTGGGATCTGCTGCTCTATGATCTACAGTTGGGATTCATTTCCAGGCCAGCTGCAGAGGATATCATCATTGTTGCTGTGGATGAGAAGAGCCTGGAAGCCTTGGGACGATGGCCCTGGTCGCGCGAGGTCCATGCGAAACTTGTGGATAGACTCACCCAGGCGGGGGCTAAGGCCATTATCCTGGATATCTTGTTCGCTGAACCCGATCGAAATGATCCTGAATCGGATAATCAATTGATCCAGTCTATCGCCGCCAGTGAACGGGTGTTTATGCCGGTTATCCTTGAGGAGCATCGACAGGGTGGGATGCTGGTGGAGTCTATGCCTATACCCGCGCTGTCGAATGTGGCGGCAGGTTTAGGGCATGTGCATATGGACCTGGATGCCGACGGGATCGCCCGTGGTGTATTTCTCTATGAGGGGTTGGGGCAGGCCTATTGGCCGCACCTGATGCTGGCGGTGCTGAGCTGGCTCGAACCTGGTGAGGTGGGAATGCGCTCCGCGCCCACCAGTCGGCAGGCACCGAATATCCATACAATCAATCGTCATACCCATCGTCTTATCCCTTTCTATGGCCCCGCGGGTCACTATCATCGCTACAGCTACAGCCAGGTACTGGAGGGTGATTTTCTACCCAATCTTTTCCGTGACAAGATTGTAGTGGTTGGTGTCACGGCAACCGGGATTGGCGACGCCTTGCCCACCCCGGTATCCGGCTATGGGGTGCCGATGCCCGGCGTGGAGATTAATGCCAATATTCTGCAGAGCCTGAGGCAGGATCAGGCAATTACACCCATTGCCTATCTGCCTCATTTACTGGGTAGTGCCCTGATCGTGGTCCTTCCCTTTGTGCTCTATCCCTATTTTCCTACCCGCGCAGCACCCCTCGTGTCGCTGATACTGGTGGTTGTATTTTTTCTATTTACCATAGCGCTGCTGCGCTGGGCCGAGTTTTGGTTTCCACCCTCTGCCGCCTTGTTGGGACTATTGTTGAGCTATCCCTTGTGGAGTTGGCGACGCCTGGATCAGGCAGTACGTTACTTGAACGAACAGCTTGAACGCATGCAGAGTGAGCAGCGTTTGTTGCCGGTGGAACAACCACCCAGTGATATCACCACCGCCATGGAATTCCTTGCCAGGCTGATGCCGCTTCAGGGTTGGGTACTCTATGACGTCGATAGTGGCAAACAAATGCTGCAGTCTGGCTCAGCGCTGGGACCGCCATTGGAATCCCTGACAAAAGGGAGATGGCAGCGATCTGGAGCGGAGCTGTGGACTGAGATTCAGCGACCCGAGTCAGCCTGGCAGTTGGGGTTGGTGTGGCCGAGAAATGAGGTGCCTGTGGGCCACTCGATGAAGCTGGTGGATGAGTTCGCTCTGCAATTTTCCCTTGAACCTGAAGCCAATCAGGATGGTGTGCTGGAGCGAGTGGAATTGCGCATGCAGCAGATGAAGGAGACCAATGCCCGCCTGCAGCGCTTCCGTCATCTGATCAGTAATGCGGTGGGACAGATGGATGACGGGCTGATGGTCATCAATGGCCTGGGGCAGGTAGTGATGTCCAATCCTCGAGCCTCCTTCTATCTTGGTCACCCATCTGACCAGGAACTGCTGGGCGAGGATGCCTATCATCTGCTGAGTGTCTTGGAAATTCAGGGTGCTGAGACATGGCAAGAGGTATTCACCAAGGTTTTGCTGCATAAGGAGCCGGTGCGTTTTGAGGCCGTACGTTCCCCCGATACCGAACTGTTTGTGCAGTTGAAAACCCTACAGGAAGTGGATGCGGAGTTTCCCGGTTTGATAGTCAATCTCTCCTACATCGGGACCTTGAAACGATCTGAACGCACTCGTGCCAAGATGCTGAATTTCCTGTCCCACGATATACGCTCTCCAATCACCTCTCTGCTCTCATTGACCCAGTCCAAACAGCTGTTGGATGGGAATGGAAAAGAGATGGCTGAACAGATTCAGCCATTGGCCCGCCGATCCCTCAAACTGGCGGACAATTTTTTACGCCTGGCGCGGGCCGAGGTTGTAGAGACCGCTTCATTTACCGATACCAATTTCGTTGAGGTGGCACATAACGCAGCGGACGAGGTCTATGTTCAGGCCAAGGCGAAACAGGTAAAACTGCTGCGTCAGTTCAATGAGGATGAAATATGGTTGCGGGGAGACTTGGGCTTACTGGAGCGGGCATTGGTTAACTTGCTGGAAAATGCGATTAAATTCTCCCCGTCTGAGAGCCAGGTCACTATGACCCTCTCTATCAAACATTCCCGACTTATATGTGAAATCGAGGATCAGGGCCCAGGCATTCCGGAACACCAGTTAAATGACATATTCATGCCCTTTATGCAGGCTGATTCGAATCAAATAATGCGTAAAAAGGGGGTTGGCTTGGGTCTGAGTTTTGTCAAGGTAGTGGCAGAGAAGCATCATGGCTCGGTAACGGCTGACAACATCGGGAAAGGTGGTGCGGTCTTTACCCTGAATCTTCCATGCGAGGAGAATCCTGCCACATGACCCGGCTTAACCGTGCAGAGGACGTTTGTTTGCGCTAAGTAAAAGCGTGCATAATGGGCGTTTTCGACAGATTATCCGGAGTGAGTGATGCCGCAATACCGTTCCCGTACGACCACCCATGGGCGCAATATGGCTGGCGCCCGCGCCCTTTGGCGGGCCACAGGCATGAAGGACGGCGACTTCGATAAACCGATTATTGCCATCTCCAACTCGTTTACCCAGTTCGTACCCGGTCATGTGCATCTGAAAGATCTGGGACAACTGGTTGCCAGGGAGATCGAGGCGGCCGGCGGGGTGGCTAAAGAGTTCAATACCATTGCCGTGGATGACGGTATCGCCATGGGGCATGGGGGAATGCTCTACTCCCTGCCGTCACGGGACATCATTGCCGATTCAGTGGAGTATATGGTCAACGCGCACTGTGCCGACGCACTGGTCTGCATCTCCAATTGCGACAAGATAACCCCCGGCATGCTGATGGCTGCAATGCGCTTGAATATTCCGACCCTGTTTGTCTCCGGTGGGCCAATGGAAGCGGGTAAGGTTCAGTTGCATGGCAAAGAGCACCATCTGGATCTTGTGGATGCCATGGTTTCAGCAGCCAACCCGGATGAGAGTGATGCAGACGTTGAGAAGATCGAGCGCTCCGCCTGCCCCACCTGTGGCTCATGTTCAGGCATGTTTACCGCCAACTCCATGAACTGCCTGACCGAGGCCCTGGGCCTCTCCTTGCCGGGCAACGGGTCCTTGCTGGCCACCCATGCCGATCGGGAACAGCTCTTTTTGGAGGCGGGGCGTCGTGTCGTCGAGCTGGCACAGCGTTGGTATGAGCAGGATGACGCCAGTGTCCTGCCGCGCAATGTTGCGACCTTCGAGGCCTTTGAAAATGCCATGAGTCTGGATATCGCCATGGGTGGCTCCACCAATACCGTACTCCATCTGCTCGCCGCCGCTTATGAAGGGGAGGTGGATTTCTCCATGGTCGATATCGACCGTTTGAGCCGCAAGGTGCCGAACCTGTGCAAGGTAGCCCCGGCCACGCAGCAGTATCATATGGAGGATGTGCATCGGGCAGGCGGGGTGATCGGTATCCTGGGCGAGCTAGACCGGGCCGGGCTGATACATCGCCATGTGCCGACGGTCTATGCGGCGACTATCGGAGAAGCTATCGATCGCTGGGATATCGTGCGCAGCAATGAGGAGGAGGCGCGTAACCGCTATCTGGCCGCCCCTGGCGGGGTGCCCACTCAAGTGGCCTTCAGCCAGGCATCCCGCTGGCCTGATCTGGATCTCGACAGAGAGCAGGGCTGTATCCGGGATCTGGAACATGCCTACTCCCGGGATGGTGGATTGGCCGTCCTGTATGGCAACCTGGCTGAGCAGGGATGTATCGTCAAGACCGCGGGGGTGGATGAATCCATCCTTAAATTTACCGGGCCGGCACGCATCTTCGAGAGTCAAGATAGTGCGGTTGAAGCGATTCTGAATGATGATATCCAGGCAGGCGATGTGCTGATCATCCGTTATGAGGGGCCGAAAGGGGGGCCGGGCATGCAGGAGATGCTCTACCCCACCAGTTATCTCAAATCAAAGGGGTTGGGTAAGGCATGTGCATTGGTCACTGATGGCCGTTTTTCCGGCGGCACATCAGGACTATCCATAGGCCATTGTTCCCCCGAGGCGGCCGAAGGGGGGAATATCGGTTTGGTGGAGGAGGGTGACTCAATAGAGATCGATATTCCCGGGCGAACCATACAGATCGCCATCGCTGATGAGATATTGCAACAGAGGCGTGACGCAATGACTGCAAGAGGCAATCAGGCCTGGCAACCCATGGGTAGGGAGAGGGTCGTATCTCAGGCCTTGAAGGCATACGCCGCCTTGGCAACCTCGGCTGCCCGTGGGGCGGTCAGGGATCTCAGTCAACTTGACTAAGCCTGATGCGATCGCTGTTTCTGTTGCTGTTTGTTGCAGGGTGTAGCGGGGGCGACCCGACTGCTACTGATCCAGGATTGATTTTCGAAGATGGATTCGAGAATTCAGTGGATGAGGTGGATATCCTTGCGGAAGGGGGTACCATGGTTCGCGGATTCGATGCCTGGTTGAAGATATCACCCAAGCTAACGACTCTGCGACCTCGCAATCTGTCTGATTATGCATACCATGATTGTGCAGAAATGGTGGCCTGGTTTCACGCTGTTACCGGTGATGACAATCTTATAACAATGCATAGCGGGCTGACCTGCCAGGTATACGAGGAACCCAGATTCAAGTTTGAAAATGGTCGTTGGCTGTTAGCGGACCGAAGCGAAGGTTCTTACTATTATCGAATCTGGAAGCATAACTATTAATCAATTATTACTATAATTTTAATTATTACAATCAGTTGGTTGCTCCCTGCGGTGCCAGACTAAGATCCCGCATAAGGGGACGAACTTCCGGAGACGAATGGTGTATTTTGATCTCAAACGGTGTTATCTGTTTACTCACTTGGACGATAGTCAGTTCGAACAGATTGAAAAGATGGCCCATGAACTAAGGCTTAGGGATGGTCAGCTCTTTTTCCAGTCCGGCGATCCAGCTACCCATTTTTTTCTCGTCATTCAGGGACAGATAAAACTGACCCGACTCTCCATGCAGGGACAGGAGAAGGTTATCGAGATAATCTCACCGGGACAGACCTTTGCTGAGGCATTGATGTTTGGTGAGCACCCGGAATACCCGGTGAATGCTGTTGCCATTGGCGATACCTACCTGTTGAGTTTTGAGGCCGCTCAATTTCTGGAAATTCTGCGGGGATCCATCGATACCTGTTTCAGATTGATGGGGGATATGAGCCACCGGCTGAAAAATCTGATTCGTGAGATCGATGAGTTGACCCTGCAGAGTGCCAGTTGTCGGGTCGCCAGTTTCTTATGGAAGAGATGGCAGGCCAGCGCGGATGGTGACATCGGTTTTGAACTTCAGGCACCGAAGGGGGTGATCGCTTCCAGGCTTTCGGTTACACCGGAGACCTTCTCCCGCATTCTGCACAATTTCACCGATCAGGGGCTGATTCGTGTCGATGGCGGCCGGGTGGAGGTGCTGGACGAGGGTGGATTACTCGACTTTGCCGATATCACGGGCAGGATCAACCGGGAAATCTCCTCCACTTGAGCCCGATAGGCCCATGAGTCCCCTCGAATTTTACTCAGATTGAGGTATTCCTGCTGTTTGCCGGGTATACTCTCCCCCCTTGGCGAATAATCAACCCTTTTTATAGATAGTGATGAAGGATAGTTTCCCATTTCCGGTAGCCCGAATCGGCCTCATTGGTGGTGGCCAGTTAGGGCGTATGATGGTCAAGGCGGCAAAACGTCTGGGCTGTACTTGTGTGGTCCTCGACCCCTATCCCCGCTCACCTGCCGGACAGGTTGCCGGGCATCAGATAATCGGCGGATATCACGATCCAGCAAAACTTCGTGAGTTGGCGGAATCCTGTGATGTGGTGACCTTCGAGTTGGAGAATATCGATACCGAAACCCTGGCTCAGCTGCAGCGTGAGGGGCATGTTATCCATCCAGCCCCGGCCCTGCTCTCGGTGTTGCAGGATAAGCTGACCCAAAAGCAGTTTCTGGAGCAGCATGGTATCCCCACGGCAGAGTTTGTGGAGATGCCGGAACCTGAACTGCAAGCCTTTGAATCTTTTGGTTTTCCGCTGGTACAAAAGGCGCGTCGCGGTGGTTATGACGGGCGTGGTGTGGCGGTGATGCCGAATGCAGAGGATTTTGCCAAGCATCTCCCTGTGGCCTCATTAGTGGAGCGATTCGTGCAGGCCAAGAAGGAGTTGGCGGTAATGGTCGCCCGCAATCAGGAAGGGGGGTGTATCGCCTATCCAACAGTTGAGATGTGTTTCCGCCCCGGGGAAAATGTTCTCGATCTGCTGCTATGCCCCGCCGCAGTGAGCGCGGAGGTTGCCGCGGCGGCAGAGGCGCTGGCGATGCGCACCATCGATGCACTGCGGGGTGTGGGCGTATTTGGTGTGGAGATGTTTCTCACCCAGGATGACCAGTTGCTGGTGAATGAAATCGCACCACGTACCCACAACTCAGGCCACCATACTATCGAGGCCTGCATCACCGATCAGTTTGAACAGCATCTGCGGGCCATTTTGGGATTGCCCCTGGGGGCCACCGACCTTTTATCGCCTGCGGCGATGATCAATCTGCTCGGTGATTCAGCAGCTCGTGGCAGGCCGGTTATAGAGGGTATGGCCGCCGCCCTCGGGATAGAGGGGGTCTGTCTGCATCTGTATGGCAAGGCGGAAGTGACCCCCTACCGCAAGATGGGGCATGTCACCGTACTCGATCCGGATCTGGATGCGGCCAGGCGTAAAGCGGAACAGGTGCGGGATCTGATTAAAATAACTGGAGAACAGCAGCCATGAACCAACCAGTTGTGGGCATTATCATGGGAAGTGATTCCGATCTTCCCGTCATGCAGGAGGCGGCAAAGGTGCTGCAGGAACTGCAGGTTCCCTACGAGATGACCATCGTTTCGGCCCATCGTACCCCCAGCCGGCTCTATGAATATGCCCAACAGGCCGCAGACAGGGGGCTCCAGGTGATCATTGCCGGTGCGGGGGGTGCCGCCCATCTCCCCGGTATGGTCGCTTCGCTTTCGCCCCTACCGGTAGTCGGCGTGCCAGTGAAGACCTCCGCCCTGAGTGGCGAGGATTCTCTGCTCTCCATCGTGCAGATGCCGCCAGGCGTACCGGTGGCCACCGTCGCCATCAATGGCGCCCGAAATGCGGGTATTCTGGCGGTGCAGATCCTCAGCACCGCCCAGCCCGAGCTGCGCCAACGTATCATCGACTTCAAGCAGGCCCTGGAAGCGATGGTTATGTCCAAGGTCGAGGCGATGGAATCGAGTCAAGAAGGTTAAAAAAACCGCAAATGATGCGAAAGGTGTTTTGTTGATTCAGCTCGGTACCTCTATCGTGTAGGGTGCGGCTTGCCGCACCGTTATTTCCTTTAGGCACACTGGTGCCTCATTGGTGCGGCAAGCCGCACCCTACATTTATCTTGAACATTTGCGTTTATTCGCGTTCATTTGCGGACTATCCTCTTCCATAGCCCCCTATTCAGGTTGAAATAGGGGGATTCCTCCCCCATCTGAAGGGTATTGAATCAGTTTTCGGAGTATTTCCCATGCGAATGGACCGTTTGACCAGTAAATTCCAGATGGCGCTGGCGGATGCCCAGAGCCTGGCTGTTGGACGTGATCACCAGTTCATCGAGCCGGTGCATCTGATGATCGCCCTACTGGATCAGGATGGGGGCACGATTCGCCATCTGCTTACCCAGTCCGATGTCAACGTCAACCAGTTGCGAACCAGCTTGAGCGCCGCCATGGAAAGGCTGCCCAGCGTCCAGGGTGCGGCGGGTGATCTGCATATCTCCAATGATCTGGGACGGCTGCTGAACCAGACCGACAAGCTGGCGCAACAGCGCAAGGACCAATATATCTCCAGCGAACTTTTCGTCCTCGCGGCAGTCGAGGACAAGGGCGAACTGGGCGAGGTGTTGCGCAATGCGGGAGGATCCAGGGAGGCCCTGGAGCAGAGCATCGAAAAGCTGCGTGGCGGACAGAGCGTGGATGATCCGAACGCGGAGGATCAACGCCAGGCATTGGAGAAGTACACTATCGATCTCACCGAGCGCGCGGAGCAGGGCAAACTGGACCCTGTGATCGGGCGTGACGATGAGATACGTCGCACCATTCAGGTGCTGCAGCGCCGTACCAAGAACAACCCGGTACTGATCGGCGAACCCGGGGTGGGCAAGACCGCCATCGTGGAAGGGCTGGCGCAGCGCATTATCAATGGCGAGGTGCCGGAGGGACTGAAGAGCAAACGGCTGCTCTCCCTCGACATGGGCGCCCTGATCGCCGGGGCCAAGTTTCGTGGTGAGTTCGAGGAGCGCCTGAAGGCGGTACTCAACGATCTGGCCAAACAGGAGGGGCAGATCATTCTCTTCATCGATGAGCTGCATACCATGGTCGGCGCCGGCAAGGCGGAGGGCTCCATGGATGCGGGGAATATGCTGAAACCCGCCCTGGCCCGGGGTGAACTCCACTGTGTCGGGGCCACCACCCTGGATGAATATCGCAAATATCTGGAGAAGGATGCGGCCCTGGAGCGCCGTTTCCAGAAGGTACTGGTGGAAGAGCCCAGCGTGGAAGATACCATTGCCATCCTGCGCGGCCTCAAAGAACGCTACGAGGTCCACCATGGCGTGGATGTCACCGATCCCGCGATCGTGGCTGCGGCAACCCTCTCCCATCGCTATATCAGCGACCGCCAACTGCCGGACAAGGCCATCGACCTGGTGGATGAGGCGGCCTCTCAGATCCGCATGGAGATCGACTCCAAGCCGGAGGAGATGGATCGGCTCGAACGGCGCCTGATTCAGTTCAAGATAGAGCGTGAGGCCCTCAACAAGGAGTCCGATGAGGCCTCGAAAAAGCGTCTGGCTGAACTCGAGGCGCAGATCGATCGCCTGGAACGGGAGTTCTCCGACCTGGAAGAGATCTGGAAATCGGAAAAGGCGGCGCTGCAGGGCACCACCCACATCAAAGAGTCCCTGGAAGAGGCCAGGCTCGAGCTCGAGACGGCTCGCAGAGCCGGCGATCTGGCGCGCATGTCAGAGCTGCAATATGGCCGTATTCCCGAGCTGGAGCGACAGCTCGACATGGCGACCCAGGCCGAGATGCAGGAGATGAAGCTGCTGCGCAACAAGGTCTCGGAAGAGGAAATCGCCGATGTGGTCTCCAAGTGGACCGGCATTCCCGTCTCCAAGATGCTGGAGGGGGAGCGGGACAAGCTGCTGCGCATGGAAGAGGAGCTGGGCAGACGGGTGATCGGCCAGGAGGAGGGGGTGCGCGCGGTGAGCGATGCCATCCGCCGCTCCCGGGCCGGGCTCTCCGATCCCAATCAACCCAACGGCTCGTTTCTCTTTCTCGGTCCCACCGGTGTGGGCAAGACCGAGCTGTGCAAGGCATTGGCGGAGTTCCTCTTCGATACCGAGGAGGCGATGGTGCGCATCGATATGTCGGAGTTCATGGAGAAGCACTCGGTAGCGCGGCTGATAGGTGCGCCCCCCGGCTATGTCGGTTATGAAGAGGGCGGCTATCTGACCGAAGCGGTCCGCCGAAGACCCTACTCGGTACTGCTGCTGGATGAGGTGGAGAAGGCCCATCCCGATGTCTTCAACGTATTGTTACAGGTGCTCGATGACGGACGTCTCACCGACGGCCAGGGACGAACGGTCGATTTCCGTAACACGGTGATCGTGATGACCTCCAACCTGGGCTCCCAGGTGATCCAGGATATGACCGGTGAGGAGCACTATCAGGAGATGAAGGCGGCGGTGATGGAGACGGTGCGGCAGAACTTCCGTCCCGAATTCATCAACCGGCTGGATGAGATCGTGGTCTTCCACCCTCTGGCCAGCGAGCAGATCCGCGCCATTGCAAGGATCCAGATCGACTACCTGCACAAGCGGCTCTCGGAACACGATATGGGGCTGGTGATCACCGATACGGCCCTCGACCGCCTGGGCGAGGCGGGATTCGATCCGGTGTATGGCGCACGGCCCCTGAAACGGGCGATTCGTCAGCAGCTGGAAAACCCTCTGGCCCAGGAGATCCTGGCGGGCCGATTTGGACCTGGGGATACCATCGAGGTGGATAGTACCGACGAGGGTTTGTCCTTCACTAAACGTAAGCAGGTCACTGCGGCTTGATTTAACAGTCCGCAAATGCTTACTTAAACCTCAACTGGTTCCGAGGGATGATCTTTGGAACCAATAACCAGAATAAACAGGTAGGGTGGGGCCCTGCCCCACCGATATATCTCTTATGACTCGCATTTAGGTGGGGCAGGGCCCCACCCTACACTTCTGCATTCCTATGCAGGAGCGTGTGAACGATGGCAAATTAATAGAGAAAAGTATTGCTTTCATTTGCAGATAGTATTCTTAACGACCAGCCAGCTTAAGGTAGACCTTGTGGAGTTTCTCGGTGGCTTCGATCAGGACCTCCAGGCCGCCGTTGTTTTCGATGACATCGTCCGCTCCCCGCAGGCGGGTCTGGCGGTCGACCTGGCTGGCCATGATCTGCTCAATCTGCTCCCTGGAGAGTTGATCTCGATCGAGTACTCGTTCGATCTGTAGCGATTCGTCACAATCTACTACCAAGATCCTATCCGCAAGGGACATTTGATCGGTTTCAAACAGTAACGGAATGACCAGCACGGCATAGGGTGCTGACTGTTTGGCGATCCACGTTTCCATCGCCTCCCTGATGCGGGGATGCAGGATCCCTTCCAGGCGTTCGCGCTGCCGTGGATCATCGAAAACGATCCTGCGTAGGGCTGATCGGTCCAATGCCCCGTTGGCATCTATCAGTTCATCGCCAAAGGTACTTTGAATCTCAAAGAGTGCGGGAGAACCGGGCTTTACCAGCTGATGGGCGAGCAGGTCGGCATCGATAACCGGGATGCCCAAGGACTCCAGATGGGAGGAGACAGCGCTCTTACCGCAGCCGATGCCCCCTGTGAGGGCGATCACCAGCATCAGTACATACCGGACCAGCGCAGATAGGCGTTGTTGATCTGTTCGCCCCACATCAGACTGATCCAACCGGCTGCCGCCAGATAGGGGCCGAAGGGGATGGGGATATTGCGATCCCGTCCGCGCACGACGATCAACAGGATACCGACTACTGCACCGACGAGGGCAGAGAGTAGAATGATCTGCGGCAGGTATTGCCAACCAAGCCAGGCTCCGAGCATTGCCAACAGTTTGAAATCACCATACCCCATGCCCTCCTTGCCGGTGAGTCGTTTGAAGAGCTGGTAGACACTCCATAGGGAGAGGTAACCGGCCGCGGCGCCGATGATAGCGGTGCTGGTATCGGTAAACACACCCGCAAGACTCAACAGCAGTCCCAACCAAAGAAAGGGGAGGGTGATATTGTCGGGGAGCAACTGGACATCGAAATCGATCACGCTGAGGGCGATCAGGGCCCAGGTCAGCAACAGCGCTGCCAGGGTTGCCCAGGTGAAACCGAAATGGATTGCCACCGCCAACGAAAGGATTGCGGTGACGGCTTCAATAATCGGGTATCTGGGGCTGATCAAGGTATTGCACTGGGAGCAGCGGCCTTTAAGCATCAGCCAACTGATAATGGGGATATTCTCCCAGGGGCGTATCTTATGGCCGCATTTCGGGCAGTGGGATGCCGGTCGGTTGAGGTTGTAGGGGGCGGTCTCCTCTTCGCTGAGGGCACCTTCCAGCTCCTGGCAATCCCTGCGCCACTGTTGCTCCATCATCTTTGGTAGACGATGGATCACCACATTGAGAAAGCTTCCCACCACCAAACCGATCAGGATGACAGTGAGCAGGAACGCCCAATGGTTTTGCTGTAGGAAGTCGACTATTAACACGGGCTGATTTTTATTGTTGGTTTATTTTGTGCGCATTCGTCAGACGACAGAGGCCATCTTGAATATGGGCAGATACATGGCGACCACCAATGTGCCGATCAGAACACCTAATATGACCATAATGATGGGCTCCATCAAACTACTCATGGCATCAACGGCATTATCCACCTGCTCTTCATAGAAATCCGCAACCTTGTTCAGCATATCATCGAGGGCGCCAGATTCTTCGCCGATGGCGACCATCTGTACAACCATGTTGGGAAACAGGTTGCGTTGTTTCATAGCGAGTTGCAGGGATTGACCGGTTGCGACATCCTCACGCATGCGCAGTACGGCATCACTATAGACTACGTTGCCTGTCGCACCAGCAACGGAATCGAGGGCTTCCACCAGGGGCACACCCGCGGCTGACATGGTAGAGAGGGTCCGGGAGAAGCGGGCAATGGCGGATTTATCCAGCACCATGCCGACAACAGGTACTTTCAGCAGGATCCGATCGACATTATGCCTGAATTTTCGTGATCTTTTCCATATATATATGAACGTGTAGATAAAGGCGATTATTCCACCCAGCATAGCCCACCACCAATCACGTACCAGTTCTGAAAGGTTGACGACAAAACGGGTCAAGGCGGGAAGATCGGCGCCAAAACTTGAGAAAAGTGATTCAAATTGGGGTATGACAAAAATCAGCAGGATAGCAGTGACCAATATGGCGGCGATGATCACGGCAGCCGGGTAGAACATGGCCTTCTTGATCTTGCCTTTGATCGACTCCGTCTTCTCTTTATAGGTGGCGATCTTATGTAGCAGGGACTCAAGGACACCAGCATGTTCACCGGCACGGACCAGGTTGACAAAAAGATCCTCGAAATGGAGTGGATGTTTCTTCAAAGCATCGGCCAGGGCCGTACCTCCTTCCACATCGGCCTTGATGGTGAGGATCAGTTCCTGCATCGAGGGGTTGTCGTGTCCCCGTCCGACAATGTCGAAGGCCTGTACCATGGGTACGCCTGCCGCCATCATGGTGGCCAGCTGGCGGCTGAACACAGTGACATCAGCACTGGTGATCTTCTGTTTTGTGAGTACTAAATTGGTAGGCTTTTTTCTTACCTTGAGGGGGGTTACCCCTTGACGCCGCAGATCGGCCTTGACCATATTGACATCCGTGCCTCGACTCTCGCCACTCAGGCGAGCGCCCTTCTTGTCCGTGCCTTCCCATTTGTAGAGGTGGGATTTTACCTTTGCTTTCTTTCTTGGAGGTGCCATGGGTTAGTCCTTGGTTACCCGGTTGAGTTCTTGGAGGCTGGTGATCCCCTGCATGACCTTGCGTAGTCCGGATCGGCGGAGGTTGTCGACCCTCTCCTTTTTAGCCTGATCTTCAAGTTGTATCGAAGTGCCACCCTCCATAATGAGCTTGCCCATGGTTTCGGAGACGGGCATCACCTGAAATATACCAACACGTCCCTTGTACCCGCCGGTACACATGTCACATCCTACGGGTTTGTAGATGGTGAAATCGGTTTTTATGTCAGCTTCCGTGAAACCCTCCTCGAGCAGGGCCTCCCTGGGGAGGTCCTCAGGTGCCTTACAGTGTTCGCACAGACGCCTGGCAAGACGCTGGGCCATGATCAGGAGAACCGACGAGGCTATGTTAAAGGGCGGTACTCCCATGTTGGCCAGACGGGTCAGGGTCTGGGGAGCATCGTTGGTATGCAGGGTGGAGAGCACCAGGTGGCCGGTCTGTGCCGCTTTGACTGCGATTTCCGCCGTCTCCAGGTCGCGAATCTCACCCACCATGACGATATCCGGGTCCTGGCGCAGGAAGGCCCGCAATGCCTCGGCGAATGTCAGGCCGGTCTTGACGTTGGTATTGACCTGGTTGATGCCCGGGACCTGAATCTCCACGGGATCTTCGGCGGTGGAGATGTTGACCTCAGGTTTATTCAGCATGTTCAGTGCGGTATAGAGACTCACCGTCTTACCGCTACCGGTGGGCCCGGTCACCAGGATCATGCCGTAGGGTTTATTGATGGCAGCGAGGAACGTCTTTTGCTGCTCCTCCTCGAATCCAAGGGCCTCGATACCCAGTTGCGCACTGGTGGGATCGAGAATACGCAAAACGATTTTTTCACCGTATAGGGTGGGGCAGGTATTCACACGGAAATCGATGGCACGGGACTTGGAGAGCTGCATCTTGATGCGGCCGTCCTGGGGCACCCGTTTCTCCGCAATGTTCATCCGCGACATGACCTTGATACGACTGGACAGGCGGTTTGCCAGATTGGAAGGAGGTGTAGCCACCTCGCGCAACATGCCGTCCTGGCGATAGCGCACCCGATAGGTGTATTCATAGGGTTCGAAGTGGATATCCGAGACACCCTGTTTTATCGCATCCAGCAGCAACTTGTTGATATAACGGACGACCGGCGCCTCGTCCACGTCCAGTTTGGATTCATCGCTTTCGAGCTCCTCCTCACCGCCGCTAATATCCAGGTTGTCCAGGTCCGCGTCCAGCAGGTCATCCATGCTGGTTTCCTGGGCCTCCATGACCTTGTTGATAATACTGTTGAGCTTGTCCTCTTCCACCAGGATCGCTTCGGAGGCGAGGCCGGTATTAAAACGTATCTCATCCAGGCCCTGGTGATTGGTGGGATCGGAGACTGCTAGGAAAAGCCGGTTGCCCCGTCTGAAGATCGGCAGGGCATGGTGGGCGCGAACCAGTTTTTCTCCCACCGCATCTGTCGGTATGACGCCGGGATCGATCACATCCAGATCGAAAATGGGTACGCCGAACCCTCGCGAAGCGGATATTGCTATATCGATGCTTTGCAGAAGGGCGTTCTCCACCAGGTAGGAGACAAAAGGCACCTTTTTCTTCAATGCCTCAGCAAAAGCCGATTCCGCCTGCTCTTCGCTGATCAGCCTATCCTGTATGAGACAGCGTGCAAGACCGCTTAGATTTACTTTGGGATTCGTTGTGGCCATTCTATGGTTTATCGACTATCAGCAACATGTTCTGTTATGTCGGCAGGCTTGCCTGAATATTAATACTCTTTCGTTGGTCACCTGTGAACATATAAGAAAAACCCGAACAATATTGAGCTATATGCATATTTATTGGATTCGTAATGATATGTTGTATTAAACAAGTTATTGATAGCTAAGTAATATAGCTTTGAATGGGTATGGAATCAATGTATTAGGAAGGCTTCATAGGAAACCCTGTTAGAGTTTGTGACTGAGGGATGAACTGGGGATTGTGCAGGATCTTGGTTCATTGAAAACACTGATATCGTCGGTTTGCAGGTTAAGTCAAACTGAGGCATTGATCTATCAAGAGATATCATGATGGTTGATTTGGTATCCCGAAAAGATTCCGGAAATTAAATGCCAAAATAGAAAGGGGCCACCTCTCGATGGCCCCTCATATATATCGCAGACTCTGTTAAGGCTTGCGATTCTAAACAAATGCTACCGCTCAAAGCCAGTGCTTGCTTTATAGCAAGTATCAGCGGCGCTAGCTGCAGTAACATTAATATTCCAAAGTACAGCTTCGACGTTCGGAACAGGTGTCATTGTAATATCACATTCGCCAACCTCTGGTGTGCCAGAAAGTGTAATTACGCCACCTGCGACAACTGGATCGGCATCCATGTAACTTGTTGTAGTGTTAGTGATATCGAAATCAGGGGAGACATAGCCGCCATTGATAAGGTCAGCTACGGTACCGCAGTTAGCTAAGCCTCTTTGATCGTTGGCACATTCGCCAATGGCTACCTGTACTGCTCGTACTGCTGCCACATTGTTGGCCCACTTGGTACGTGAGGAATAGTCACGATACTGTGGAATAACGATGGCGGCCAGGATGCCGATGATGGCGACCACGATCATGAGTTCGATAAGGGTGAAACCAGACTGTTTACGCATTTTAATACTCCTGATTGTTTGCTGACTTGGCCAGCGCAAATTAAGTTGTTGCAGGTTGTACTTGGGTCTTTCGGCCGTGTTTCCGACATCTTTAGGAAAAACGGAACCGGGTTGTCTTACCTCATGCAAGCATAGTGCCAACTTTGTGGATTGAGGCGTGGAACAGAGCTTGCTCATGGCCTGATCTGTTGCAGATGAGAGCTATTTCATATCCGGTTACAGGTGGGTGTGGGATAGATGTAAAACCAATAAAAAACCTTTTAAATCATTATGTTGTCATGATCATTAAGGGTGAGATTTGGATAAAGTTCAATTGCCTTGGTTCCTATCTTTCTGCTACCCATCTGTTTGCTTCAAGCGTGCATGTGATCCTGTCTTGTTATTTCTTTGGGAATGGAAGGATTGATAGGGCCGTGGGGGGCCTGGTGGTTATTGTCAAAAAGTGACAATCCTCGTCACTTTAAGCTTGGATATCACCTCTCTTTTGTGATCTGCCTCACGCAAATAGCGATAAAGTGATGGCCAAGTGTGATGAAGTTGCCTGAGCTAAAGGTGAAACTTTGTTACATGGCCAATCGGATAGGGAGTCAATGCTGTTCCTATTCGATACCGAATTTTTCCAGTCGGTAGCGAAGGGATCGGAGGGTCATGCCGAGCTTTTTTGCCGCCGCTGTGCGGTTCCAGCGGGTCTCTTCAAGGGCCTTTACGATGGCATCCCGTTCCACCTGCTCCATCTTGTCACCCAAGGGTCGGTCGGAGGATACGCTGGCTTGGCTGGCCTTTGCCTGGTGGTTTTCGGGCAGATGCAGATCTTCGGCGAGAAGTTCCGATCCCTCGAGCAGGGTGACGGAGCGTTCGAGTATGTTTTCCAGCTCGCGGATATTGCCCGGGAAGCTGTAGGCCTTGAGTTTCTTCAAGGCGGATGAGGAGAGCTTTGACTTTTTGTTCCCGCTATCCCGGGCCATGCGGGTGAGGAAGTGCTGGGCCAGCAGGGGGATGTCTTCACTTCTCTCCCTCAACGGCGGCAGGGGCAATTCAATTACGTTGATACGGTAGAAGAGGTCCTGCCTGAATTCGCCGTTTTCCACCAGTTCGGCAAGGTCCCTGTGGGTGGCGCTGATGATACGCACATCCATGGGGATCTCCTCCTGGCTGCCCACGGATCGAACCTGTTTTTCCTGGATCGCGCGCAACAGCTTGACCTGCATGTGCAGGGGCAGATCGGCGATCTCATCCAGGAACAGGGTGCCCCCATCCGCGCTGAGAAACAGTCCCTGGTGATCACTGCTGGCACCGGTGAAGCTCCCCTTTTTGTGCCCGAAGAGCTCACTCTCCATGAGTTCATGGGGAATGGCGCCACAGTTGACCGCCACGAAGGGGTGCTCGGCTCGGGGACCCAGTTGGTGAATCTGTCGTGCAGCCAACTCCTTTCCGGTACCCGATTCACCGCTGATGTAGACCGGGGCCTGGCTGCGGGCCAGTTTGCTGATCAGCCCCCGAACCCGTTTCATGGGCGGTGAATTGCCCAGCATCGGGGAGTGTTCGCCACCAGGTGTTTTATCGGGCGATGCCGGCTGCGCCGTCTGCTTGCCCAGACTGATCGCCTGCTGCACCAGCTTACGCAGCATTTCCAGGTCGACAGGCTTGGATACAAAGTCGAATGCCCCTGCCTTCAGGGCCTCGATGGCGGACTCCATGTTCCCGTGGGCGGTTATCATGGCCACGGGCAGTTGCGGATAGGTCTGGTTGATATGCCTGACCAGGTCGATGCCGTTGCCGTCAGGCAGTCGCATGTCGGATAGGCAGAGATCGAATGCCTGCTCGGTGAGTATTTTTCGCGCGCTTGCCAGGTCAAACACAGAGTGAGCGTCGATCCCCATGCGAATCAGGGTGATTTCCAACAATTCACAGATATCCGGCTCATCGTCAACGATCAGGGCTGTCGGCTGGGTCATTCGGGTCGTCTCCCGGGCTTCCACCGGTCAAAATGGAGGCGAAAACAGCTGCCCCCAGTCGGTCCCGGAATATATTCCAGGCGGATATGGTTGGTCTCGCTCAACTCCTTGGCGATATACAGGCCAAGCCCTGTGCCCGTGTTACGGGTGGTGAAAAAGGGTTCAAATATCTGTTTTGCCACTTTGGGTGTAATACCTGGTCCGTTGTCTATTACATCAACGACTGGATGATCGAATTCCTGAATGATGCCACCGATGATCTGTATCTTTGGATCATCCTTGGCGCCATGTTCCCTGGCATTATTACAGAGATTGGTAAGGATTTGTCTCAACTGCTCAGGATCGGCGATGACGCCGGTGTCCGAGGGTTCGATCTGCAGCAGGATGTCATCCCGATGGAATCCCTGATGCTTGACCAGGTCATCAACCACCTTTTTCAGCCATAGTTTCAGTTTTATCTTTTTCGGGCTGCCAGGGTCCCGGCGTGAGAGTTGCAGCACATTCTCGATGACCTGATTCACCCGTGCGGTATTGGTCTTGATGATCTCCGTTAGTCTCTGGTCTGCCGGGTTCAGGTCCGGGGATTCGTCGAACAGCTGACTGGCATGGCTGATTGCCCCCAGCGGGTTACGGATCTCATGGGCGATACTGGCCGTGAGCCTGCCCAGTGAAGCGAGTTTCATCTGTTGTGCCTCACGGGTGATTTGGGAGGTATCCTCCAGAAAGATCAGCATATCCCCCTGTTCCCCACCCCCAAGCGGGTTGAAGTGGGCCCTGAGTTCAGGCCCTTGGTGTTGAGTGCGAAAATTAAAGTAACGACGTTTCGATCCGGCATGGTGCTTCCTGAGCATGTGGGCCAGCTCCGGCGATGCCTTTACCAATTGCTCCCCGGTCGTGATAGTGGGCATGCCTAGCAGGTGCCAGGCGGGATCATTCATCATTACCAGCATGCCGGAGGCGTCGACCACTAATACCCCGGTGCGCATGTGCTGGATGACGTAGGCATTGATTTTGGCCAGATGGTCCAACTCATTGGCCCGCTCCTGGGCCAATTGCTCACTGGCCCGCACCCGACTACTCAGTACCAGGGTAAGCAGGGCGGTGGCAAAAAAAACCGCACCAAGAAAACCCGCCTGAACAAACCGAGGTGATATGACGGTGGTACTCAGGGAGATATATATCTGATCCGTAATCACCCCTAGGGCAGCCAACGCGGCAAATAGCAGCGCTGCACGGCCATCGATGATAAGCGCGCCGGCAATGATGGAGACGGCGATTAACATGCCCATACCGGTCTCTACCCCCCCACTGGCATGGGTCAGCAGGAGAATGGCGACTATATCCACGAACAGGGCCAGGTAGGTTTGCTGTTCGGGGTTCGGGGAGCGCCAGAGAAAAAATAGCACAGAGAGTAAGGTCAATGCGGTATAGAGTGAACCGGTAACGGTAAATAGCTCCGGTACTACTGATCCCAGAAAGGATGGTCCGGCCCCCGAGTAGAAAAAAAACATCAAGGTCAGGGAGAGGGTGATCCGGTAGAGCAGATAGAGGCTCAGGGAGCGCCAATGACTATGCTCAGCCCCATTGTTGACTTGGCTGGTATCTGTCAGAGTCTCTTCAGACGTATCGAACCAATTCAGCATGATGATCAGGATTTTTGTTCATCTGCAGCCTTCAGGTGGGCCTTGCTGCAGTAATACTTACCGTCGTCATTCACCGCCTCATCTCTGGGTAGATGGAGGCCGCAATAGGCGCATTGGACACTATCCACCGATTTGACCTGTTGTGACGGATCGCCTTTTTGCTGGTGTTGCCGCCACAAATGGCGGCCAATGAGGAAGACTCCCCACAATGCCAACGCCAAAAAGATATACCTGAGTCCCATTCAGTTGATTCTTTATTATGTATGCATAGGAGTCAATCTTGATCAGTCCGCGAATGAACGCGAATAAGCGCAAATATACTGAGACTTGAAATAAACTGATGAATATTGACAGAGCGTAGGGTGCGGCTTGCCGCACCGATGATTCAGAATGGACCTTTGAGTGCAGATGGTTCCGGTGCGGCAAGCCGCACCCTACACATGAAAACAATATTTGCTTTTATTCGCGTTTATTTGCGGAGGTAGAGATCTTTTGCGAATATTCCATCTCGATTTGACTGCAACCAGCCTAGGAGTGGGTCCTTGAAGTTAAAAATAGTACTCGCCCAGCTCAATTTCCTTGTCGGTGATATAGAGGGTAATGCGCAACGAATAATCGATGAGGCCAAGTCACAGGCCGGTAAGGCGGATGTGGTCGTGTTCCCTGAATTGGCGATTACCGGTTATCCACCTGAGGACCTTTTACTGCGGGATCACTTTATCCAGCGGGTGGAGCTGGCGGTTGCCAACATCATCTCCCGGGTGCGGGGCATCCACCTGGTTGTGGGATATCCACGGCGCCGGGAGGGGAAGCTCTACAACGTGGCGGGTGTCTGGTATGACGGCGATATCCTGGCGGAGTATGAGAAGCACAAGCTGCCCAACTACAGCGTATTCGATGAAAAGCGCTACTTTTCCCCGGGCAGGGAGGCGGTAACCTTCGAGTTGCAAGGTGTGCGCATCGGCTTGAGCGTGTGTGAAGATATTTGGGAGGTGGAGCCCGCCGCCATGAGCCGTGCCGCCGGTGCGCAACTGCTGCTGAATATCAATGCCTCCCCTTTTCATATCGGTAAGGCGCCGGAACGGGAAGAGTTGGTGCAGAACCGTGCCCGGGAGAACATGCTTCCCATCATCTATGTGAACCTGGTTGGCGGGCAGGATGAGCTGGTATTCGATGGCGGTTCATTTGTGGTGGATGGGCAGGGCCGGGTCATAGAACGCCTCGATTTTTTTGCAGAGACCGCAGCTTGTATCGACCTCTGCATAGAAAATGGCACAGGAAATCCATCCAACTCGATCACCCCACTCATGCCCGAGGAGCAGAGGGTCTACCAGGCACTCGTCACCGGGGTGAGGGATTATGTCCTGAAGAACGGATTCAACGGGGCCATTATTGGTCTCTCGGGGGGGGTCGACTCTGCCCTGACACTGGCGATTGCCGCGGATGCCCTGGGCCCGGACCAGGTGGAAGTGGTCATGATGCCATCTCGATACACCGCTGATATGAGCAACCAGGACGCCATTGCCGAGGCCGAGTTGCTGGGGGTTGAACATCGGACCATATCAATCGAGCCTGCCTTCAACGCCTTTCTGGAGATGCTGGCGGATGAATTCGCCGGTAGGGCTGTGGATGTGACTGAGGAGAATATTCAGGCACGCTGTCGCGGTATCATTCTCATGGCAATCAGCAATAAAAAAGGCCGTATCCTGCTTACCACAGGCAATAAGAGTGAGATGTCAGTGGGTTATGCAACCCTGTATGGGGACATGGCGGGTGGTTTTGCCCCTATAAAGGATGTGCCCAAGACCCTGGTCTATAGTCTATGCCACTACCGTAACTCCCTATCCCAGGTCATACCTCAGCGGGTATTGGAGAGGGCACCGTCTGCGGAGTTGGCTCCGGACCAGAAAGATAGCGATTCACTCCCGGAATATGCGGTTTTGGATGAGATATTGGAGCGATATGTTGAGCAAGATCAGTCGGTTACAGAAATCGCGGCGGCAGGGTTTGATGAAGCGACAGTTATGCGTGTGATCGACTTGGTGGATCGAAATGAGTATAAACGGCGCCAAGCGCCACCTGGTATCAAGATCACTAGGCGCGCCTATGGACGCGACCGGCGCTATCCACTCACTTGGTCGAAGCGAAACCGTTGACCTGCTGAAACGGATACAGGCATGGACGAGCCACTCAAGGGGGCGTTACAATCCCGGCGTGTCAATCACTGAATTAGAATGAAATTCCTCAGCTGGGAGCGGAGAAACAATGAAAAAAGTCGAAGCAATCATTAAGCCTTTCAAACTGGAGGATGTTCGAGAGGCATTATCTGAGGTGGGGATTACCGGTATGACCGCCACCGAGGTTAAGGGGTTTGGACGTCAAAAGGGGCATACCGAACTCTATCGTGGCGCTGAGTATGTAGTCGATTTTCTGCCTAAGGTGAAGTTGGAGCTGGTGGTGGCCAGTGACCAGGTTGCCGCATGCATTGAGGCGATTACCGGTGCTGCACGGACCGGTAAGATCGGCGACGGTAAGATCTTTGTATCACCGGTGGAACAGGTCATTCGCATCCGCACCGGCGAAGAGGATGAAGCCGCGATCTGATCGTCATACGGTCCGAATCATGGCTACAGCGATTCAGCGGACGTCAACTCCTTCTCCGTTTCGATCCCGGCTGGTTTATTCAAGTTACCATTCGCCAAATTGAGGGTTAATACCCGCTTCGCATCTTCTGCAAGTTCGGTCATGCCTAGTCGAGTGTAGGCATCGACCATGATCTCCAGCGCCGCTTTCATCGCATCGGTGCGTTGAAACTGGGTAACCACCCTGTTGGCTCGGTTGGCGGCAGCCAGATAAGCGCCCCGCCGCATATAGTAGTTTGCGATGTGTATCTGGTATTTGGCCAGATTGTTTCTGAGATAGAGCATTCTCTGGCGGGCGTCCGCAGAGTATTTACTCTCGGGATAGCGGCGTACCAGTTCTTCAAAATCATTGAAGGCATCGAGAGCGGCGCCGGCATCCCTCTCAGAGGGATCAGATGGCAGTATCCGACTGAAGATGCTCTGGTTCCGGTTGTAGTTGGCGATGCCTTTCATATAGTAGGCATAATCAACATATGGGCTCTGCGGGTTCAGTTTGATAAACCTGTCCGCCGCGGTGATCGCCGAGTCGGGCTCTGAGTATTTATAGTGGGCATAGATGAGGTCGAGCTGTGACTGGGTGGCGTAACGACCGAAGGGATAGCGGGCCTGCAGTCCATTGTAGTGCTTGATGGCATCCTCATAATCCCCGTCCATCAAGGCGCTCTTGGCTTCAGAATAGAATTGGCTGGCACTCCAGTTTTTTGTGACATCGATCTGATCCGGCATGGAACAGCCAGTCAGCAGCAGTGTGACAATGATGATGGTCGAGAACTTCCAAAGCATGGCGAATCAATACCTAGGGCCGGTTAAAGTGACGCTGAAGTATAACGGAAGGCGCTGGTTCGGTATAACCCGTTGGCTAAGACTTCAGTGAGATACATAGTGTGGGTGAAGCGATGGATTTTGTAAAACCGCGACCTCAATGTGACAATATGGAATACCTATGTCGGACGCAAAATTCATTGACAAAGTTCCACCCCGCACCCTAGTGATCCCGGATGAGTATGCGGGCAGCCGTCTCGATCAGGTGCTGTCCGACCAATTTCCCGAGTTTTCCCGCAGTCGCCTGCAACACTGGATCAAATTGGGTCTGGTGGAACTGGACGGGCAAACATGCAAGGCCAAGCAACGGATCCGGGGGGGGGAACTGATCCGGCTTCGACCGATTCCGCAGGATGAGGTGGAGGCCGAGGCGCAAGCCATGGAGCTGGACATTGTCTATGAGGATGCACAACTGCTGGTAATCAATAAGCCGCCCGGATTGGTGATGCACCCTGCGGCGGGAAATCCGGACGGGACCCTGTTGAATGGCCTGTTGAACCATCACCCACCACTGCAGCAGGTCCCAAGGGCCGGTATTGTCCACCGCCTCGATAAAGAGACCAGTGGCCTGCTGGTGGTGGCAAAAACCCTGCAATCACAACATGCGCTGGTGGAGCAGTTACAGGCGCGGAGTGTAAAAAGGGAATACCTGGCGATCGTGCAGGGAGAGATGATTGCCGGCGGATCTGTTGATGCGCCAATCGGCAGGCATCCGGTCAACCGGCTGCGGATGGCGGTCAACGAAACGGGAAAACAGGCGGTCACTCACTACCGAATCGAGCAGCGTTACCGTGCTCACACCCTGTTGCGGGTCAGGCTGGAGACAGGTCGGACCCACCAGATTCGTGTCCATATGCACCACATTCGACATCCGCTGCTGGGCGATCCCCTGTATGGTGGGCGGCTCAAGCTGCCGGCAGGTATCAGTGATGAGTTGGTGACAGCGCTAAAGCAGTTCAGGCGTCAGGCGCTACACGCCACCCGGCTTGAACTACTCCACCCGGAGCTGGGCAGACCCATCGCCTGGGAGACGCCTGTGCCTGCCGATATGCGACAAATGATGGATCTCCTGGCCGAGGACGCTGGGGGATGATCGACCTGCTGCGCCCTGTATGGCCTGCGCCTTCCCATGTGAAGGCATTGATTACAACACGCCAGGGGGGGAGTAGTGCTGCGCCCTTCCATAGCCTGAATCTGGCTGACCACGTGGGTGATGATCCGGTCTGTGTGGCGCGCAACAGAGAGCAACTCGCACGTGAGTGCCGGCTGCCCAATAGCCCCTTTTGGCTGAATCAGGTGCACGGCTGTGAGGTGGTCTCCCCGGAGAGCGCCAATCCGGGTTGTGAGGCCGACGCGGTTTACAGCGATAGACCCGATAGGGTGTGTGCCGTACTCACCGCCGATTGCCTGCCGCTGCTGATCACTGATCGACTGGGTAGGGAGGTATGTGCGGTGCACGCGGGGTGGAGGGGGTTGGCGGCAGGTGTGATAGAAAACGCCATACAACGTTTCCAGGCTCCTGCAAAGGAGCTGTTGGTGTGGCTTGGCCCGGCCATCGGGCCGGCTGTATTCGAGGTTGGGGATGAGGTTCGTGACGTTTTCCTCGGCTATCGGCGGGAGGCAGGCCAGATGTTCACCGCCAACCGTCCGGGACACTGGTTGGCCGATATCTATGCCCTTGCCCGGATGCGCCTGACTGATGCAGGTGTGGGATTCATCACGGGTGGCGATTATTGTACCTTAACCCAGGACAGGCTCTTCTTCTCCTACCGCCGTGATGGCGTGACCGGTCGAATGGCAGCGCTGATCTGGCGCGAATAGATTGGTCGAGAATCAATGGATTTTGTTTCTGGACCAATACCAGGCACTCATTTATCCTGCGTGAGAATGTGTCTCACTATTGTCTTTGAGGAGAGAAAATGAATTGGCTGATGCTGACCCTGGTGGGTGAAGACCAACCGGGAATTGTTGCCCAGGTGACCGATGCCCTCTATCGTGGCGGTTGTATCCTGGGGGAGACTTCGATGATTCGCTTGGGCGGCAACTTCTCCATCATGATGATGGTGGATGGGGGGCACGGTGAACAAACCCTGACGAGCCTGATCGAACCTGTGGCCGAACAGCTGCAGCTGAAATTTCACCTCGATCCCATGGGTGGCGGCCTGCACCAGCACCGGGTACCCAATTTCCAGGTCAGGGTGAATGGCGCGGATCGTGCCGGTATTGTGGCAAAGGTGACCGGTGCCCTTGCGGAATGCGGTTTCAATATCCTCGAGCTGGCATCGGATGTGGTTGGCGATTCGGAAAAACCTGTCTACATCATGACCATACAGGGATATGCGGAGTCTGAAATCGAGGCCCTCGAATCCGCCTTACGCCCGCTTGCGGTGGAGGGCATCGATGTGCATGTCTCATCCATCGAGACCCTGATCGGCTGAAACCATGGCGATACTGGAAATATTGAAGCTGCCGGACCCGAGACTCAAGCAGGTGGCAGACGAGGTCACCCGCTTCGATGACGAACTGCATGCTTTTATTACCGATCTGGAAGAGACACGACAGACGGGACCGGCCGCAGTCGGTATCGCAGCGCCGCAGGTGGCGAGGTCTCAACGCATCGTTATATTGGATTGTTCCACGACCAGAAAGCCGGTGCCGAACCATGGTCATCTGATCCTGGTCAATCCGGAGATCACCGAATGGGATGGTTTCGAACTGGGGCGCGAGGGTTGTCTGTCGGTACCGGATTATACCGGTAATGTGATTCGGGCAGAGCGAATCAAGGTGCGTTCACAAGACCCTCAGGGTGAAGAGCATGAATTCGAGATGGAGGGATTCGAAGCCAGGGCATTGCAGCATGAGGTGGATCATCTCGATGGCATCCTCTTCATAGATCGCCTGGTGAGCCGACGCACTGACCTGTTTCAGCGCAAGGTCTATCAGAAGGGCGGTAAAAAAGGAGATGCTTCAGCAAAATAAGCGTGCTGCGTGATTTTATAGTGTGCCAATCAACAAGTTGTACAAGATTTGACCGCAAATATACGCCAATCACCGCAAATTATCGCAAACGGAATGACAATGAGTATAACCACAGTGAATTCCATTGGTTGGTATTTATTCTCACAGCTAATAAATCGCGTTTATTTGCGGTGATTGGCGTTCATTTGCGGCTTGTTTTTATGATGACTCCCGAGTGAATACATTTACACTAATTGTATTACTGATCTTCCTGGTTATGGCCATCGCATTGCTGAGCAGGCGCTGCCGGGAAGCACAGCGAGCGGAGTGGGGTGCCGCCTGGCTGAATTGGCTGGATGGATTCAATCGGCTCTTCTGCCAGGTCTATCATCGACTGCCCCAAATTGAAATGCCGTTGCCTGAATCAGGGGGGGCGATCGCTGTATCGAATCACGTTTCGGGGCTCGATCCCCTGTTGATGTTGGCATCCAGTAACCGGCCACTGCGGTTTCTCATCGCCCGGGAGCAGTATGAGCGGTATGGTTTGCAATGGCTGTTCCGCGCGGTGGGTTGCATCCCGGTGGATCGGCAAAATTCTCCTGAGAAGGCGATGCGCCTGGCGATCAAGGCGCTGCGTGACGGTGAGATCGTTGCCCTGTTTCCCCATGGCAAGATCCATCTCGACTCTGATCCTCCGCGTAAGATCAAGGCCGGGGCGGCGCGCCTGGCAGCGTTGACCGGGTTGCCCCTGATTCCGATGCGTATCAGTGGCGTGAGTGGTCAGGGTGGCGTCATGCTTCCGGTTTTTATGCGTGGACATGCACAGATTCAACTCCTGCCGGTGATTGAGGTGGGTGATCAATCGCCGGAGAATCTGAATAATGCGATTCAACATGCGCTAGATCAGATACCTCAACAATGAACATCTGGTCTCCTGATAACACAGCAAGTATGATTGGGCGAAATTTTGAGTAGGGTCTCCTAAGGTTTAACAATGAAAGTTACAGTTTTTGGTTCTGGATATGTCGGCTTGGTTACAGGCGCCTGCCTGGCCGAGGTTGGAAACGATGTGGTCTGCATGGATGTGGACGAGCACAAAATAGCGATGCTCAAGCAGGGTGAGATCCCTATCTATGAACCGGGTCTCGATGCCATGGTGGAACGCAATGCCAATGCAGGCCGGTTGCAGTTCACCACTGATGCCGCCGAGGCGGTGGCACACGGGCTGTTCCAGTTCATCGCGGTCGGCACACCCCCTGACGAGGATGGCTCGGCGGATCTGCAGTATGTGCTGGCGGTGGCCAAATCGATCGCGGAGCACATGGATGACTATCGAGTCATCGTGGATAAATCCACCGTTCCCGTGGGTACAGCGGACAGGGTGAGGGAACGAGTCAACGAGACCATGCAGGCCCAAGGCAAGCAGGTGGAGTTCGATGTGGTCTCCAATCCGGAATTTCTCAAGGAGGGTGCGGCCCTCGACGATTTCATGAAACCTGACAGGATCATCATCGGCACCGATAATCCAAGGACCACAGAGCTGCTACGTGCCCTGTATACCCCATTCAACAGGAATCACGATCGTCTGATCGCCATGGATATCCGTTCCGCCGAGCTGACCAAGTATGCGGCAAACGCCATCCTCGCCACCAAGATCAGTTTTATGAATGAACTCTCCAACCTGGCGGAGCGGCTGGGTGCCGATATCGAACAGGTGCGGCATGGCATCGGTTCAGATACCCGTATCGGTTATGACTTCATCTATCCGGGGTGTGGCTATGGTGGCTCCTGTTTTCCCAAGGATGTCAATGCGTTGGAGCGTACCGCCCGGGAAGTGGATTATGATGCCCAACTCTTGACAGCGGTGGAGGCGGTCAACTATCGCCAGAAGCGGGTGCTGTTCGAAAAGATCAACCGCCACTTCTCGGGTGAACTGAAAGGTAAGACCTTTGCCCTTTGGGGGCTCTCATTCAAGCCCAACACCGATGACATGCGGGAGGCTTCCAGCCGGGTGCTGATGGAGGCGCTGTGGGATGCCGGTGCCAAGGTGCAGGCGTTCGACCCGGAGGCCATGGAGGAGTGCCATCGGATCTATGGCGAGCGTGAAGATCTGGTCTACTGCAAGGATCAGGAAAGTACCCTGCAAGGTGCCGATGCCCTGGTGGTGGTAACCGAGTGGCAGGTCTTTCGTAGTCCCGATTTCGAGCATATCAAGCTGGCACTCAGCGAGCCGGTCATATTTGATGGTCGCAACATCTATGATCCCAAGCGTATGCAGGAGGCCGGTTTCAGCTACTACGCCATCGGCCGAGGCGACTGATTTCTGAGTTCGGAGTCCTGTTGTACAACCGTCCTCTGTGAACCGAAGGCAGGCCTCCCACTGGGCTTCCGCCAGCTGGGGTGGTGTCACCTATAATCGGTAAAGTAAGCGGCGTGCCAGTCGCTACTTGATAAGGAACACCTCACCCCAGGCATATGGACTCAGTGATAGATCCCGATCCCTATATCAAGCTGGTCACGGAACTTGGCGATATGCGTCAGGTAGTAGCCATTGATGATATCCGTAATCACCAGGGTGCCACTCTGATACAACGGGGGGAATCGGTTGACAGTGCTAAATATGATCGGTTGGCGGGCCATCAGTTATTGCGACCATTGGACTATTCCCTGGCTGTGGAGGATAGGGTCACGGCAGACAGGCTTATGCTTGATGGGAAGGGTTTACTCCACAGTGAACCTGAGCTGGAGCAGGCCATTGATAAGCGTTTCATCCAGCGAGATCTACTCACCCCGATCGGAACAATCCCCCTTGAGCCACAGTTGGCATTCAAGCTGACGGTATGCCGGGAACGCTGTGTTGAACGTTATCAGCACATGCTGCGGGTAGCACTGGTTGCGCTCTATATCGTATCCCGCTTGAGGTGGCCTGCTGATGACAGGCAGGAGCTGGCGACAGCTGCCCTGTTTCAGGATCTGGGCGAGATGCATCTGGTGCCTGATCTGTTTACCAGCCGGCAGCCGTTGTCGATGGCGCAGCATCGTCAAATCTACTCTCATCCGAGCATCGCCTATCGGTTTCTGAAACCATTCCCTAACTACCATCCCCGCATCAGCGAGGCGGTTCATCAGCATCATGAAAGACTCGACGGCAGCGGCTATCCCAATGGCCTGTCTGGAGAGGAGATCATTCCTGCGGCGCGTGTGCTCGGTGCAGCCGAGCTGCTGACCGCGGTCCGACTGGAACGTAAGAACAACAGCGGTAGACTCTTCTCCACCGCGGAGGTGTTGAAATTCAATGCTGACCGTTTTGGCAAGGATATCATTATGCCACTGATCGAATCGGCAAAACGGTTGGATGGATCTGCGGATAAGGCCGCTCCGGCTGGTAGTGTCAATAAAACTATCCTGCAGGCGCGTATGAAATTGTTGAATGATATATTGCAGGGTGCCGATGGGATCGATGTCAGCGGCGATAACGAAATGGCATTGTTCATCGTGAAACAGCTACAGCGTTTGACTGGCATGGCACAACGCTGTGGATTCGATCTGCGTGCCCCGGTCAAGCTGTTGAACATCATCGGTGATGAGGAGCGAGCGCTCTCGGAACTGGATGCCCTGGTCAGAGAGATGATCTATCTTGTCCAGAGTACAGCCAGAGAGGCGCTGAGAAGATGGGTAAATGATGAAACCCCTGCCCAGGATCAGGCACCCCTTACAAAGTGGCTGAGACATGTGGATTTGACCTTGTATAGTGCCGGTTTTCTCTCCCACTGAGCCATGCTCGATGCCTCTCAGGCATTGCTTCAATCAGCAAACGATCATCTGACTCGGCAGGTAGCTGGTTTCCCACTAAAAAGCATGCTTAACTCTGACCTCAACACTATGGAATGATAGCGTGTGTCTCTCGTGTCTCTAAAAAAAACAGGGCTGTTTGTACTGGTCCTTGTATTAACAACGGTAATACTGCTGGGAACCAACCTGCCGGGTGAATACCGCCTGATGTATGCGCTGCAGGACTCCGGTCATTTTCTGATCTTCAGCCTGCTGACCCTTTTGGCACTTTGGCTATTTGGAAAAAATCTGACCAGGCCGATATGGCCGGTAATGTCACTCGCTTTACTGTTTGGTATCAGCATAGAGGCTGTGCAGTATCTCATAGGCCGTGACCCCAGCCTGTATGATATTCTTATGGATCTGTTGGGTATTGTCGCAGGCGGCGTTCTCTATTGCGGTTTTATAAAGCGGTCCTTCTCTTCGCACCTTAGCATTCTCATTGTTACGCTGCTTGCCCTGGTGGCGTTTTCCCAACCCATCTATTGGTCCTTTGCTTATCAGGTCAGGGTTGATCAGTTTCCCCGCCTGATCAATCCGGATAGTTTTTTTTCCAGGGCATTGATAGAGGGGAGTGAAGGTGGTGAGATTCGCCATATCGACCTGCCGAGGGATGCTTCGATACCAGCAGATTCAGGTATCAACTCCTGTGTTTATGTCACTCTGGCTGAAGGCCCCTGGCCCGGTGTCGATATGCAGGAACCGGAACCGGATTGGCGTGGCTACGCATATTTCGAGTTGGCGATCTATTCCGATCAAGTGGCTGATCTGCCGCTGACCTTACGCATCCACGACCAAGGCCATAATAGACGTTATGAGGACAGATATAATCGGCGTTTATTGGTACATACCGGTTACAACCACTTCACCCTGCCAATGCATGAGATTGAGGATGCCCCCAGCGGGCGCAGCATGGACATGGCAAATATCTCAGATGTGAAGATAATTGCAGCGCAAAAACATATCGGCAGAGGTTTTTGCTTGTTGACCATGGGGCTGCGCTAGCGGAGTACTAATCGCACCCGTCATTCTCCGTAATGAAGTCTCCCGTGTCGGGATCGGTCTTTGGCGCACCGTCCAGGTCGGTCACCACAATACCGGTGAACATCATGGACTGAATGCGGTTGAAGTATCGGTCCATGGCCGTCGCGACCTGATGGTCGGTAAGGCCGTCGTAGATCATAATATGACCTGCCTGCTCCCTGCTCAAATCGCTCGGAGTGGGATGCATGAGGCGTCGTTGTTGCCAATCCTCACTGTAACTGTCGCCGATGGCGGCTTGAATCTGGCATGCATACAGCAGTATTGCGAGACTGCAGATTAGATAGTGATAGCGCTTTTCCATGGTCGTTCTCCCATCGCAGGGTAATCGATGTACTGCATTGATGAGGGCAAAACCGCTGCTCCTGCTGTTTATCATCCCGGTGTTGCCTATATGTTGCTGTAACTTTGTCCACTGAATGGATGTGCACTATTTACGGTCTGCATGACCTAGGCGTTGGTCGGAAGGTAAGGTGTATAAGGCAATGAGGAAATCCAATCCGAATTGGTTCGATTGGTTGGCAAGTCCGGTCGATTACCTGAGTGACTCAGTGTGATATTACTGAACTATTGATGACTGTTTTGTGTCAAAAATTGGTCAGATTTGTCGATGAGAGTCATCGTTAAAATGGCGGATTAACGATATTGGTATATGCACCACATTGGTGCATTGCATTTTCTGATGGACGATAGAATGTGCTGATCTTCTTCCCGAATGGCGCTAGGCTGGCTGAATAGCTTGCCGCGGGCGGCACAGCTTGAGACGGTGCTCACGCCGAAATAATGAGGTAGAGAATGCGGTTCGTAAATATATGGCCCGAATGCTGCATAGTACCTACTTATAGGTAGATAAGAGATGTCGACCGGGCAAATGCGGTCGTCATAGCAGTTTTGAGGTTATTGGTCGTGCGGATATCAAGTTGGTTTTTTTCATTTCTTTTTCTTCTGGCTTCCCATGCGCATGGCGTTGACTGGAAAGACGCTAAACATGAGGCATCTTCAGGCATCGTCAGGGTGTACGTCATTCACGAGACCCGAGAGCATCTAAAGCCCTACCGCCAAGGCGATCTGGCGCAGCGAATGGGCACCGGATTCTTTATTGATGATCGCACACTGGTCACCAACCAACACGTTATCGAGGGTGCACGTTCCATCAAAGTCGAAGGCGTGCGCAGCAAAGAGAAGTTTGCGATGCGTCTCGCATCCAAACCCAGCATTCGGTTCGACTTGGCAACGCTCGAGTTCATGGATGAGAACGAGCGTGAACGATTTCAACGGATCAACGGCCCCATCGGCCCACTCGATTGGGCGACCTGGGACGAGGCACGCCCCGGCGGTGAGGTTGCCGTGCTTGGCTTCGGCAACAGCGAGAAGCTCGTTGCCACCCAAGGGATTATTTCCAGCTGGGAAGCACGCCACGATCTCTATCAGCGGCGACTCGATCATGTCACCCTGATCAGGACCGATGCCGCTGTAAACCCAGGTAACAGCGGTGGACCGGCGATCAGCCCGGAGGGGCGGGTGATAGGCATTAGCGCACGCTACGGTGCTGGCGAGAACATCGGTCTGCTGATTCCGTTCAGTACTGCAAAACAGGTTGTCTCCGTGATGTCGGAGGAAGGCCAGTTCATCAAGACCAACACCGGCGTTATTAGCTACAACCTGAACCCGGTCTCACGCAAGGCGTTACAAGTCAGTGCGGAACAAGCCGGGCTGGTCGTCTCGCATGTGCTTGAGAACAGCCCGGCCGCAACCGCCGGCATCAAACGCTGGGATATCGTCACCGCGGTCGATGGACATGCCATTGAGCATGGCGAGATTGATCATCCGGTCATTGGCAAAGTGCCCTGGTGGTTCGTCGTCAACACCGCCGCACCTGGTACCGAACTGAAGCTCGATATCAAACGCCAGGGAGTCGACTCGACGGTCAACCTGGTGATGAAGCCAACCGAGATACCGCGAATCTGGTTGCCGACAGAGGGTGCCGATTATCCCTTGGAGTGGGGCTACCTTGGCGGTCTGGTCATTACCGAGGTAACCCGTGAGCTGCTGGAGAAGGTCGAAAGTACCGGTAACTGGCGTTGGGATCTGGTGAATGACGCCGCGCCCGGTAAAAAAATCTTCATGGTCAGCAGTATCGAACCCGATACCCAGGCGATGAGCTATTCAGAATACGGCCTGGACCTGCTGCAACTCAGAGTACTCGCCATCGATGGTCGCCCGCTTGAAGACTCGCTCGGCGGCCACCTTGACCGCCTGTATGCATCGATAGATCAGGGCAGCGCGCCGCCGTTCGTTACCATCGAACTGGAAAAGCACATCTCGATCCAGTTCGCGACCGATCAACTGGTCGCCGATATGGCGGGGTTGGAGGACCGTTTCCCAGGCATCGTTCGGCGTGCCATTCAGCCGATCTATGAAGAAGCCACGATGCAGGGCAACAGAAACACGCGGGGCGCATCGCATCGCTGGTTACATAAGAGAGAAGAGACACGGGAACTGGACAGCCAACCATGAATCAGGCCGTTTGATAGACGCAGTCGCAGTTGCTGAAAAGGTCTATTCCGCTACAAATCTGCTCGGTCCTATTCAGTAAGTGGGGAAATTATTGGTCGGGGTGAGAGGATTCGAACCTCCGGCCCCTGCCTCCCGAATCCAGATATCTATTCTAGATTCTTTTTAAATCAATGAGTTGCGTAAGCTGGCCCTGTGCTTTTGTGACTCAAAGTGCCTTGAATAGTTTTGATGTGACTAGATTCCGTCACGTTTTGGTCACGTTGAAGATGGAGGCTGTTTATTGAGTACTGGCAGAGACGTTGCGACGGGAGGCCAGGTGGTTGAGGTAGCCTTCGATTTCCTGCTTGCCCATCTCGTTGGGGTGGCGCTTGTCACTGAAGAGGATGAACTGGCGTATCCAGTAGACATAGGACTTTTCAGTTCTGTGACTGAAATGTTTCTGCCGACAGGCGTTTCGGGCCTGATCAAGTAGGCGTGGCGTACGGGATTCAGTTGGCTGACCCCATGATTTTCCTCCGAAGTCCACAGTTTGTCACTGTCACGACTTGCTGAGAATGTATAACGAAACGCCATGATTATAAGTCATTGATATTCTGTCAATTAAAGTGTTATATAGAGGTCTTGCTATAAATGTATGACGAGACGCGGGGTCTCGTTAATAAAGCTGTTGGGCTTTTAAATGAACAGCGAACCATCGGACCATTACAAGGACCGTGTGTCGGCGCTAGATAACGTCGTCAGGGATTGTATTTCGGTTTCCCAAGCTTGCGCGGGGATTCGATCGGCAACGGGATCTCACTATTTTGCTTCGGTTTTGTTTACTTCGCTCTGCACACGTGCGGTTAGCATCGCGGTGCTGGCACCGTACAGTCCATGGTCCAATAAGATAGTCGAGCATTGGGATTACGCATCAATTGCAAGCCTGACACGAGCACTGTTAGAAATACGGTTGGCCTTTTTCTACTTGTGCGCGGAGCCATGTTCCGATGATGAATGGCAATGCAGATGGAACATATTCAATATTCATGACTGCCAGAGTCGACTTCGTCTGTTTTCTGAATTGCCGGACCCACCGGAGGACGTATCGGGTTTTCAAGAGCAACTGAACGAACTGCAAGGCCGTCTAACCGCCAACGTATTCTTTGCCACGATAGCGTCGAACCAACAGAAGCAGTTCTTGAATGGAAATAGGGCCTATCTCCATCCGCTCGAAGAAATAGCAAATCGGGCAGGAGTTGACCTGCATACGTTTCGTTGGCTTTACAAGTTTCTATCTAGTCATGTTCACGGTTTGCCAATGGCATTCTACCGAATGGGGGTGGAGGAGCGTGGTCGTGGAGTTCATAGCGACACTGAAGAGGATTACACATCGCTCTGCCTGTCATTTGTCGTGTCGCTGCTCGTCAGGTCGCGAGACGAAATGAAGCAGAAGTTTGGTATTCCGACCGAGCAAGACCAACAATCTGCTCAAGCCGACGGCCCCGCCGCTGGCGGGCCCTCGGCTTAGCAGGGTCGTTAATGTCCGCTTTCCGGAAGTAGAAAGTTACACACTAATGTCATCTACGGTCGCGAAGGTGGCCTTGAATAGTCTCACTTGGGTTGGATAGGCTAGGAAAAGTCGCTGTTCCACTCTAAAGGGCTTCGACCCCAATGCCGTGAACTTGATCTGACAGATTGAAAGTCTAGTTTTGATGTCATCTGGCAGTCATAGCTTCCGTCCGGGTAAAAGCAGACATAGCGAGCTTTCAGCTTAGACGCCTGCTACGCGACCGAAGCCGACATTCAGTCTGTCCTAGTAAACGACATTTCCCGGCGAATAGCGGTCGTTGGCCGGAAGAGTTTTTACTCTGCCCCAAGCTTATTAACAAAGCTTTGATTTCAAAGCTTCTAGCCGCAAAGTTAGTGCCTCTGCATCCATAGGGTGCAACTTCTTCAGTCGCCCCAACCGTCCCTGGACGCTTCGAATAGACGAAGCAACAGTGTCACCGACTTCTCCCCTATCAACCATGTCCTCAATAGCATGGAGATGCGCCCGAATGCTTGACCTCTCTTGGGGGGATAACGTAAGTGTCCGATTAATGCCAAATCGCATGAGATCGATTCGGTTTGAGCCGGTCTGGATCGAGTGCTTGGAACGTTTTGGTTTAAACCCGCGAGAGCCCATCATCGCGTATAACTGGGCTATCACCCATTCTACATCTTCTTGACTAGTGGGCGATTTGGACGAGACAGCAATGTCATCCACATATCGACTATATCGAAAACCACGGTCTCGAAGCTTCCTAACAACCTCCCCTTCAATATCCCACAAGGCTAGGTTCGCGAGATACGAACTAGTGGGAGCCCCCTGGCATACGTAGCCATCCTTGGTGGTTAATTTCGTCAAAAGCTCAGCTGAGTCTTCATCAAACCGCAAACATCCAGCCCAAACTGAAAAAACTCGATCCGCATCAATATAATCGAAGAAGCCAGCGATATCTTCGGCAATGAGGATACTTGACCCTTCGTGTGACTGAGCATTGGAAACTGGATCTCGCCCAGATAACGAGCCATGCAAAAATGCTGGATAATCGACGTGTTTCAACAACACATGATTAATCCGCCTCAGCAAGGACTTCAGTGGATATTTAGTATCGTACACGTCGCGAGTATCGACACCATTTTTCTTTAGTTTAGGAGTTGGTCCCCTATACAGCCTAGAGGCACGATCAGCGATGGATCGGAGAAACCCTTCTGTCTTCCCCAAAGCCTTACACAAGGCAGCAACACTTTTTATTGGCCTGTTTTTGTATTTCGGGCGATCCAACTCTATGCCTTCATCACTTCAAGGGCTGCGGCAGAGAGTCTCTTTGTGGTTTCTGAATCAAGCCCTTCGAGTTCTTCGCTATCTGCAGCCAGAAACAGGACAATGGGCAACGGGATCTGCAAAGCCCGTACGATTTTTTTCACAGCAGATAATGTGGGCTCACGCTTCCCTGACTCGATCATGGATAAATAAGACCTTGAGAGCCCCGATTTCGTTGATACCGCATCGAGAGACAAGCGTTTCGCAGTTCGACAAATTTTGAGTGCGTGTCCAATATTCATAACAGTTAGCATGTAAAAACGATGGGCTTCCTGCTCAGCGCTTCGTTTTCAGCTCAAAAGGTTCATCACGTTTGTCAAAACGCTGAGCAGGGAGGCCATCGTTTGCAAAATATCCTTTCGGACTTGCAAAAGCTTTTTGGCATCGCCGCTCTCGATCGACTTACGTATCTGATCAAGTTGAGCCTCAAACTCACGCTTCGCTGGGGCATCAAGCGAACCACCTCGGCTGACGAGCAAAAACTCAAGCTCATCAACGAGTTTCTTTAAATCGGAAGACATTTTGATTCTCCTAAACCGGGCGACATTGCCCAAGCCGTCAGAAAGCAAGGCCGGATAGGAGTTGCTAATGCCCCGGAAGCCCATCACCATTTTCTTCGACCACAAGCCGTCATAATTTGCTTGCGACCGACGATCCCGACGCAAGGCTCCACGGCCTACGACGTTTGCGGGACGAAAGTTGGATGCTGGTCACACCCAACGTCGAACGGCGTTCGACTACTGGCGAGCCCTACCCACTGACTAAGAGAGTGCCTTTGATTTAAAGAGCGTCTGGACGCTAACGCCCAGCCTTGAAGATGAAGTATACAAGGAAAAATTATACTGTCAACATATTTCACTGACAGTGAACACTAAAGTTTAGGGTTAGAGTAAAAATTCCTACAAGATTGCGATTCCGCTTCTTCCGCTCCTCGTCGGAAGCGACAACAGTGCCAGCCAATATCAAACGACCGCTTCAGCTCGGAAGCTGTCATCGAGGGGAAAGTCGCTAAACGTTCGCTATTGGCCGTTCCCTGCCGATGCAGCAGGCTTTGTATTCGGTCTGCATTGAGGTGGTTAAACCTGGGCAGCCTCTCTACGCTGTCAGATGGCATCGGAACCGATCTTAATAGATACCAGATCTAGTCTAGATTTCTACACCTAAAGAAAAGTGGCCCTAGTAGGGCTAACTCAACAGAGCCAAAAAGTATGCACCCCCTTCGTCGGCACTACGCTATAGGTCTCCAAATTTGCGGTTGTTGGGTGAGGACCTGTACGGAATGATTTCATCCACTGTTATCAAAATTCCTTATCGGGAAGCAGCGCAATTGCAGGTTAAAAATCACAGGTTGTAGTATTTGTGACGTCATATGAACTCAGGTAACTGCCCGAATGGTAATTAGCAATTGCACATACCCATCCATACTAACGTTATCTGGCAATTGAATGCTTTTTAATACAATCCAATCAGCATCTGTAATTTTCAACGTATCAATCAAACCTTCATTGCTCGCAAGCTCACGCAACCCTTGTGGTGCACTGTAGTTGGATAGGATAGTGGCTCTTTCCCCGGTTGCTTTATATGTACCAGTCTCGTCTCTAATTTCTTCACCAAGCAGGTGAGAGACGGTCACGTCAAGTTCCCTTGCAAGTGCCTGAATGTGTTCAATGGAAACGCCCTTACCGCCATTCTCCAGGCGTGAGATATGTCCCTGGTCCATTTCGACGAGGGTGGCTAGTTCACGTTGGGTGTAGCGCTTGGCCTTGCGGGCGGCTTTGAGTCTGGCGGGAAATACGTCCATTTTTGACCGGTATCCTGGCTCTGCAATGCTGGTTTTATTTCGCTGAGATGGCATAAGCATATAACCAATTATGTCTACCGGCCATTCCAGTCTTGAATAATGACCAAAGGACATTATAATATGTCGCAAGGACATCAGGAGGATGCCATATGATCATCAGGGAAGTGAGAAAGAATGCCTGTATCAGCCAGGCGGAGCTAGGCAGGCGCGTGGGTCTTCACCAGAGCGGGATCAGTCGCCTTGAACGCGGAGAGCGGCCGTTGACGGCGGTGATGCTGAAGGCGCTAGCTGTGGCGCTTGGTGTTTCGCCATCGGCGTTGCTGGAGGAAGAGGACAGGGCCGCCTGATGAGCCGTTGCGCCAGGGATTGGGCTTGGGATCAAAAGCTGTCGCCGACGTTGAAGCTTGTCCTGCTCGCACTGGCAGAATATATAAGTGAAGATGTCGATCGTTGGCCATCCGAGAAACGTCTCGAGCAGCAGACAGGTCTCCCCATGCGTGTCGTGATCAAGGCCGTCCAGGAACTGGAAGCCATGGGCCTGATCCTCTGTCTGAGACTGAGGTTGATGAAAGAGAAGAGAATGTGTTGTGGGATTAACTGTTTTTTAGATTGCTCTGATTGAATGGACTGGAGACTCCAGCTCGTAGCTTGAATATTCCCATTTTGGGTATTATTATTCCCAAAATGGGAATAAATGAATCAGGATCCGTAACTATTCAGGATGCGCTATTTACAAGTGTGCAACAACGCGTGCTGGGTATCCTGTTTGGCCAACCCGACCGGCGCTTCCAGGGGGCTGAATTGATCCACATGGCCCAATCGGGCACCGGAGCCGTACATCGGCAACTGACAAATCTCGCCGCTTGTGGTCTGGTCAATGTGACGCGGATTGGCAATCAGAAGCACTATCAGGCCAATCCTGACTCCCCTGTGTTCAAGGAATTGTGTGGTTTGATTCGAAAGACAGTTGGTTTACGGGAACCCCTTTTGAAATCACTGCAGCCATATAGGGACCGGATCGATATCGCCTTTGTCTATGGTTCGGTTGCCAAAGGTACGGATACAGCAAGGAGCGACATCGATTTGATGATTATTGGTGATGATCTCGATTATACCGGGATATATGACGCCCTTCATGAGGCTGAAACTCTACTTCACAGGCAGGTAAATCCGAATCTGCTTACACTGCAGGATTGGCGGAATAAAATAGTCGATGAAAATCCATTTATTATGAAAGTAATGGAACAGCCCAAGCTTATTATCCATGGATCGGAAAATGACCTCGAGCAAACTCGACAATCTGGTGCGGATTGGCCAACTCAATAAAGAGACGGGAACTCAGGCTGAGTTTAATGGGTTGTTGTCCTCTGGACGCAACCGCTTGGACGATGCTCGAAATAAAACCAATTCATTGGAGAGTCGCTTTGATCTGGCATATAACGCGGCACATGCTTTCTGCCTGGCCGTATTGCGCTGGCATGGCTATCGCTCTAATCATCGCTATACAGTATTCCAAAGCCTGCCCCATACGCTTGATCTCAATGCATCTACTTGGCGGGTGCTGGCGAAAGCGCATGAGCACCGCAACATAGCAGAATATGAAGGCCATCTCGAGGTGGATGAGCAGCTGCTATTCGATTTGATCAATGCTGCTGAGAAGGTCTATTCCTCAGCTATTGCGTTTGGCCCCGTTCTGGATGAATAGCCACTTTGCTCTCTATCGAGAGTACAAGACTATCACTGGCCAGTGATGCCAGATTTTTTCTGATTTATATTTTGTGGAATCGTTGGTCGGGGTGAGAGGATTCGAACCTCCGGCCCCTGCCTCCCGAAGACAGTGCTCTACCAGGCTGAGCTACACCCCGAATACAAGAACCTCAGCGGAGCCAGGAGTTTACAGTAGGTCCCTTCAGCAAGCAACATTAGGAAATCCTAATTTTTTATCCATTCTTTAACGGTTTTCTGACCGATAAAATTGATTAACAAACCCTGTAGCGGCTTCGTGTTAACCTTCAGGGAGAGGGGTTTGTTGGCGCGAATAGATTATCGGAGCGCCAACAGATCGTGCGCTGTCGGAAGCTGTTCGACCGATACCCGCGCTCGAAAAATTCATAATCCGATATTTCATGGGCCGCTCGAAGTACCAATCATGGTGGCGCTCGACTCTTCGCTACTGTTCAACAAAACAATTAGAGAGGATTGCGGAATGAAAACGACACACACTCTTCTGGCTGGAGGACTCCTGATTACCATTTGCACGGCGCTTCCCATTGCTGGAACCATGGCCCAGGATGGCCATATGCCTTACGGCTATGGACAGGGATATGCCCCGCGCGGTCCCTATCAAATGCCGGCTATGCCACCTCATCCCGCCTACGGCGGATATGGTGGTGCGCCGGGATATGGATATGGACCATACTGGCAACCGTATGGCGGCTACTATCCTCCACCATCGAAATACGGAAGCATGCCGGAACCCGGTAAGCAAGTGAGACCCGAAATGCAGGGTATGAGTGGCACGCCTGGCCCACAGGGTAAAAGTGATATGCAGGGCATGTCTGGAATGCAGGGTATGAGCGGCATGGAGGGGCAGTCGGGTATGGGTGGCACGCCTGGCCCGCGGGGTAAAAGTGATATGCAGGGCATGTCTGGAATGCAGGGTATGAGCGGCATGGAGGGGCAGTCGGGTATGGGTGGCACGCCTGGCCCGCGGGGTAAAAGTGATATGCAGGGCATGTCTGGAATGCAGGGTATGAGCGGCATGGAGGGGCAGTCGGGTATGGGTGGCATGCCTGGCCCGCAGGCTAAGAGCGATATGCAGGGCATGTCTGGAATGCAGGAAGCCCAAGCTTTGCCAGCCGTGCCGCTATTGAGGGGCATCACCGGTACTTACAGGATCTCCCCCTCCGGAGAGATTCTCCTTTTCCCCATCGCGTTCGAACCGACCGTGAATCCCGCAGCCAAGGATTCAACCGAAGCGGGTAGCAGATAGTCTTTGCTCAAACTACAAGGGTAGCCACTCTGCTACCTATGTAGAGTGAGAGGAAAAGGGTGTATCAGTTTCAATATCGACGATAGAAACTGTAGGCATCAAAAGGGTAACAGCTAGTGTACCTCGTCATAGATTCTGTACCATTCAGCGAGTCAGCAAAGGGCTAGCCGCAAGGCATGACTCGCAGGGAATGGCCGGGTCCTTTCCAAGAGGCATAACGCCGCGGATGGCCCTTTGCTGGCTCGCCCGAAGGGAGCGACCCCAATACGCCAGCTCTGCGTTGTGGCCCTTGTTAAGGGCGCGCCATTGACTGCGAGCCACGCCTTAATCTGGCGTATTGGGGTGGCTCTGAATGGTACAGAATCTATGACGAGGTACACTAGGGGATTCAATTGGTTCTGGCGACCGAGAAGTCCGCCAGGCCGGTGAGTGCCTGGCGATAGGGAGTATCGGGCAGTCGTTCGAGGGCGTGTTTCGCCTGTTCAGCCTCCTGCTGAGCGAGCTGTTGGGTGTAGGCAATGGCATCGCTCTCGGCGATCGCCTGCATGACGAAATCGATCTCTTCCAGGCCGCCCTGTTCAACGATCTTGGCCAGGCGTTGGCGCTGTTCCTGGTTGGCGCTCTTCATGGCCTGGATCAGGGGCAGGGTCGGTTTACCCTCTGCCAGGTCGTCGCCGATATTTTTGCCGATTTCACTATTCTTGGCGTTGTAGTCAAGGGCATCGTCCACCAGCTGAAAGGCGATACCCAGATGCAGCCCATAATCCGCCAGGGCCTGTTGCTGATCCTCGTCAACCCCGGTGATGATGCCCCCAAGGCGCGCACCGGCCTCGAACAGGGTGGCGGTCTTGCGTTTGACCACCTCCATGTAGTCCGCCTCGCTGGTGTCGGGATTGTGCACATTCAGCAGTTGCAGCACCTCCCCCTCGGCGATGCGGTTGGTGGCGTGGGATAGGACATCCATCACCGGCATCCGGCCCACGTCGACCATCATCTCGAAGGAGCGGGAGTAGAGAAAGTCGCCCACCAGGACACTTGCTTCGTTACCCCACACTGCATTCGCTGTCTCCCGGTTGCGCCGCAGATCCGAGCCGTCCACCACGTCATCATGGAGCAGGGTGGCGGTATGGATGAACTCGATGATGGCAGCCAGGTCGATATGCCTGTTGGCTGTGTAACCGCAGGCGCGGGCGGCCAACAGCACGATCATCGGGCGCAGGCGTTTTCCGCCGCTGTGGACGATGTAGGCGCCGATCTGATTGATCAGCACCACATCCGATTTCAACTGCCGGATGATCATTTTATCGACAGCATCCATGTCGTCACTGATAAGATCGCGAATTGTTGTTATATCCATAGGCTGCCATGACTCACACAAAGTTCACGCATGCTAGGAGGGGGTGAAGAGAGTGTCAAGTTGGATCTGAAGTCATGCCTGTCCGGAAACAACGCGTTTTTTCTAGCCCTCGGCGCCTGACGGTTGTCTTTCTCCGACGCCCCGACAGCCCACCATGCGCCCGAAGGAAGTGCCCTTGGGGTATGCTGACGGGGCTTACGCGGCATCCATGCCGCTACTGCGAAAGACAACCGTCAGGCGCGACAGTGTCAATATCACTCAATGCTGACAGCCGGGGCAGAAGAAGCTGGAGCGTTGCCCGATGGTTTTGCTGCGAATGGCCCTGCCACATCTAGGGCAGGGTTCTCCCGATTTACCGTAGACCAGGAGCGATTGGGCGAAGTAGCCGGGATTACCATCCTCATTGAGGAAATCCCGCAGCGTGGTACCACCCTGTGTAATAGCCTCCCTGAGCACATTGCGGATCTCCTCTGCCAATCTCAGGTAGCGTTGATATGAGATTCTATTGCTGGGCCGGGTGGGATGGATGGCGGCGCGGAACAGGGATTCGTTGGCATAGATGTTCCCCACACCGACCACGGTCTTACTGTCCATAATCAGTTGTTTGATCGGGATACGCCGGCTCTTACCCCGGGCATGGAGATATTCACCGTCAAACCGGTCTCCAAGGGGTTCCGGGCCGAGATCGACGAGCAGGGGGTGGTTCATGACCGGTTGATCGGTCCAGAGCACTGCGCCGAAGCGCCTGGGGTCCCGCAATCTTAGTTGTCGCCCATTCCCCAGTTGAAGATCGAAGTGGTCATGTTTTTGTGCCGCTGTGTTTGCTTTGACGAGGCGCAGGCTGCCGGACATCCCCAGATGGATGATCAGGGTGCCGTGATGAAAGGAGAGCAACAGGTATTTTCCCCGCCTGGCCACCGATAACAGCTTCCGTCCCTGTAACAGGCGTGGCAGATCCTCGGGGATCGGCCAGCGCAATCTGGTCTGACGAATGATGACCTGGCGTATGCGTTGCCCGGTGATATGGGGGGCGATGCCCCGGCAAGTGGTTTCGACCTCCGGCAGTTCAGGCATCTTATTTCGTTCTCACATCAATCTGATGATTTCGCGAGCCAGTCCCCGGCCGGTGCGACGAGGTGGTGATAGAAGCCATCCGCAATCAGGTGCACCTCCCCCTGATGATGCACATAGCGCCAGCCATTCACCGGGTCGTTGTTGCCGAAGCTGAGTGTCGAGTCATTCAGTCTCATCACGATGGGGGCAGGGGCCAGGCCGTAGGGGGCCAGGTCATCTGGCGCCGCGAATCGACGCAGACTTGGGGTCTGACAGATTTTCAGCAGTTGTCCGACGCGGGTTTGATCAGCGGGTTGGTTACCGCTCAGCCATCGGTCCTCAAACATTATCAATTCGATCTCACGCCCCTGAAGATCGTTGATTCTGATCCGTTCGATCTGTTGTGGATCGAGCCGGGTGAGTGGGGGAAGGGGGGAGGGTTGGGATAACCATACCAGCAGTCCCAAGAGGCCGGCGACAACTAGCAGCAGCAGATTGATTTTGACTCTCGACATCATCGCTAGGCACGATTTCGCCGCCAACCCATGACACTACCGGTCAGCAGCAGCAGCAGCGGGAGCACAATCAGTGAGCCGAGGCCGATCGTGCCGATGGCCAGCCTTGAGAGGTGCAGTTCCTGGTCGCTGGCCTGGGGCGCGGGTATGCCGATCAGTTGATCATCGCCCACCAGCCAGCGGCAGAGGGAGAGGCCGAGATCGAGATTACCCGCATTGTTGAGATAGCTGTTGGCAAGAAAGTCACCATCACCGATTATCAGAATCCGTTGCTGCTTCTCCGCATGTTGTCGACTGAGGGCAATGCCGATGGTGAGAGGCCCGGCCTCCTCGCCAGCCAGCGGGTCGCGTTCGATTTCACCGCTCAGGGGGCCGGTTTCGTTCCAGCTCTTATCCAGGGTCTGCAACAGGGGGGTGGTTTTCCACTCCATTTGCTCAGTGGCGGAAAGGGCTGCAGACTGGGGAAACAGGGTTAGCAGATTGAATCCCTGGGTGGCGGCGTGATCGGGATATTCGGGCACCACGGCGACGGCCGGATTATCAATGCCCAATGCCTTGCCGCTGGCATCCACGATAGTGCCGGGCAACTGCTCGATGGCGAACAGTTGCTGGATCAAATCCTCGATGATCCAGTTACCGGGGTCGCTCATTATCAACAGATTGCCACCCCCTGAAATATAGTCGGAAATTCGCTCAATCTCGCCTGACAATAAGGGTCGGACGGGTGAGGCGATGAGCAACAGCGCAGTGTTGTCGGGCGGGCTGGGTGTGGTTGCGAGATCGAGTCCTGCTATCTGGTAGCCCTGTTGCTTGAGGGATTTGCCGAACTCACCCAGGTCATGATTGGCCCTGCCGGTAAGGTCCCGCTCCCCATGACCACTAAGCCCCGCAATCCAGAAGGCATTGTCACGACTCAGGCGCAGGATAGCGTTGCTGAACTGCTCCTCGTCCACTTTCTGGATACGCTCCTCCCTTTGCATATGCCGCAATACAATCTCACCGGATAGACTGATGCCCTGGCGGCGTGCTTCGTCCGGGTGGCGCAGGGGATCGATGAAGGTCAATTCAATATTTGGTTTATGGCGCTGATAACGGGCCACAAAACGCTGTATCCGATCACGCAGTTTGGCCGTTTCTCCTACATATGCCGTGACACTCAGTTCACCCGGAGTGCGTTGTAGAATTTCAATACTGATCGGGTTGAGGCTGTTACTGCCCTGGTGGGTCCAATCCCACTGGTTGTCATAACGACTGCTAAGCCAAGCCAATAGCACCAGCAAGACGACCATCACCAGATGGAACAGCAGATCGTTGAGGCGTGAACCGATCCAGGTCATCATCCGCGGCGCCTCTTGTCCAGCCTGTATAGAGCCAGCCCCAGAAAGAAGACCATCAGGAGCAGAAAATAGCTCAGATCGCTGATGCTGACGAGACCCAGTTGCAGGTCCAGGTAGTGGGAGGGCCAGGCCAGCCAGTGGATGAAACTGCCGCCCTCTGTGTTTTGATCGAGCAGTGAAATCAACAGCAGCAGACCATAACTGCCAGCGATGGCGATTCCCGGATTTTCATTGAGTACCGAGAAGTAGAGACCGATGGCGGTAAAGCCGCCGCTCAGGAGTAGCAATCCAAGGGTGGCGGCAAGCAGCAATCCGTAGTCGAGTTGGGTGCCGACAGAGAGGCTGATGCAAAGCAGAAACGGGATCAGAATGAACAACAATTGATAGATCAGGATAGCGAGAAACTTTCCTAACAATATGCTGAGGTTTGACAGCGGTGCGCTGCTGAGGAGGGCGTAGCTGCCGTTGCGGAAGGTCTCGCTGAAACTGCGGATAGTAAGAATTGGTGTGATAATCAGGATCAGCACCGAGGCGAGGCCGTAGAGTTGTAAACCAAGGTGATGGCTCAATCCCAGGCTGCGCTGGGATGGCTGCATGCCGTTGAAGATCTCAAGGGTGGCGAGAAACTGCCAGCTCAACAGGCACAGGCCGAGGCTGAAGATAATCCAGGCCAGGGGGGTGCGCATGAAACGCCGCCACTCCATCCAAGCCAGATAGGCGGTCATGAAACCCCTCCGGTGGTAGCCTCTAGAAACAGTTGCTCCAGGCTTATCCTCTCTGGTTTCAGCTCAATCAATCCCCATCCCTGGGCCAGGATCTGTTGTGCCAGCTCGCTGGGTTGGCATCCCGACTTCAAACTGATGCGATAGTAGTCGGAATGTAGCTGTTCCGCGCCGGCAACCGCTGCCAATCCAGTGAGGGCATCCAGCTCCGGACTCTGTTCAAGACCGATTCGATAACTGGTTTGGGTGGGTGGGGTAATCTCCCCGCTGTAGACACTCTTGCCCTGTTGCAGAATAGTGACCCGGTTACAGGTGGCTTCTATCTCCGGCAAGATATGGCTGGATAGAATCACCCCCTTTCGTGGCGCAAGTTCCTGGATCAGTTCACGCACCTGGCGGATCTGTACCGGATCCAATCCATCGCTGGGTTCATCCAGGATGACAACCCGGGGATTGTGAATGATCGCCTGGGCCAGGCCGACCCGTTGTTGATAACCTTTGGACAGCTTACGGATCAAGCGTCGCCCAGCCTGTTCCAGGCCACAGCGCTGTTTAGTCTGTTCCCGTGCCTCCCTCGATCGACTCCTTTTCAGACCGTGCAAGTGGGCACAGTCCCACAGATACTCATCCACGGTCTGGTCACGATGCAGGGGTGGGCGCTCCGGAAGATAGCCGATAAATCGCTTGGCATGGATCGGACGGATTAAAAGATCCTCCCCACAGATGCTGATTGTGCCTGCGCTGGGTGCAAGGTCACCACTGAGCATGCGCATGATGGTCGATTTTCCCGCACCATTGGGCCCCAATAATCCAAGGATATCTCCCGGCTTTAACTGCAGATCAATAGGCGAAACCACAGGGGTGCCGCCAAACTGACGACTGAGTTGGGTGGTTGTTAAAAGTTCAGGCATCGACACCTACAAAGTGGTTTGGTTGGCAATCGGCATAGTGCTGTATGGCCGCTAGGTTAGAGACTTGCCAAACATATCACCCTTTGTACGCTATGCAAGACCCCGTGCTTGAACCAATCCGCAAATATACGCCAATCACCGCAAATCAGAGCCATACATGTAAGAATTGACCTCAGGCTTGGATTCTCCATACTGCACAGGGTGCAGATCTTTTCTTGTTTGCATGCAACTGAGGTGGATGGTGAATGAACGGCTTTGATCGCCAGGATGGAAGGTGTTGCCTGCTGGGTGTCGATACCGGAGGTACCTTTACCGATTTCGTCTATTATCGAGCGGGGGAGATACAGATCCACAAGGTGCTGTCCACTCCCCAGGCCCCGGAACAGGCGATATTGCAGGGTATAGATGAGCTGGGCCTGGAGAGAGCCGGGCTGGGCATTGTGCATGGCTCCACTGTCGCCACCAATGCCGCCTTGGAGGGAAAAGGTGTGCATACACTCTATATCGGCAATCGTGGCTTGCAGGATATTCTCAGCATCGGGCGCCAAGCCCGTGGTGAGCTCTATGATTTGCAGCCACGCTCCATGGCACCGCCAGTTGCGGGGCATGACTGCCTGCAAACCGGTGGCCGTCTTGACAGCCAGGGAGAGGTGGTCGAGCCCTTGACCGCTAAGGATCTTGAGATACTAAAGGATGAGATTGTCCGTCGAGATCCACAGGCTATCGCGATCAACCTGCTGTTCAGCTATCTCGATGATCACTTCGAAAAGGAGATTGAGGCAGTGATTCCTGAAGCTATCTTCTGTTCCCGCTCCTCTGATGTGTTACCGGCAAGCGGTGAGTATGAGCGGGGTATAGCCACCTGGCTGAATAGCTGGGTGGGACCCTTGGTGGCGGGCTATATCGAGCGCTTACAGGCGCGACTTGGCGGGGTTCGTCTGTCGGTCATGCAGAGTTCCGGTGAGGCGATTGCGGCAGACCAGGCCGCCCGGCAGGCGGTGCGGATGCTACTCTCAGGTCCGGCGGGGGGCTTGGTGGGTGCCGGATATCTGGCTGCGGCGTCGGGCCGCAGGCAGCTCCTGACAATCGATATGGGTGGCACTTCAACCGATGTGGCATTGATCGATGGCAGCCCCCGCTTGACCCGGGAGGGCCATATCGGACCCTGGCCCGTGGCTGTGCCGATGGTGGATATGCATACCATCGGTGCGGGGGGCGGCTCACTTGCATGGGTGGACACAGGTGGCATGTTGCAGGTGGGACCGGAGTCTGCCGGGGCCGATCCAGGACCGGCTTGCTATGCGCGTGGAGGCAAAGAGGTGACGGTCACCGATGCCAACCTTATTCTCGGCCGCTTGCGAAGCAGCGCCTTTCTTGGTGGACGTATGCAACTCGACCTGCAGGCGGCAGAGAAGGCGATGGATCGATTGGCGACCCGGCTGGAGCTCTCACCGGAGAGGGCGGCGGAGGGGGTCATAAGGGTTGCCAATGAACACATGGCCCGGGCCCTGCGTGTGATATCCGTCGAGCGGGGAGTTGATCCGCGAGGTTTCACCCTGGTCTCTTTCGGCGGGGCAGGCGGTTTGCACGTCTGTGCCCTGGCCGATGCCCTGGGTATGCGTGCAGCCCTGGTGCCGGTCAATGCGGGTGTCCTTTCCGCCCTGGGAATGCTGGCAACCCGACCTGGACGCCAGTTGGTGCACACACGTCTTGGGCTGATCGAGACCCTGAGCGATAGTGAACTCAGGCAGGCGTTTTCTCAGCTCGCCCAGGGGGGAGTGAAAGATCTTGTGCGGGAGGGTATCGAGAGGGACCTGATCGAGGCTGAATATGCCTTGGATCTACGCTATCTGGGGCAATCCTATACCCTCACCATTCCCTGGCGCAGCCTGGCCCAGGTGGAGAATGACTTTCATCAGCTGCATGAGTCCCGCTATGGCCATCGCATGGCGGTATCTGTCGAGTTGGTGAATCTTCGTGTGGCCCTGCATGGCCCGCAGACGGCAATTGAATTGAATCGTGCAACCAGGTCGCAGCCAGCCGAGGCTAGCGAGCTGTTGACCCTATGCGGGGTGGATTCCCCTGTGCCCTGTTATGCGAGAGCGCAACTGGCTGCTGGACAGGTGCTTACCGGGCCGGCGCTGATCACAGAAATGGCATCCACAACCTGGCTCGAACCTGGTTGGCGTTGTACATCTGATGACACTGGTAATCTACTCTTGGAAAAGCTGACACCTGAATAGTCAGGCCAGGTTGAACAATTACCTGGTTATCCAACATGTACAGGCATGGGAAGGGGGGTATTAGATCAGAAAAGTTTTGAGTTTTGAGTGGATGGGTTCGCTACGCTCACGACTCGTTACGGACACCCATTACCAAGAAAATAGGTTTTACCTAGACAACTCAAAATTTTATTGCTTAGGCTGAGCATGGTGGTGAATCAGGAAAAATTATTCGCCAGAGATAAAAAAACCCGCCATCAGGGCGGGTCTCTTCCAGGGAATGGATAGATCTATTTGATCTTCGATTCCTTGTACATCACGTGTTTGCGCACCTTGGGATCGAACTTCTTGATCTCCATCTTTCCCGGTTGGTTGCGTTTGTTCTTGGTCGTGGTGTAGAAGTGTCCAGTGCCGGCACTGGAGACGAGTTTGATTTTATCACGCATGACTCTCTACTCCTCGGTTAGACTTTTTCGCCACGGGCGCGCATCTCGGCAAGTACCGAATCGATGCCCTTCTTATCGATGATGCGCATACCTTTGGAGGTAAGACGCAGACGAACCCAGCGCTTTTCACTCTCCACCCAGAATCTGTGGGTATGCAGATTGGGAAGAAAACGGCGCTTGGTCTTGTTGTGCGCATGGGAAACGTTGTTTCCCGAGACCGGGCGCTTGCCGGTGACTTGGCAGACTTTTGACATGGTCCAAACCTCGAAATAGTTATCCCTGGATGGGGAACATAATTTAATCCCCTGGGCGAAAGGCGCGTATTTATAGCAGAGTACGGGGTGAGAGGCAAGTGGTGATTGATGGGTAAGGGGGCGGTCCCGAGTATTAAACCCTGTGCTGTTGGGGCTTGCGCGGCATCCATGCCGCTTCTCTGAAAGAGTCCCCTCAAGCGCCTCTGCCCGGGCAAAACCTGGTATGGAATCAGAGGTTAAATCATCCCCCTTTGCGCCAGAGAGACCGCGTCTCCCTCGCCGATCACGATATGGTCGAGGACGCGGATATCCACCAGGGCCAGGGCATCCTTGAGGCGTTGGGTGATCTGTCGATCGGCCCTACTCGGTTCAGCGACCCCTGAGGGGTGATTGTGGGCGAATATGAGGGCTGCTGCATTGTGCTCCAGGGCTCGTTTGACAACCTCCCTGGGGTGGATGCTGGCGCCGTCTATGGTGCCTCTGAACAGCTCCTCGTAGCGAATTACACGGTGGCGGTTATCAAGAAACAGGCAGGAGAACACCTCATAGGCATAGTGACGCAACTTGGCTCGAAGGTAGTCCTGGGTCTGCTGCGGACTGCTCAATCCCTCGGTTGCATCGAGCTGCTCATGCAAGTATCGCCTGGCCATCTCCAGCACCGCCTGCAACTGGGCATATTTGGCGCTGCCCAGGCCTTTTGCCCGGCAGAATCGCTGTTGATCGGCACCCAACAGATGTCGCAGGCCGCCGAATTCACCAAGCAGGCTACGCGCCAGGTCCACTGCCGTCTGGCCGGCTACTCCGGTACGTAGGAAGATTGCCAGCAGCTCCGCGTCCGAGAGGGACTCGGGACCTCGCCGAAGCAGTTTTTCTCTCGGTCGCTCGTCCATGGGCCAATCGGTAATCGGCATGCAAGACCTCCTTGTCTTTTGTTGCGGTTATCTATGTTAACTTGCCCTGGGATCCGGTCTAATCTTCACTTGTCTCTTGAGTGATCTCATCCAGAACCATCCGGTAGAGACGCCCGGACTGTTGACGCTCGATTTGCACCGGTAGGTAGTCCAGCTCAGGGGCAAACCAAATGGTGTAGTCCGGTTTGCGTGACTCCTTGCTTCTTCGCACCCGTAAACAGCGCATCTGACCATAGGGCGTGTCGATATTTTCCTCACCCTCGACCAGGAATCGATAACTCTTTATCTTTCCACCATCCGCCACTTGGTAGGAAATATCCTTCCTGCCCTCGGCCAGGTGCAGACGCACGAGCAGTTGTTGACTGAGCCTGTCCTGGGTGCCAGCCGTGATGGATTGTGACCAGGTGATACCGCTACTGGTGGTATGGACCTCACCCACCTGCCAATCAAATTTCAGTTCAGCCCGATCATCCTCTTCTCCCTGGTCATTGTAGGTATAACTGATTGGCTTGATAGAACCGCTGTGCATCGTTCCATAACTCTCTTCGATGATCTCGTCGGCACTGAACCAAGCCACAAACATCCCAGGCAAGGTATGGGCATGATAGTGATATTCACCTTGTTCATTCACTTTGAACTCAAGCTCGAGTTCACCCAGAGGAATGATATTGCGTTTAACACTGAAGGTGGCAGAAAAGGGTTTCAACAACTGTCCTTCATCGGCATGCAGAGGTATGCAACAGCTAAGTGCAGTCATTAGCAACAGCCAGCCGATGCAGTATCGGAGCCTTGTCATTGCGCAGTTACCCGATGGAATCCTGAGGGGCGAATACCACGGGCTTTTCAAGCCGTTTGCCATCCATTACCACCTTGCCTTTCTCATCCATTGATAGTCTTTTTTCAGCGAACCAGCGTATCGCCAGAGGATAGATCAAATGCTCCTTTTGTAACACTCTGGCGGCCAGACTTTCGGCGTTGTCGTCGGTCTCGACTCTTACCTGGGCCTGTACCACCACCGGTCCGCCGTCCAGATCCTCGGTGACGAAATGGATGCTGGCACCGTGTAGTCGATCCTGGGCATCCAGCACCCGTTGATGTGTGTTCAATCCCGTATATTTGGGCAGTAGTGAGGGATGAATATTCAACACCCGTCCGGCATAGTGGCGGACGAACCCCGGGGTGAGAATGCGCATGAAACCGGCCAGTACCAGGAGGTCCGGTGCGTAGCTGTCGATCAATTTCATCAGTGCATGGTCATAGCTTTCCCGGTCGGGGAAGGTTTTGTGACTGAGGATGGCTGTTTCAATCCCGGCCAGCTTGGCCCGTTGCAAACCGATGATATCCGGCAGGTTGCCGATCACGGCGCGTATCTCTATGGGGAGATTCTCCTCGGTGGCTTCAATAATGGCCTGTAGATTGCTCCCATTGCCGGATATCAGTACCACCACCGGGAGTTTGGATGCTGAATTCACGCAAGAGGTCCGTTGATTTCAACTCTGATATCAGTGTTATCGGTGGATTCAATTGCCCCCAGCAACCAGGCGGTTTCGCCCGAGTCATTGAGCAGTTTCAAGGCGGTTTCTGCATCTTGTTGGGCCACACAGACAACCATGCCGACGCCGCTGTTGAAGGTACGCAGCAGCTCACTGTTGGCCAGCTTGCCTTGGGTTTGCAACCATTCGAATATGGGCGGAAGCTGCCAGCTGCCAGTATCGATTACCGCTTTGCAGCCCTCCGGCAGCACCCGGGGTAGGTTTTCGGGCAGGCCGCCCCCGGTAATATGGGCCAGGGCATGAATCTCCACCTCCTGCATCAATGCCAACAGGGGTTTGACGTAGATTCGGGTCGGTGTGAGCAGCGCCTCACCCAGGGTGGCATCCTGGAAGGGTTGGTGCAGATTTGCGTCACTCACCTGGAGAATCTTGCGTACCAGGGAGTAGCCATTTGAGTGGGGGCCTGATGAGGCCAAGCCAATCAGGACATCACCTTGCTGGACATTCTCGGGAAGTATCAGCCGGCTCTTTTCGGCAATGCCGACGCAGAAACCGGCCAGATCGTAATCTCCTTCCGCGTACATGCCTGGCATTTCCGCTGTTTCGCCGCCCGTCAGGGCCGCGCCGGCCTGCTGACAACCGGCCGCGATTCCCTGCACTACGTCGGCGGCGATCCCCACATCCAGTTTTCCCGTGGCGTAGTAGTCGAGAAAGAACAGGGGTTCGGCACCTGCGACCACGATATCGTTGACGCACATTGCCACCAGATCGATACCGATCGAGTCATGGCGATCGAGTTCCAGTGCCAGTTTCAGTTTGGTGCCCACCCCGTCCGTGCCTGAGACGAGCACCGGTTCCCGATAACGATCCAGGGGCAGTTCAAAGAGCGCGCCAAAACCCCCGAGTCCGGCGAGTACGCCTGAACGGAAGGTCTGTTTAACAATCGGTTTGATACGTTCGACTAGGGTATTGCCTGCATCGATGTCGACACCGGCGTCCCGGTAGCTGAGTGATGTGGGACTGCTGGGTTTGGATTCATACGCCACGGGAAGATACTCCGGCTTCTGAGGTGATTCAAAGCCGGATTTTAACAGAAGAAACGGGACTCGGTGAGAGTTGTGAGCACCCTGATTTTCATCTTTTCTGCTGGCGCGTTAAGATTTCCTGTTATTCGACTATCCGAAACAGCTGTTTCACCAGGTTGGCCCCCTGATCGGCCCAGGGTCTTGCATCGGGATAACCAGATAACGAATATAGTGACAATCAGCGAACTTTTGTGATGTGTGGCAATTTATGACTCAAACTCGATTCAAGGTGGCTTCCCGGTGGATATTGGTTTTGGCTGCTCTTTTATCCGCACCATGGGCATCTGCCGAGCGGGTGGGAAATCTCTATGAGGCGGCAGTTCCGGTTGAAGGACAGAGCGCGCAAACCAGGGCGGATGGTATACGCAACGCGTTCGCCAGTGTAATCGTGAAGGTGAGTGGGGATCGCGGCCTGCTGAACCATGCGCAGATTCCCGGGATCCTCAAAAAAGCGTCTGCTTATGTTCAGCAATACCGTTATCAGGCACTCGAGAACACCAATTCGAATGCTGGGTCGGATTCGCCGGATCGATTGTTATGGGTGCGCTTCGATGAACGGGCGGTGAATCGTCTGCTGCGTGAGAGTGGTGTGCCGGTGTGGGGTGGCACACGACCATCCATTCTGGTTTGGCTGGGACAGGAGCAGGGTCCACGACGCGACCTATTGTCAATGGAGCGGGAACGGCAACTGAGACAGCGATTGGACAAGTTGGGCAGGTCAAGGGGGATATCTTTCCTTTGGCCGCTCATGGATATTGAGGATCGTAATGCAATCCGGGTAAGTGATCTGTGGGGTGGTTTTGAAGCTAACATCCGTCGTGCCTCTGCGCGTTATCAGCCTGATGTGATTCTTGTTGGCCGTATGACCCAACAGGGCGGTCGCAGTTGGCGGGGTGAATGGTTGCTCTATCTTCCAGACAAGGTCAACCGGTGGCAGGCCAACGGGAATAGTAAACTGGCACTTGCCAGCGGTGGATTAAATCAAGCCGTGGATGCGCTGGCGCTGCGTTACGCCCCACAGCAGGCAAGTCTGGGGGAAACCGAAATCAGGATTCGTGTGCATGGACTTACACGTTTGGCGGATTACGTTTTGGTCAAGGAGTATCTGCAATCACTGGCAATGATCGAACAACTCGATCTGTTGTCGGCCGATACTGAAAAGGTAAATTTCAAGGTCCGTATCCATGGCAGCAGGGAGGCGTTGGAGCGAGGGATTCAGCTTGGAGCAGTACTCGAGCCGGTGGAATCGATTGAGCTTGATGCATCTATTGAAAATAAAAATTCAGAGGTATTAGTTGGCGAAAGCCTGGTTTATCGCTTACGCTAGCGTGAAACGGAGTAACCATTCTGATGCAGAGTAAGGATATCCCAAACCTGATCAGTGTTCTGCGTATATTATTGACTATCCCTATTGTCTGGTTATTGTTTGAGCATGAATTCTCCTATGCCCTGATTCTGTTCGCTGTGGCCGGTTTTTCAGACGGTCTTGACGGTTTTCTCGCCAAGCGGCTTGGTTGGCAGAGCCACCTGGGTGGTTTGCTCGATCCATTAGCCGACAAGGCCCTGCTGATGAGTTCATTTCTGGTGCTGGGTGGATTGGGGCTGATACCCGTGTGGTTGGTGATGCTGGTTATTTTCCGGGATCTGACCATCATGGGGGGGGCGCTCTATTACAATTTCAGCATTGAAGAGTTGGATGCCAACCCGAGCCTGATCAGCAAACTGAATACCCTGTTGCAGATTGTACTGGTATTGTTGATTGTGACAGATGCGGGACCGCTCGCCCTGCCTGAGCAACTGCTTTCCTGGCTCACCTGGGCAACCGGTTTTACAACCTTGGTCAGTGGTATCGCATATGTCTGGGTGTGGACAAACAAGGCGCGAAACAAGGGCTGGGGCAGCTGATGCTGCTGTTTTTTCACCTATGTCATGGTAAGACTTGGGCATGGATAATTTCTGTTGTTTGTATAGTTCAGGGAGGGGATCAATGAAATTCCTAAATGTTGTTCTTGTTAGCGGTTGCCTACTCTTGTCGTCTGCAGGCAACGCTGAGGAGTCTGTTCAGGGTGCTGGTATCGATGGAAATCGCTATATCGGTGTTATGGTCTCCTCTCCACAATACAAGGAGGATGACTCCAGTGCTGGTTTTCGAAGCCCCGGCTTGCTCGCGCGTGGTGGCTTCGAGTTCAATCCGTTTCTCGCTGTAGAGGGGCAGATAGGCCTGTTTGGGGAGGATGTTGTCGATGGTCACAGCTATCAGATCGACTACCTGGTGAGCATCTATGCCAGGGGTAATCTCCCTCTCATCAATAAACGTACCCGACTCTATGCCCTAGGGGGCGTGACACGATTCTCCGGAAATGTACCCGGCTTCAGCAGTGTGGATGAGACAGCGATCGGCTATGGGGTTGGGCTCGAGTTGTATGCTGATGAACAGAATGCACTGACATTCGAGTGGCTTCGTTATGCAGTTGGCGATATTCATAATGTGGACTATATACTTGAATCTGCCAGCCTCGGTTTTGTCCATCGCTTTTGAGAGAAGGTGTGTTTTATATAACCAGGACAATCGGTTTCAACTGCGGCAGGGCCTGACCGGTATCAGACAAACACGGTCTCTGCATTGAATACCGGGCCATCGACGCAGACCCGTTTCATCGCGGGTCCCTGCGGTGTCTGTACTTCCACGACACATCCTGCACAACCGCCAACACCACAGGCCATGAACTCCTCCAGCGAGACCTGGCAGGGGATATCATGGGCGGCAGCCAGTTGCGCAACCGCTTCCAGCATTGGGTGGGGGCCACAGGCAAAAATCTCAACCTCACTCAATGCCTGCATGTTGAGAGACCGGATCCATTGCTCCGCCAGCTCAGTGACATAGCCTTGAAAGCAGCCGGCAAAGCCCTGCAGGCTGGCAAGCCTGCAACCAATCCCCCAGTCGTCCAGGAGTGGCATGCTGGCGATCACCCCATCCGCGAGCCCGGGAATGATGATTTGCGAGGGTGTTGGCTGAAAAGGAAACGGGACCTCTGAGCCGAGAATCACAAACGGCTGTTTGTGCGGGTCTCTGCGCAGGCTATCCGCCAGAAAAACCATCGGCGGCATACCCACGCCGCCACCGATCAATAGGGGTTTGTTGCGCTTCGGGGAGGGTGTAAAGGGGTTTCCGATAGGACCCAAAAGACTGATCCTCTCCCCGGTGGTACGCTGTGCCAGCAAACTGGTGCCTTTGCCTACACGTTTGTAGAGCAACTCGATCCAGCCGTGTTTGGCCGAGCAACGCATGATAGATATCGGGCGGCGCATTGGCAGTTGCGGATCACAGGTAATATGCACGAAACTGCCGGGCAATGCCTTAAGGGCACAGTGGGGGGCAAGCAGGCGCATGATGAATTGATCACCGGCGAAGGCCTGGTGGGAAAGGATTTCGGCATCTTCAAGAAAGATGGTGTCACGTTGCGTTGTATTCATGGGTGCTATCAGTCCCTTGTGTAGACCAATCGGCCCTTTAAGAGAGTGTGTGTGACCCGTCCCGGCATCTCCCAGCCTGTGAAGGGTGTGTTCTTGCCGGCGCTTATCATTTTATCCCTGTCTACTATCCAGTGTTGGCGGGGATCGAAGATACAGATGTCCGCGGAGTGGCCTGGGTTCAATCGTCCCATGCGCAAGCCGAGAATGTCCGCCGGACCACAGGTCAGACGAGCGATAGCGTCGCTCAGACCAAGTACCCCCTGGTCGACGAGTTTCAGGGTAAGAGGTAACAGGGTCTCGAGCCCCGAAATCCCAGGCTCGGTATCCGGGAAGGGTGACGCCTTGGCGTCGGCTTCATGGGGTTGGTGATCGGAGCAGATCGCCTGAATGACATTCTTTGCGACTGCCTCCCGCAGGCCGTCGCGATCACTGTCATTGCGCAGCGGCGGCCTGACGTGATGATTGCTGTCGAAGCCCTCGATATCGGTTTCACTCAAGTGTAGTTGGTGGATGGCGACATCGGCACTGACCCGTCTTCCTTCACGCTTGGCCCAGGCCATGGTTCGGGCCGCACTGGCACTGGATAGGGTATGAAAGTGGATCACTGCATCTGTTGTCTCCGCCAAGGCCAGGTCACGAGCCACCGCCACGGTTTCAGCCGCCTCAGGTATACCTGGTAGCCCCAGTCGATCTGCAACCTTGCCTTCATGGGCGCATCCGTTGTTGCTGAGATGTTGATCTTCAGGTCGTAGCATGATCAAGAGATTGAAGGTCGCTGCGTACTCCATGGCACGGCGTTGAACCAGGGTGTTGGCCAATGGGGTATAGGCATTGGTCACAGCTATGCATCCTGCTGCCTTGAGCGCTGCCATCTCACTCAGCCGTTCACCTTTCAGTGCTTGGGTCAGAGCGCCCTGGGGTAACAGGCGGCAATACCCGGCTTTACGCGCCTTATGTCGGATCTGTCCAACCACGGCAGGGGTGTCGATGACAGGATAAGTATCTGGGGTGCAGCAAATTGTAGTGATCCCGCTGCTGGCTGCCGCCAGGGTTTCGCTGGCGATGGTGGCCTTGTGCTCCGCCCCGGGTTCGCGCAGATTTGCGCTGAGGTCGATCAGGCCCGGACAGACTACTTGGTTGGTGGCGTCGATGGTGACTGTCGGTTGAAACTCCCTCGGGGGGGTATCGAGACAGAGGACCTTACCACCGGAGATATGGATGTCGGTGACCCGGTCAATGGCGTTTGCCGGATCGATGATCCGACCGCCGAGGATAGAGATGTCTTTTTTCTTTTTCATCCCGCCACCTCCTCCTGCATGCTCAGGTTTTGGGTGCCTATCACCTTGGAGATCACCGCCATGCGTATGGCGATGCCGTAACTCACCTGTTGCAGGATTACCGATTTGGAACCGTCAGCTACCTGGGAGTCCATTTCGACACCACGGTTGATAGGCCCGGGATGCATGACGATGGCATCCGAGTCTGCCAGTGCCAGGCGTCTTTCAGTGAGGCCGTAGAGACTGAAGTACTCATGCTCGGAAGGAAGCAGTGCCCCCTGCATACGCTCCTTTTGCAGACGCAGCATTATGATGACGTCCACATCCCAGATTCCCTCCTCCATGTTGTGATAGACATGCACACCGAGACTGCGGGTATCCGACGGCAGCAGTGTGCGCGGGGCCACCACCCGGACTTCCGAGACCCCGAGTGTGTTGAGGGCGAGAATTTGCGAACGGGCCACCCGGGAGTGAAGCACATCTCCGACGATGGCTACCCGAAGGCCGGCGAATTCACCTTTGTGGCGACGGATGGTGAACATGTCCAGCATTGCCTGGGTGGGGTGGGCATGGCGACCGTCGCCGGCATTGATCACCCCGACCCCCCGGTCGGCGTGATGGGCGATGAAATGGGCGGCGCCACTGCTGGCGTGGCGCACCACGAACATATCCACGTGCATCGCTTCCAGGTTGCGCAGGGTATCGAGCAGGGTTTCGCCTTTGGATGTGGCGGATGCGCTGATGTTGAGGTTGATGACGTCCGCCGAGAGGCGTTTGGCTGCCAATTCAAAAGTGGTTCGTGTGCGGGTGCTGGTCTCGAAGAAGAGATTGGCAACTACCTTGCCTCGACATAAAGGGACTTTTTTTATGGTCCTTTCCGAGACCCCGGTAAATCCTTCCGCCGCATCTAGAATTTCAGTCAGTATCGCCCTATTCAGTCCATCGATGGTGAGGAAGTGGAGTAGTCTTTGTTCCTCGTCCAGTTGCAGGGTTGTGTTACTGGAACTCATAACCGTCTAACCTTGTTCATCAATTCGGGAATTTCGATTTGTCTTGGTTCCGATCACCAATCCGAGTGGTTCTGGCCCGATCAAGGTGATGTGCTGATTCTGTTCCAACTCTGGATGCAGTCCAACCACGTCTGGCTGTATCGGTAGCTCGCGGCCGCTGCGATCGACCAGGGTGGCCAGGATGATCGAAGCAGGGCGTCCATAGTCGAAAATCTCATTCAGTGCGGCGCGGATGGTCCTGCCTGTATGCAGTACGTCATCTATCAGGACGATATGGCGATCATCCACAGGTATTGGGAGATTGGAGGGATGAACCTCCGGATTCATGCCAATGCGGGTGAAATCATCCCGGTAGAAAGAGATGTCCAGTGTACCAAGAGGGTCATTCACCCCAAGTTGGGCATGCAGAATTTCCGCTAACCAGACACCACCGGTACGGATGCCGATCATCAATGGATCGCTGATCCCCCTCGTATTCAGCAGAGAACCAACCTTATCCGCCATGCGGCCCACCAAGGGTTGGACTTCGTTGGCATCCATAAATGTTTTTCTATAGTTCATTTAACCAGGTTTCCAAAATAAGCTTGGCTGCAACAGCGTCATAATCTTCCAATCGCTTGGCTTTATGGCCCAGTCTATCCCTGGCCTCGAAGGAGCTGAATCGCTCATCAGCCAGATAGACCTTGATATGAAATCTCCCCTCAAGCTGTCGTGAGAAGCGTAAAGCTGGTTGTGTGGCATCTGTTTCACTGTCATCCACATCGAGCGGCAGTCCGACGACCAGGGCCTGGGGTCTCCACTCATTGATTAGAGACTCAATGCGTTCCCAGTCGGGCCTATGATTGACCAAGTGTAAGGTCTCCAGTGCGGTTGCCGTTCCTGTCACCGTTTGCCCGACCGCGACGCCTATTTTACGGCTACCGTAATCAAACCCTAGCAAGGTGCCCACTCGCAATCGCCTATATTCTACCCTAGGGCCTGTTAACACTAATCCAATCAGCTCTGCTGGGCGGAAAAATAGCCCCAGTCCTTCGGGTTACCCCTGAAAAAGCGCCACTCTGTGTTGCTCGTCGTTCATTTGGAATCACCAAACCTCACTCCTCGCGCCTTGATTGGCGCTTTTTCAGGGGTAACAGGGCCGATTGGATTAGTGTTATCAGGCCCTAAGCGTGACCAGTATCGCCGCTTAACAGGCTCAGGTCCACGCCGAGCAGGTCGGCGGCTGCCTGCCAACGTTCCTTGCTGGCCCGCTTGAAGATAATCTCACTTGCGGCCGGTCCGCTCAGCCAGGCATTCTGTGCCAGTTCACTCTCAAGTTGACCCGCACCCCAGCCGGCATACCCAAGGGCAACGAGATTGTGTTGAGGACCCTTTCCCGCGGCGATGGCTTCCAGAATGTCCAGTGAAGTCGTAACACTGATCTCGGCGGTGACCTTGAGTGTCGATGCCCACTCGGTGCTGGAGTCGTGCAGTACGAATCCCCGGTCACTCTGTACCGGGCCGCCTATATAGACGGATTGTTTGGCGATTTTGTCTGTGCTGATCGCTATTTCCAGTTGCTCGAATATATCCGCCAGATAGAGATCCATAGGGCGATTTACGACTATACCCATGGCGCCGTCAGCGGTGTGCTCACAGATATAGGTGACGGTATGAAAAAAATTGGGGTCCTCAAGACGTGGCATTGCAATGAGGAAATGATCGGTTAAATTGGTGTGTGTACCCATGGGCTATAGTATCCAGTTGCAGGTGGCCGGCTGCAATAGCTATTGCGAGTAGAGCTTGCCGCTGCGCAAAAACTGCCAGGTGCGGGTAATATCAAGGATATCAGTCTCTTTTCTGATCTCATTGGGAAAGGGAGAGAAGGGAGCTGCCAGGCGTACGATTCGCACGGCGGCATCATCAAGGATCTTATGCCCGGAAGAGTGGAGCACCTTGACATGCTCGACGCTGCCATCGGCTTTAACCGCCACGTGTAACACCAGATTGCCATACAGCTTGCTTCTTTTAGCCTGGTCGGGGTAGTTGAGATTACCTATGCGTTCCACTTTTCGCCGCCAGGCGTCCAGATATGCGGCATATTTATACTCCTTAGTACTGGCGTTTATCGATTTGCGCTTGGGCATTTTTGCATAGGCCCGGGTCTTCTGCTCCAAATCCGCAGTTACCCTGGCAATCTCCAGTTCCTTGCTGCTTAGCAGCTGTTTGGTCGTAGGCGTTGGCGGAGGCGCCTCCTGAGGTGGCGGAGCAGGCAGCTTCACCATGGAGAGTTCGGTGGTGAGCTGAGGCTGTTGATGTTGCTGGGTCTCCAGTTTTGCGGGTGCGGGAAGTTCCGGCATCGGTAGAGGTAAAGATGTTGCCGCCTCTGAAACCTGGGGTTTTATTTTATCAAGCTCCTCACCACCGCCTTGCTGACTGGTTTGGGCGAGAAAATCGGGTTTGTCATCACTCTTGTTCTCTCCGGTAGGATGACGAACCACCATGACCTCCAGGCTTTGCTGGCGAAATTCAGGTTTGCCTTTATCGGTCGGTTTGAAGGTGATACCTAAAATAATGAAAGCATGGATGCAGGCAGCAACGAAGAGGCTCACTCCCAGAAGATCTGTCTGTTTTCCGATGATTATCATTTGTCTAGCTTGTTGCTAATCGCATCCATTAGATCAGATGCGATATCCAGTCCATACTGACTATCCAGCTCTCTGATACAGGTGGGACTGGTGACGTTTATCTCAGTGAGATAGTCACCGATAACATCGAGTCCGGCAAACAGTATGCCCCTTGACTTGAGTACCGGCCCCACCTGTTCGGCAATCCATCGATCCCGGTCTGTGAGAGGCATGCCCTCACCCCTGCCACCAACCGCCAAATTACCCCTGGTCTCACCTTCTGCGGGGATTCTTGCCAGGGCATAGGGTATGGGCTCTCCATCTATCATGAGTATACGCTTGTCGCCATTTGAAATCTCCGGAATGAATCGTTGAGCCATGGCGTATCGGCCGCCGTGCAGGGTCAATGTCTCAATGATTACACCCAGATTTGGGTCGTTCTGAGGAATCCGAAAAATTGACTCGCCACCCATGCCACCCAGGGGTTTCAGTATCACATCCCCGTATTGCTGGTGAAAATCACGGATCTCATCGCCATTTCGGGTGACCAGGGTGGGTGGAGTGCACTGGGGAAAGTGGCTGGTGAACAACTTTTCATTGGCATCTCGCAGACTGTTGGGGCGGTTGACCACCAGGCAGCCTTGCATTTCAGCCTGCTCCAACAGATAGGTCGAATAGATGTACTCCATATCGAATGGAGGATCTTTGCGCATCAGCACCAAGTCCAGCTGATGTAGGGGGAGCTGGTGTCTTTCACCAAACTCGAACCATTTGGAGCTGTCGTCCCAAAGGCGTAACTCCCTGGTTGTCGCCCAACAGACACCGTCCCGCATGGAGAGATTTTTCTGTTCCATATAGTGAATCGGCCAGTTCCGGGCCTGGGCGGCCAGCAACATTGCGAAGGTGCTGTCTTTTTGGATCTTGATGGTACCGATAGGGTCCATTACTACGCCGAGTTGAATAGTCATAAAGGTATCTTATTGTGGAAAAACGTAGTTAAGTTTTTAAATTTATTGCCGATATGGTGACTTACATATGGCACATAAAAACTTAATGCAAGCTTTAAGTTTATGAATTGGGAAGTATATTCTTGATGCATGCAGGCTGTCTTGCTATTTTGAGAGTGTTATATGCGTGGTAAATGCAAAAGGCCCGGTGTAGAGGACATTTTTGTAGGTGTGTCCCCGCATACGGAGAGGGTAGTATCACGGAATTAACTTAAATCATTATGAGGTGTGTTGCGATGGCGACACGGTCCGCCCGTATCACATGCGAATTTTATATCTTGTTGAAAAACAAGATTTTTGCGCTGTGCACAATGCTCTTATTCATGCAGTTCAGCATCGCTGAAGAGGATCCATACCTATCAGCCATATCGATTGAGGCTGAAAAGGTGGAATCAACTGAAACCACCCTGAAAAGTGAAGCTGACGATCCTGGGGGGGTTGAGGGGCCGAGTTTACAGGCATTTGAGGATGATCTTAGAGCAAGCTACATGGGGAGCTTTACTTTCTACAAGAAATTACCGCGGCGTTCTCGCGAAGAGGTTTTTGAAGAGTACAAAGGTGGGGCGTCAATCGATGAAATACGTAAGAAAATTATGGATCGTTTCCTCAGCCAATAGATTGATATGTAGGGTTTAGATGTCCATAAGTACTATATTTCAAGGCTCGGTTGGGCAACAAAGAAGGGTCATCTACATGAGAAGATTTCAATCTGGAACCATGGCAGTCTTGATATCGATCTTGTCGTTGCAGGCATTTGCGGATGAGCCGCAGGCTGGAAAGGAACTGGAAATCAAGCTCACTGGTAATCAATCCTATCTTCACGTCATCCATAAGGGGCAGTCGGTGAGGGTTCAACGGGTCCAGGACCCTGAATATGTGCTCAAGGGCTACTATGCAAAGACTGCCCGGAAATGCCCGCCGTTCTGCCTTCAGCCCATGCAGGTGGATCCCAGGGTGGCTACGGTCGGTGAGGTTGAGCTGTTCGACTTTATGCAGACGACATTGCGTGATGACCGGGGATTCCTGATTGATGCCCGTACCCCTGAATGGTTTGAACGTGGCACCATCCCCGGATCGATCAACATACCTTTTACTGTACTCAGCAAAGTAGGTACGCCTGAGAATGATGATGCGTTGAAGCTTTTCGGGGGTAAGTCCAGGGGTGAGGTTGGTGCTTTCTCCCGCAAGCTTGAGAAAATGGGCATTATCAATAGCGAAGGAAAAACGGATAAATGGGATTTCAGCAATGCCAAAGAGCTCGTTCTCTGGTGTAATGGTCCGGAATGCGGGCAATCTCCCAGGGCTATCAAAGGGCTCTTGAGTGTGGGTTACCCAGCCAACAAAATTTTTTACTACAGAGGTGGTATGCAATTGTGGCAGCTGTGGGGACTGACAACCGTGGTGCCGGAAGGATGAACCTCTGTGCTTTAGTGCATCGTCAGATTGCTGGGTTCTCTTGCGACCCCGGCTTTGATGCAGATTTTATTAGGTCCGTGACATGAGGGTTTTGATGTGAGCGGTGATGAGAATGCAATGGACATCTCCGGTGTAAAGGTCATGGTCATCGATGATAGTAAAACTATCCGAAGGACAGCCGAAAGCCTTTTGAAGAAGGCAGGGTGTGAAGTCACAACTGCCACAGATGGTTTCGAAGCGTTGGCGAAGATTGCCGATCACCATCCGGATGTGATTTTCGTCGATATCATGATGCCGCGGCTCGATGGCTACCAGACATGTGCCCTGATCAAACATAACGATGTCTTCAAGAATATTCCTGTGATCATGCTCTCGAGCAAGGATGGACTGTTCGACAGGGCTCGTGGACGCATTGTCGGATCGGAGCAGTACCTTACCAAGCCGTTTACCAAGGATGAATTACTCGGAGCAATCAAACGCTATGTCAATCATGCAGCATGACTTTTTAAAGACATCTTGACATCAGCCGATAAGGCAGGAAACCACCGGATAGAGAAAGACGATGATGAAAAATATATTTCGCAAGGGTCGCGAACAATCCGTCGAAACTGATGTGCCGGTGTCGACTCACACAAAGGCCAGGGTTCTGGTGGTCGATGATTCGCCTACTGAGATCCATATCTTCAAAAAAATCCTGGAAAAACAAGGATATCAAATACTTGTAGCGAAGGATGGCCAAGAAGGTGTCGATATAGCCATGCAGGAACTGCCTGACATCATACTCATGGATGTGGTGATGCCCGTCCTGAACGGCTTCCAGGCCACCAGACAGCTGAAAAATAATGACTCCACGGCAAATATACCGGTCATTATGGTTACCACCAAGGGTCAGCAGACAGATAAAAACTGGGGTATGCGCCAAGGTGCCACGGAATACTTGGTAAAACCTGTGGCCCCTGCTGAATTGCTGAATAAGATCAAGGCGTTGATCGATGCCTGATACAACCCTTGCGCCTGCCGCTTCGCTTGAGACACCACAAGCTGTAGTGGAGCTTCTCGCGGAACTGGAACAGCGCTGTAGGGATAGAGCCTATGGTCTCCCACAGCAGAAGCTGATACAGAGCTATTGGGAAGGCGTGATGTTCTATGTCGGGGATGACCGATTCGTCGCCCCATTGAGTAGTGTGAAAGAGATTCTCAACCATCCCTCTTCATTAACGCCCGTACCAGGTTCCAAGCCCTGGATGATGGGAGTGGCGAATGTACGCGGGACTCTTATTCCGGTAGTTGACCTACAGCTCTATCTCATCGGTAAAAGAACCCGGCATGGCAGACGCAGCCGGGTGCTTGTGATCACCCTGGGAAGTGGATTCACCGGGGTTTTGGTAGGTGAGATGGTCGGCATGCGTCATTTTGCCAGGGAGACTGCGAGAAAGACGCATTTCACAGACGATAAATTTTTAAAATATGTTCAATTCGAATTTGATCAGGATGGCATGACTTGGCCGGTTTTCAGTCTCTCCGCATTGGCGGAAGATTCAGGCTTTCAGATTGCTGCGACCTGATGCAAGCTGAAAATCGGATCGAGGACATGGGCTTTAGCTTTCGGGAGAATTTAGAATGAAAGGTAGACGCGCGGGTAGTACGTTGCCCTCCAACAAGGTAATCACCATATTTGCCGTACTGGTTTTGGTGAGTCTAGTCCTTGCACTCGTAACTTTCTTGCACACCACCCAGCGTGAGTCCTATGACGAGCAGTACCTTATCCGTGCTGCCGAGCAGCAGGTACTGGCTCAGCGAATTGCAAAGTATGCGATTTCCGCTGCTCGTGGTGAGCTCCAATCCTTCGTGCCTTTGAAGCAGAGTCGAGACCGCTTCGACAATATCATGTGGGAGCTGAAAAATGGTGCCAAGAGCGAGGGGCTTCCGGCTTCACCCATTGAGGTTATGCCGGCATTGCGGAGTCTGGAAAACAGCTGGCTGGAACTGAAGGGGAATATCGATGAAATTGTAAAAGCCCAGGAGAATATTCTGGCGATCGATGAGTTCTCGGCGATCATATCTGAGTTCGTTCCCCAGTTGCAGGAGTTGTCAGAAGAATTGGCTGAGGTTTTGATCAACAGTAATGCGCCAAGGCGTCAAATCTATATCGCCACTGAACAGGAGATGTTGATCCAACGCATCAACTCGAATGTAAATCTGGTGCTTGAAGGCGGTCAGGAGACCGCTGCTGCGATTGACCAATTCAGCCGAGATGCCGATTATTTCGGTCGTATCCTGCAGGGATTGATCAATGGCGATAAAGAGTTGGGTATTGCTAAGGTTACTGACAAAATCGCCAAGCAGAGACTGGCGGATGTCTCCACCTTGTTTGCGACAATAAACGACAATTCGACTGAGATTATCAGCAATATCCCTGATGTACTGCCCGCCCTTGAGGCGGCATCCGTGGTCAACGGTTCATCCGATAGTGTGAGTAATGCAGCAGAAGAGTTGATCGCGGCATTTGGTGAGTCTCCGGGACGTTTCTCAATCCTTGGAATAAAGGCAGGCCCCGGGATGATCGCTGTGTTCGGTGCGGCGGCGGTACTGTTTCTGGTGGTGTTGGGTGTGCAATTGATTATGGATGCACAACGTCGGGAGCAGGCAAGTAAGAGACAGAACGAAGCAAACCAGAAAGCTATCCTCCAGCTGCTCGACGAGATGGGCGATCTGGCGGATGGTGACTTGACCGTTACAGCAAGTGTTACCGAAGACATTACCGGTGCGATTGCCGACTCCATCAACTACGCTATTGAAGCCTTGCGGGAACTGGTAACCACCATCAATACCACCTCTGAACAGGTATCCGGCGCTACCCAAGAGAGTCGCGCCACTGCCATGCATCTCGCCGAGGCCAGTGAGCATCAAGCGGAGCAGATCACTCAGGCCAATGAGTCGATCAAGACGATGACCCAGGCCATTGATCAGATGTCCCAGGATGCTACCGAGTCAGCGGAAGTTGCCAAACGCTCGGTGGAGATCGCCAGTACAGGTGCGGACACCGTGCGCAATACCATCACCGGTATGGACAATATTCGTGAACAGATCCAGGAAACCTCAAAACGTATCAAGCGTCTGGGTGAGAGTTCACAAGAGATCGGTGATATCGTCGAACTGATCGATGATATTGCTGACCAGACGAATATTCTGGCCTTGAATGCAGCCATGCAAGCGGCCATGGCCGGTGAAGCGGGTCGCGGTTTCGCGGTGGTTGCGGACGAGGTACAGCGTCTTGCTGAACGTTCAATCAACGCCACCAAACAGATTGAGGCCCTGGTTAAAACCATTCAGGCTGATACCAACGAGGCGGTAACCTCAATGGAGGCGAGTACCTCAGGTGTTGTCAAGGGGGCAACATTGGCAGAGGATGCTGGTGAAGCGCTGAAAGAGATTGAAAGTGTATCCCAATATATCGCCGACCTGACAGGTAAGATCTCCTCATCTGCACAGGATCAGTCATCTCAGTCGGTGACTGTCAAGGATACCATGAGTGTTATTCAGGAGATCACCAACCAGACATCTGAAGGCACCCATCAAACGGCTAACTCGATCGGTATGTTGGCTGATCTCTCCGATCAGTTGCAGAAGTCTGTTGCTGGTTTCCGGTTGCCGTCCTAAAGGCGGAGAACTTCGATCGATGCATGAGCATTTGCGAATGGCCATAATTATCCCATCCACCATTCTGATTGGAGTGCGCCAAGTATGAGTAATGCGCAAGATTTTGGTGCTCTGAATTGGGTCAAGGATGAGTTGGATGTCTCCATTCGGCATGCCCGACAGGCCCTTGAAGCCCACGTAGAGTCACCGGGAGACGGCAGTTCACTTGCTATCTGTGGTGACCATCTGCATCAGATTGCCAGGGTGTTGCAAATGGTTCAGGTATATGGACCCAGCATGCTCACCGAAGAGATGGAGCTGGTGGTCCGAGACATGGCGGAGGGTGTCGTCAGGCAGGAGGAGGATGCAGCCGAGGCCTTGATGTTGGCGCTTATTCAGCTACCCGATTACCTGGAGAAGTTACAGGGCGGTGATGCGGACATTCCAATGATTATTCTGCCTTTGCTGAATGATCTGCGCGCAGTACGGGATGCTCCGCTGCTGTCGGAAGCGGCGCTGTTCAAACCTGAGATAGATACGGCAAGGGCTACTGGTGACGTCAATGATGAGTTACCGAAATACGCCAGACAAATCAGGCAGAAATATCATTTAGGCTTGCTTAGTTGGTATCGTAAACGGGATACCGTTCATGGCTGGCCGCTGTTGCGAGATGTTTTTGCCACCCTGCATCAGCATGCAGGGACTGAATCGGCACACCATCTGTTCTGGGTGGCAGAAGGCCTGATGCATGGCCTGATCGATGGAACAATCGCCCCCGGCATCGCCGTCAAGCAGCTGTTCAGTCGTCTCGATCGTAAGGTGAAAGCGATTATCGATGGTGGTGAGCAGGCGCTGGTCGAGAAGCCACCTGAGGCACTGCTGAAGAATCTGCTCTATTACATTGCACGGGCGCAATCCGATGACCCGTTGATCAAAGAGATTAAAGAAGCCTATAACTTGGATTCTGTCATGCCCAGTGAGGCTGAATTGACAGAAGGCAGATTGGGTTTGACCGGTTCCAATGCGGAATTGGCGGAATCGATCAAGGATGCGGTTGGTAATGAATTGACCCGTATCAAGGATATTCTCGATCTATTCATGCGGGATGAAAAGCCCGACATGGAGATGCTGGGACATCTGGAGGCCCCAATCAGGAAACTGGCGGATACCCTTGGCATGATCGGTCAAGGTGCATTGCGGTCACGGCTAATCCGGCAAGCAGATAAGGTAAAGAATTTTGTTGAACAGGAAATCTCGCCCGAAGAGTTTGAACTCATGGAGATGGCGGGAGATATTCTGTATGTGGAGTCATCCCTCAGTACCCTGCATACATTCCAGCCAGCCAGGGAGGAAGCGCCAAGCGAAGAAGAGTTGGGGCAGACGCTCCCAGATGGCGAATATCAGAACCTGATCAAGCAGACAGTCAGAGAAGCAAAGGTAGAGATTGCCAAGGCCAAGGAGGCGATCATCAGCTTCACTGAGGCCACGGATAACATTTCGGTTTTACACAACGTCTACGAGTGTTTCAGACGGGTGGAAGGTGCACTGAATATGCTCAACCTGCGTGAGGCTGCTGATTTGATGTCTCATACAGGTGTGTTTGTACAATCCTATCTGATCGAAGGCGAACACATTCCGGAACGTCAGCAACTAAATTCGCTGGCGGATGTGGTTAGTAGTATTGAGTACTATCTTGAGACTCTGGTTGACGGCGCCGGTAATCGTCAGGAGATCCTGGCAATCGCTCAGGCTGCATTGAATGATCTGCAAAAAGTGAGTGGTGTCCAGGTTACGCCATATACCCAGCCGGCGGAAAATATCCAACTTGAAGAGTCGGCCGATCACACAGAAGGCATTGAGCTGGATGAGGAAGAGGTCTCTGATCTTGAGCTGGGTGAAAGCAGTCTGCAGATTGAACAGCCACAGCCAGAGGTCGAAATCATTCCGCTGCAAGGTGAGGGTTCGGCGCCTGAGCAAGAGGCGGAAGTTCGTGTGCCAGAGCCAGAACCAGAACCAGAACCAGAAATTGCCTCGGTGGATAAACCGGTGCTCGAGGACATCGATCCTGAGATTCTTGAAATCTTCACTGAAGAGGCCCAAGAAGAGTTGGAGGCAATCCGGGAATACCTGCCACAGTGGCAACGGGATCAGAATAACAGAGAAGCACTGAATACGTTTCGACGCTCCTTCCATACACTGAAGGGAAGTGGACGCCTGGTTGGTGCAAAGGTGATCGGTGAGTTGGCTTGGGCGGTTGAAAATATGTTGAACCGCTTGATCGATGAGACCATCAAGGTCAACCCGGACATGATGGATCTGTTGAATCGAGTGGTCGATTCACTACCCGAGCTGATCAGCTGTCAGGAGAGGGGGGTTTATCCCGATATTGATGTTGAGTTTATACAGCGTCAGGCCTATGCGTTGGCAGAGGGCAAACCCATGCCAACGGCCGATGCAGAACCTCTAATTGATACGGATACACAACCGTCAGAAATAGTTGAAGATGCCTTGAGTGAAGCTTCCAGTCTGGTTGCTCAGGATGAACAAGCGGAGGTGGAAGCGGCTGATAGCGGAACTGAGTCTGAACAGGAATTTGAAACCCTGCTCGACGACCTCTCCAGCCTGGAAATAGATACCGACAGGTCTGATTTTTCAGGTCTCGATTCTGAACAGGATAGTGATACCGATAACCCTGTAATAGAAGCAGCCACGGATGTTGAAGAGCCAGTTTCGGAACAGATGACCGAGGAGGATTTACTCGAGGATTTCACCGATTCTGATTTAGAGATCGAGATAGATTCAGAGCTGCTCGATGTATTTGCTGAAGAGTCTGAGGAGCATCTGCTTGAGATAGAGCAATTCATCAATGGGGTAAGAGACGGGAAAACAGAGGTACTGATACCGGAAGAAGTAGTGCGTGCCTGCCATACCCTGCATGGCAGTGCGCATATGGCGGGTATATCGCCAATCGCTATGCTCAGCGATGCAATGGAAGCCTATGCCAGAGTCTTGCATGAGGGTCGACATGTTGCCGATGAAAGCGTTCTTGAACTGATTGGCGGTAGCGTTGGGTACATTCGGAAGCTACTCAGCTGGTTGCCGGAAGAGAGCCTGCCAGAACCCCATATAGACACCTACATTAGTGGCTTGCGGAGCGCGCGAGAACAGCTGGAGGGTGAGGAGCTGGCAATAACCGAAGCGCAGTCTGAACCTGTCGCGCCCGAGACGCCGGTGATAGATGAATTGGGCTCCGAGTCAGAAGCTGAACTTGAACTGCCTGTTGAGGAAGGTGGGGAAGCTGCTGATGTAGAGCTGATGAACGAGTCTGCGACCGGGGAACTCGAGGAGCCGGTTGTCGACGACAATATCGTGCCATTTCAATTGGATGAAGATTCGCAGCCTGACGAGGTGGAGATTGAACTGTCCGAATCTCATGAGGATTCAGCTCAGGAGGTGAATGAATCCAACCTGGTGAACCTGCCAAGTTACCAGCTAGACGAAGACCTGTTTGAGGTTGATGGGGATGAGGAACTAGTTGAGATCTTCGTCGAAGAGGGACGGGAGATATTGGAGAATCTCGAGCAGTGCTATAACAATTGGATTGAATCACCCCTGGACGGCAGTGTCGTGGACGAATTCAAGCGTTCACTGCACACCCTTAAAGGGAGTTCCAGATTAGCGGGCATCAATCCAATTGGAGATTTAAGCCATAGTCTGGAAAACTTTTTCGAACGCATATCCCGCGAAGAGATCAAGCCGGAATCGTCCCTACAGAACATGGTGCGTCAGACCTTGGATATCCTGGCGACCCAGGTCGATGACACCGAACGAGAAGGGAAGCTGCGCTACTCAACCCAACTGCTATCCGATCTGGAGGCCCCTGTCACCAGTACGGGCCTGCAGGAGACTGCGCAGAGTGAAGGCGAGGATGAGTCATTTGAGGAGGAGATGCAGCTTATCGAGGCAGAGGATGAAATCCTCGATGATGAGTCTCTCCAGGATGAGGAATCGAGTCTTGATGCTGAACAGGTGGAAGCGGTAGACACCTCCTCATACTATGATGAGCCGATGAGCTTTCTCCATGATGGAGATCTGTTCGAAGTGAGTGAGGATCCGGAGCTGGTTGAGATCTTCTTGGAGGAGTCACGTGAATTGCTGGAAGCCCTGGAGGAGAATTATAAACTCTGGAATGAGAATCGGGCTGACCATAAAGGTCTGGATGGGATGCAACGGACGTTGCACACCATCAAGGGAAGTTCACGCCTGGCCGGGATCGAACCTGTGGGTGACCTTAGTCATGCAATGGAGTCTTTGCTGAACGCAGTGGTCAGGGGGCAGATAGAAGCTACAGATAGCGTATTTGGAGTCACACGACAGGCAATCGATTTAATTGCCACTCAAATAGATGATGTCGCAACCACCGGTAAGATTCATCGAGCTGATTTGTTGATAGAGCGGATCCAGGAAATTATCGATAGCGTATCATTGGAAGAGGATTCGATTGAAGAACTCTTAGATCCGGAAGTACAGGATGAACTGGAAGAGTTTGAAGAGAGTGTTGATGAGGTAGATGAAGCAGCTCCAAGTGAGGAAGACCTGGAAATTCCGTTCGAGAGCTTCAATATTGATGGTGTAAATGAGCAGGCAGCCGAGCAAACTGATGATTCTTTCATGCTCGCGCATGATGATGTGCTACTGGATGTGGGAGAAGATGAAGAGCTGATACAGATCTTCATCGAAGAGGCGAAGGAGTTCATCGAACATATCGAGAGCAGTTACCAGCAATGGTTCGAAAATGTCGAAGATCATGCTGCAATCGAAGGCGTGCAACGAAATCTTCACACCTTGAAAGGTAGTGCGCGACTGGCCGGTATCATGCCGGTGGGTGATCTCAGTCACTCCATCGAGTCGGTGATGACAGCCATCGTTGAAAAAGAGATCGATCCGATTGATATGGTCACAGATGCGTTAAGGCATGCCATTGATCACTTGGCTCAACAGATCGATACAATTGCAAAATCCGGTAAAGTTCCCGCCTCGGACACCGAGGTAGAGCAATTGCAAAACTTGCTTGGTGGAGAGCCTACACCTTCTCATGCGGATTTGGTTGAAGCGATCCAGGAAGTGCAGGAAAGCGAAGTCAGCGAGCAATTGGAAAAGGTAGAGACTGTTGAATCGGCAACAGTGCTTCCGTTCAACGAAGAGATTGCAAAGCTGCTCGAACCGGACAAGAAAGAGGATGAGGAGAGTTTTAAGCCTACCAAGGAGCAGGTGCGTGTCAATGCGGATCTCATGGATCGCCTGGTTAATCATGCGGGTGAAGTGAGTATCTACAGGGCAAGACTGGAACAACAGAACAGTGTGCTTGGGTTCAACCTGTCAGAGTTGGAACAGACTGTATCTCGATTGCATACTCAATTGAGAAACCTGGAAATAGAAACCGAGGCACAGATCATCTACCGCTGGGAACGCGAGCATGAAGATGATCGCGAAAAGACCGAGTTCGACCCACTCGAACTGGATAGATTTTCTACCATGCAGCAGCTCTCAAGGGCCTTGATGGAGACGGTCAATGACCTAGGGAACATCAATGAATCACTGCGAGACCTGCAGCGTGAAACAGACACACTTCTGCTGCAACAGTCGCGCATCTCCACCGATCTCCAGGATGGTCTGCTGCGTACCCGTATGGTGCCGTTCGCGCAATTGGTACCGAGGATGCAGCGCCTGGTCCGTCAGACCGCGGGTCAATTGGGCAAGAAGGCCAATCTTGAGTGTTTTGGCGTTGAAGGTGAATTGGATCGAAGCATCCTTAATCGAATGGTGCCGGTGCTTGAACATCTGTTGCGTAATTCGGTTTCGCACGGTGTCGAATTTCCCGAAGATAGACAGAAGGCCGGGAAACAGGAGGTAGGCAGAGTTTCCCTCTATCTCGATCGCGAGGCGACCGATGTACTGATCACTCTTTCCGATGATGGAAGAGGATTGGATATCGAAGCGATCCGCAAGCGTGCGTTGGAACAGAACATGATCGATGCCAACGCCGAGATTAGCGACGATGACCTGATTCAATGTGTATTGCTGCCAGGGTTCAGTACCGCCAAAGAGGTTACTCAGATCTCGGGGCGTGGCGTCGGCCTTGATGTGGTGACCAGTGAGGTTAAACAGCTGGGTGGATCTCTGGAGATCGATTCCCAACCTGGTCGCGGAACCAGTTTTATCATCAGGTTGCCACTAACCCTGGCAATCTCAGATGCCCTGCTGGTGCGTGCCGGGGAAGAGATCTATGCAGTTCCCCATGGCAGCATTTCGGGTGTGGTGAGGATTCGCCGTCAAGAGCTGCTGGCATGTTACGAGGGAGGGGGTAAAGGTTTTAATTACGGCGCTAAGAACTACAAGGTGAATTACCTTGGCAGTATGATGGGGATGGGCAAGCATGATATACCTGAAACGACACGCTGGCTGCCTCTATTGTTATTGCAAACAGGCGATCATCAGGCAGCATTACAGGTCGACGAACTGCTTGGAAGCAGACAGGTCGTAGTCAAGTCGCTGGGTAAACAGGTTGGTAGTGTACGCTGGATTACCGGCGGCACTATTCTTGCCGATGGCAGGGTTGCCCTGATTCTTGATCTCGCTGCCCTGGTGCGTATGGATGCTACCCACGCAACATCTCCGCTCAGCCTGGTCAGCGAGAAACCGGAGAAGCGGGTTGAGGATCAATTGCGGGTTATGGTGGTGGATGACTCCATCACCGTGCGTAAAGTCACCAGCCGCTTGCTTGAACGGCATGATATGGAAGTGGTTACCGCAAAGGATGGTGTGGAAGCCGTTGCGCTTTTACAGGAACAGGTGCCAGATATAATGTTGCTGGATATCGAGATGCCGCGCATGGATGGCTTCGAGTTGGCGCGCCATATTAACAACTCTGTCGATTACTATGGCTTACCGATCATCATGATCTCCTCTCGAGTGGGTGATAAGCACCGTAAACGCGCAGTGGATCTGGGCGTCAAGCGCTGCCTTGGAAAACCCTACCAAGAGAGCGAGTTGCTGGATAATATCAACGAAGTCCTGGCGGAAAGCAGATCATGAGCGAAACCGCTGTCAAGGAGGTCAGAAGTGTCCTCATTCCACTCCATGAACGACAACTCCTATTGCCCAATGCAGTCATTGCCGAAGTGATTGGATTTCAGCAACCGGAACCGCCAGAAGCGGGAAGGCCGGATTGGTTCGTGGGGAGTTATGTCTGGCGGGGTGTGGTCATTCCAATCGTCTCTTTCGAGGGTATGCTTGGAGACCGGGTGGTTATACCCGGGAATCGTGGCAGAATCATGGTCATGAATACGCTGGGCCAGCATGAAAGGATTACCCATATAGGCCTACTGGTTCAGGCCATTCCAAGCCTTGTCAGAGTGGGTGCCAACAACGTCACGCCGGTCAATCCCGAAGATGATCTTGATCCGCTGATTAAACAGCAGGTTGAGTTGGACCTGAGTCCGGCAATGATACCTGACCTGGATGAGATCGAGCGACAAGTTATAGATGTCGCAACCTGATACCTGCCTCCTATTCATTCCCCTTGTCTCTTCATCGACGCTACACAGAGCAGCTGCAAAAAAACGGTTTTAAACCTGACTCCCATCAGGAGGCTGTAGTCACCGCCTTCGATCGGCTCGCAAGGGAATTGCAGCGGAAAAAAAGATCCAGTGGTTGGTTTTGGCAAAAGCGGGAGATACCGGTAGAGGGTATCTATCTTTGGGGAGGAGTGGGCCGGGGTAAAACCTGGTTGATGGATCTGTTCTTTACACACTACAAGGAAGTCGGTGTCGAACGCCACCACTTTCACAGTTTTATGCGGCAAATCCATAAACAGTTGCAGCAGCTCGAGGGTGAAAGTGCGCCACTGGAATTGATCGCTGATGAAATGACGCACCGAATGCGGGTGTTGTGTTTCGATGAGTTCAACGTTATCGATATCGGCGATGCAATGTTGATGCGAGGCCTGCTGGCAGCATTGGAAAAATCGGGAATAACTCTGGTGACAACCTCCAATCGTCATCCCGATGAACTCTATCCTGGGGGTATACAGCGTGAAAGCTTTCTGCCTGCCATCGATATCCTGAAACGAAACAATCATGTGATTGAGTTGATGGGAGACGATGATTACCGACTGCAGTTGTTCGAGGAGTCAACCGTCTACCATACGCCATTAGGCGACAACGCGGCGCAAAAGATGAGTCGGGAGTTCGGGCGTCTGGTAAGTGGTGAGATAGTGAGCAGGGAGCGCTTTTCCGTCCCGGGTCGGCCGATCCGGTTTGTCAAGCGTGCCAACGGTGTTATCTGGTGTGACTTCAATGCCTTGTGTGGTCCCCCGCGCTGGCAGAACGACTACCTTGAGTTGGCGCGCTGTCACCATACGGTGTTTATCTCGGATATTCCCTATCTCGATGGCACCTGGGATGATCGCACGCGACGTTTTATAAATCTGGTGGATGTTTTTTATGACCAAAAGGTCAATCTGGTTCTGAGTGCGGAGGATCAACCGGAAAGACTCTATACAGGTACCCGCCTGACATTTGAGTTCAAGCGTACGGCGAGCCGTTTGAAAGAGATGCAATCAGCCGCTTACCTGGAGACACCGCATATCGGTTGAACTTCAGTTGCAGAAATCACCCCAAAGCGTTTGTGCGGCGGCTATGCTTGCCAGTGGCGCTGTTTCGGTACGCATGATCCGCGGGCCCAGGCGAATCCCGATAAAACCCTTCTGCACCGCGAATTGGCGCTCCCCACTGGTCAGTCCTCCTTCGGGACCAATGAGTATGCAGAGATTGGTTTGGGGAGGCTCTATCTGATGCAGAGTCAATTGGCTGCGGTGATCGAGCAAAATAGAGGTTCCGGCCTCGGTATGGCTCAATGCATCCCCATACTCCAACGCTTTATCGATGACTGGTATGCGGCAGCGTCCCGACTGCTCACAGGCATTGATAATGATGCGGCGCCAATGAATCAGCCGACTGGCGCTCTTTTTCTCATTCAGCTTGACCACGCAGCGCTCGGTTAAGAGCGGTGTTATTCGACTCACCCCAAGTTCGGTTGCCTTCTGGATGGCGAAATCCATGCGCTCGCTGCGGGATAAGCCAAGCAGGAGGTGAATCGCCAATCTGCTTTCCGCTTCATGCCGGAGTGCTTCACCGATGCTGGCCACTACCTGTTGTTTGCTGACCTGAATAAGGGTTGCGGCATGCTCTTCGCCATTCGCGTTGAACAGGACAACATCATCTCCAGAGCGAAGTCTCAATACCTGGTGAATATGGTGTGACGGGTCCTCCTCAAGGGTAATCTGCGAATCCCTCTGCAGATTTTGAGAAGTGAAGAATCGATGCACTCGCATGTTGCGGCCTGACAAAGTTTAAAGGTGCTATGTATTTGCTATGCCTTCGGCGCCTTCGGGATAGTCTGATTTCTCAACCGCCCTGGCGGCGAGGCGTTGGTCGATCAGGTTCTTGAACATGATCAACAGTCCCAATCCGATAAACGCGCCAGGGGGAAGTATCGCTATCAGCATACCTGGAAAATTTTCAATCCTGATGGTGAGGCCATGTGCAGCCTCACCAAACATCAGGTGTGCCTGATCGAATAGGGTTCCCTGCCCAATCAGTTCTCGCATCGCACCTAGGGTAAGCAGTACCAATGTGAAACCGATACCGATACTGATGCCGTCCACCAGTGAGCGGGAGAGGTTGTTTTTGGATGCAAAGGCCTCGGCCCGGCCGATGATGATGCAGTTGGTGACGATCAATGGGATGAAGATACCGAGTATCTTGTGCAACTCATGGAAATAGGCATTCATAGCCAATTCTATGGCGGTGACGAATGAGGCTATTACCAGGACAAACACAGGTAGGCGCACTTCCGGACGTACGAAATTACGTATCAGAGAGACAGTGGTATTTGAAGCAACCAGGACCGCTGTGGTCGCAAGCCCCAAGCCAAGGCCATTGATGGCTGTATTGCTCACGGCCAGGAGTGGGCACAGGCCAAGCAGGGCGACAAGTGCCTGGTTGTTGTGCCACAGTCCTTCGTTGATAAGGTCACGGTATCTTATTTCGGCCATCGCTTACCCCTCTTGCTGAATCGCTGCGGAACGATCATAGAGCGCATCTTTGTGGTCTTTCACATATAACAGCGTCTGTTTTACCGCTTTGACAATGGCGCGTGGCGTCACTGTGGCGCCTGTGAATTGATCGAATACCCCGCCATCCCGTTTGACCCCCCATTTTTTCAATCCTGGATTTGTTAGTGATTTGCCGTTGAAGCTATATACCCAGTCGGAACGGGACTCTTCTATCTTGTCGCCCAGACCAGGGGTTTCCTTGTGGCTGATCACTCTTACGCCACCCAATGTGCCATCGTATCGGACTGCCACCAGCAGTTTGATCGGTCCGCTGTAACCGTTGGGTACGATGCTGGTCAATACCGTGGCGACCGGCTGTTCCAGCTTGCGGCCCCGATAGACAGTCGTCGCATCTGAGCCGAGCAGATCACGCGCACTTACCGTGATCACATCAGCGATCATGTCGTTGTCGATGCTTTCCGGCGGTACAAGGGCGTGTAGTGAACGCAATAGGGTTTCACGCTCGTTCAGTGCGATACGTTCCTTGGTGAAGGCATGGGTCAGGGTTACCAGCGATGTACCTAATATGGCAAAGGATGCAAGTATTGCGGCCGCGATAAATATGGCATGTTGTTTATTCACGCTTCACCTCGCCATGCCCATAGGTTCGTGGGCGGGTATAGTAATCGATTGTCGGTGCTGCCATATTCATCAGCAGAACCGCAAAGGCCACGGCGTCCGGATACCCACCCCAGGTACGAATGATATACACAAGCACCCCGATTGAGGCACCATAGATCAACTGACCGGCACGGGTGGTACAGGCGGTTACCGGGTCGGTTGCGATAAAGAAGGCGCCGAGAATGGCTCCACCACTGAACAGATGAAACAGTGGAAATGGAAAGCTCTCGGCATCGAACAGCCAGAAGAGTGTGGCCATGCCGATCAGGCCGGAAAGAAACGCCAGGGGGATCTGCCAAGTGATGGTACGTTTATAGACCATCCAGATACCCCCCATAAGGAACCAGTTACCAACCCACTCCCAGCCCAGTCCGCCAAAATCTCCCCACAACGGGCTTTTCCGGATTTCACTGATCATATGGTTGAGGTCGAGATTGGTGCGCATCTGATCCAGTGGTGTGGCCATTGTGATGGCATCCAGCGTCACCTGATGCGGGAGAACACCGCTAAACTTGTAAGCCAGGATTTGTGATGGATTGAGCGGTTGCTCAGCCAAAATGAAAGGTGGCAGCCAACTGGTCATCTCCACTGGATAGGAGATCAGCAACAGGACATAGGCAGCCATGGCGGGGTTGAAGGGGTTGTAACCCAGGCCACCATACATCTGTTTGACCATGATGATGGCGAAGGCCATGCCCAGAATTACCAGCCACCAGGGTAGCAGGGGAGGGATTGCAATGGCGAAAAGCAGCGCGGTGACAATTGCGCTTAGATCTGACAATACCGGAAGTACGGGGCGTTTTCGCAGCTTGATTACCAGCGCCTCGAAGGCGGTTGCGGCGAGGACAGCCAATATAATATTGATCAGCACCCCCCAGCCGAAATAGAAGATCAAGGCAAGGATCCCCGGGATAAGTGCCAATACGACCTGCAGCATCACCTTATCGACCCGATTGATGTGCTTGGTGTGGGGTGAGCTGGTGGTATGGAATTCCATTATTCAGGATGCTCCTGTTGTTGCTCACTCTCCTTGTTGGCAACCTTGCGTCTATTATCGACCGCCTCTATCTGCGCCTGTTGGGCAGATGTCAGGTTATCGGTGTTTTTTGGTGTATGTTGCTGCTTGGCCTTTTTCTCGGCCGCTCTTTTCATGGCTGCTTCGATGGCCGCTTGTTTGGCATCCTCTGCACTAGTCTCCTGCTTGGGTTTGTCACCCTTTTTGGCCGCAGGCTTACTCTTAAGGTCCTGTTTCTTTTTACGCAATCTTGCTTTGCGTTCGGCTTCCAGTCGCTCCAGACGTGAGACCCGGAAGTCGTGCCGCTGTTTGGCGTGCTCGGATTTGCGCCGCTCCTTCTCCTGTGCCCAACTCTCTGCCTTGGCATAACGATAGTACTGGACCAGGGGTATATGGGATGGGCAGACATGGGAGCAACAGCCGCATTCGATACAGTCGAACAGGTTGTAATCCTGAACCTTGTCCAGATCCTTGGCACGGCTGTACCAATACATCTGCTGTGGCAACAGATTTGCCGGGCAGACGTCTGCACAGCGTCCACAACGGATGCATGCCCTGGCCGGTTGCGGCGGAGGGCTCTCGTGGGCGGTCGGGCAGAGCAGACAGTTGGCTCCCTTGGTTATCGGTACCTGATCAGTGGTCAAGTCGAATCCCATCATGGGACCACCCAGGATCAATTGCTGCGGCTGTTTTTCCATGTAGCCGCCTGCCTGGGCGATCAGATCACCGGCGAGTATACCCAGCGGGGCCTCAAAGTTGCCCGGTTCCCGGATCCCTTCCCCGGTGACTGTCACGATGCGGGATACCAATGGTCGACCTTCGAGTACCGCATCCGCTACAGCTGCGGTTGTGGCGACATTGTGGCAGATCACACCCACCTGGGCGGGCAATCCGGATGTGGGGACCTCACGTCCGGTAAGGATCCTGATCAACTGTTTTTCACCACCGCTCGGGTAGAGGGTCGGTATCCGCACAACCTCTATATTCTCCTCTTCGCGCAACTCCTGGAACATGGCAAGGATCGCTTCGGGTTTATTGTCCTCGATGGCGATCAGACACTCTTCACTCTGCAGCATATGCTGTAGTATGCGTGCACCTGCCATGACCCGTTGTGCATAGTCCTGCATCAATCTGTCGTCGCAGGTGATATAGGGTTCGCACTCGGCGCCATTGATGATCAGGGTCTTGATCGGTTTGCCCGGATTGAGTTTTATCGCGGAAGGGAAAGTGGCGCCACCCATGCCCACGATGCCTGATTCGCGTATACGTTGGCGCAAAACCTGGCTGTCGGCGGATCGAAAATCGGTGATCGGGTCGGGTAGCTCCCCCCATGTGTCATTACCATCCGGTTCGATGACGATGGATTGATCCACCAATCCAGAAGGATGAGGAACCCTATGTTCGCCGATATCAACCACCACACCCGAGGTGGATGCATGTAGGGGTGCGGAGACAGGGGCTGTTGAGTTGGCAATGACCTGTCCCTTCAGCACCTTGTCTCCGACAGCAACCAGGGGTTGTGCCTGGACACCGATATGCTGTTGCAGAGGCAGTACCAGTCGGTTCGGCAGGGTGGCGCGTTGCAACGGTTTTTGCAGTGAGATCTCTTTTTTCTCCGCTAGGTGCAGACCGCCGTGAAATCGCCAAAGCTCCCTGGTCTTGCCTTTTTTCGATTCAACATACATGGGATTCAGCCCGCCTTCTCGAGCACTTCGGAGGTTGCGATCGCTTGCACACCGCTGTATGGAAAGGGCCAGCGCCAGTTGCCTGTGCTTACTGGGATCGGCTCCATCACTATGCAGTCGACGGGGCAGGGGGGCAGGCAAAGCTCGCAACCGGTGCATTCATCGGTTATGACAACATGCATCTGTTTAGCGGCGCCAATAATAGCGTCCACCGGACAAGCCTGTAGGCAGAGAGTGCAGCCGATACACTCCTGCTCCTTGATCAGGGCGATGGCTTTCGCTTTCTCTTGGGTAGTATCTGCATCCAGGGGTACGGGATCCCGCCCCAGAAGGTCAGCCAGCGCAATCATGGTCGCTTCACCGCCTGGGGGACAGAGATTGATCTCTGATTCACCCCCGGCAATGGCCTCTGCATAGGGTCGACAGCCGGCAAAGCCACACTGACCGCACTGGGTCTGGGGTAACAGCTTTTCGATCTGATCGGTAATCGGGTCCCCTTCCACGTGAAAACGAATACTGGCATAACCCAGCAGCAGGCCGAACAGGGCGGCAAGGGCTGAGATGGTGAAGATGGCAACTAACATCGATTGGTGTTCCTTACACGCTGACCAATCCCGCGAAGCCCATGAATGCCATGGACATCAATCCGGCAGTAATCAATGCGATTGCGTTGCCTTGCAAGGGTTCAGGGACATCCGCGACGGTAACCCGCTCGCGAACACCGGCAAAAAGTACCAGGACCAGAGAGAAGCCCACCGCAGCGCCAAATCCGTAGAGTGCTGATTCGATGAAACCGTGTTGTTCCTGGGTATTGAGCAGGGCCACTCCAAGTACGGCACAATTGGTGGTTATCAGCGGTAGGAAGATACCCAGAACCTGATACAGCATGGGACTGGTTTTGTGCATGGCCATCTCAGTGAACTGGACCACTACTGCGATTACCAGGATGAAGGCGATGGTGCGTAGGAACTCCAAGCCCAGGGGAATCAGCAGATACTCGTTGACCAGATAGGAGCAGATGGCGGAGAGCGTGAGCACAAAAGTGGTGGCCAGGCCCATACCGGTCGCCGTTTCCAGCTTGCGCGAAACGCCCATGAATGGACACAATCCCAGAAATTTCACCAGGACAAAGTTATTCACCAGCACGGTGCTGATCAGGATTAGGGCGTACTCTTGCATAAAAAAGACCGAAAAATGCGTTATGGCGTAAGGATAAGCGGCTGTTGGAATCGTTACAACTCGTGTGTAATGGGTAATTTCACGCTACTATGCGTATCTATGCCATATACCGCATTGATATGCCGCAAATGGCGCGGAATGTGGTGAATAAAATTAGTGTTTCAGGCCCGAATTACAGGCCAGCACTCCCGCGAGGGGCAGAAAATTCAAAAAAAAAGCACTCTCCGGGGTGCATAATTCCATGCTCAACCGGGGTGATTAAAAACAAGCCATTACCAAAGATTGAGGATGAAGAGTAATCATGAAACTAGAATCATTGGCGCTACATGCCGGCTACGCATCGGAACCCACCACCAAGGCAGCTGCGGTTCCAATCTATCAGACCACCTCATATACCTTTGACGATACGCAACATGGTGCTGACCTGTTCGATCTGAAAGTGGCCGGCAACATCTACACCCGGATCATGAACCCTACCACGGCAGTGCTGGAGCAACGCCTGACCGAGATGGAGGGGGGGATAGGCTCCTTGGCAGTGGCCTCGGGGATGGCGGCCATCACCTATGCCATCCAGTGCATCGCCATGAGCGGTGACAATATCGTCAGCACCAGCCAACTCTACGGTGGCACCTACAACCTCTTTGCCCACACCTTCCCGCGGCAGGGCATCGAGGTGCGCATGGCCTCCTTCGATGAATACGAGAAACTGGAGGGCCTGATCGATGACAGAACCCGGGCGCTGTTCTGTGAATCCATCGGCAACCCGGCCGGTAACGTGGTGGACCTGGAGAGGCTGGCCGAGATCGCCCACCGCCATGGGGTGCCCCTGATCGTTGACAATACCGTGGCGACCCCCTATCTCTGCCGTGCCTTCGAACATGGGGCCGACATCATCGTCCACTCCCTGACCAAATATATCGGCGGCCACGGTACCTCTGTGGGCGGCATCATCGTCGACTCCGGCAAGTTCGACTGGGTGGCCAACAAGGAGCGCTTCCCCATGCTCAACGAGCCCGATCCCTCCTACCACGGGGTGGTCTACACCGAGGCCCTGGGAGAGGCGGCCTATATCGCCCGCTGTCGGGTGGTGCCCCTGCGCAATACCGGCTCGGCAATCTCGCCTCACAATGCCTTCCTCATCATGCAGGGCCTGGAGACCCTCGGTCTGCGCATGGAACGCCACTGCGAGAACAGCCTTAAGGTGGCGGAGTATCTGAAACAGCAGCCCCAGGTGAAGTGGGTCAACTATGCCGCCCTGCCGGAGAGCCCCCACTACGAGCGCTGCCGGAAGATCACCAAGGGCCAGGCCTCGGGCATCCTCAGCTTCGGCATCGAGGGGGGCATAGAGGCGGGCGCACGTTTCATCGACGCCTTGCAGATGATCCTGCGTCTGGTGAATATCGGCGACGCCAAGTCCCTGGCCTGTCATCCTGCATCCACCACCCATCGTCAGCTCAACGAAGAGGAGTTGGCGACCGCGGGTGTGAGTGCCGATATGGTGCGTCTCTCTATCGGGATTGAGCATGTGGATGACATCATTGCCGATATCAGCCAGGCGCTGGAAGCAGCGAAGGGGTGAGCACTTTCTCAGGTTATCTGGCTATACGTTGCAACAAGAATTGTCTTTGAACATCAGAAGATGTGGGTCGGGAAAGAATAAACCCGATCTCACCTTGGTCTGAACCAGCATTGGATATAGCTTAACTCGTACTGAAAATTGTTGTGGCGCACTATTATGGATTTTTGTCGAACAACGCGGTGCGTCTTGGCTGCATTCTGTTACAGCAAGGGCTGATAGAGTGATATGTTTAGTTGTGACATGCAGCAAGGTATATGGAATATGGGTGGAACAGGAGATGGGGCGCGCAAGGAAAACGCCTAAGCTGACCTATCTATGTAATTTGCCTTTAATCAGATGCGTAACCAGTTTGGTGAAATAGATAAACCCCTTAACGCTGACCGGGATAAACAGATAGGTGCCCAGTTGATGTTGTTTGATTGGCACCATAGACTGCCAACTCTCCTCACAGCCGAGAAATTCATATCGTTCCAGCTTTTGTTCAGCAGCATAGATGATGGTTTCCATGGCCATTTGAAAACCGGGTGACATTTTATGGAAACGCTCGTCATGCCCGATTTTTAGTATCCAGAGTGCTGAGGCATGCTGGATGGTCAAATACATGGCGGCATCATCTTCACCCACCGTCAAGAAGAAAATCCTTACCTTGGATATGGCTGACATGTCACGAGAGTAGTCCTGGAAAAAACGTTGCATTGATTTATTCGCCAACAGTGAACTGTTTTCCTTGCCTTTCCAGCTTGCGTGTTCCACTTTCATGAGTCTTTGATAGTGATGATCCAGATTGGACGTATCCGGATTGATCACTTCAATGTTTACTGTTCCGATTTTCTCCAGTTGCTTTCGAGTCCGCTTTAAATCGTTGCGACGGCTGGAAGACAACAGGGCCGATAACTCAGCGCGAACATCTGTTTCTTCGGTCAGATCAGGTTCAAAATAATTTGCTGGGGTGGAGTGGCGATAAAAGAACAGGCCTTTGTATCCTGGTACTTTATCAAAGGCCTGTCTTACCGCTGAATCCTGAGGCATGCGTATAAGACTTACTGGCATTCCCAACTGAATGACTTTGACGACAACCTGTCTTACTGCATCTGCACTCTCATACAGCCAGTTTGTGGGTTCATAGAGATTCTTGGCGCCAATTATCTCAAGGGTCGGTACGGCCTTATGACGACTTACCACTAACGGTGCAATCGCAATTACTGCATTGTCTTCTTCACAGATCGCAACAGCTATCTCTTCTTCAGGATGTAGTTCCATTGCAGCGTGGTAGAACCATTCAAACCTCAGCAATGGGCTCTGCATCTTATCCGCAAGTTGATTCCAGGCGTCCCGATAGGAAGGCAACTCCTGTTTGTTTGTTATCAACTTAACTGGCATTGTACTATCAGTTCAGGACTAATCTCGATCCCTACTTCACTCGCATTCCGGGCTGTGCACCCTCGTCGGGATTGAGGATGAACAGCTCCTTGCCACCGGGTCCGGCCGCCAGCACCATGCCTTCGGATATGCCAAAGCGCATCTTGCGCGGCGCCAGGTTGGCCACCATCACGGTGAGCTTGCCTTCCAGGTCTTCAGGCGCATAGGCCGACTTGATGCCGGCAAAGACGTTGCGGGTCTCGCCACCCAAATCCAGGGTCAGCTGCAGCAGCTTATCCGCCCCTTCCACATGCTCCGCCTTGGCGATACGGGCTATGCGCAGGTCGAGCTTGGCGAAGTCGTCGAACTGGATGGTGTCGGCGATGGGATCCCTGGCCAAGGGTGAATCGGCCGCCGGTTTGGCCGGCTTGTCCGGTGCCTGTGCCGCCAGATCCTCTTTGGAATGCTCCAGCATGGCCTCGATATGCTTGGGGTCTACCCGGGTCATCAGCGGTTTGAATTTGCTGATGGTATGGCCGGTCAGCGGGGTGGTCAGTTGATCCCAGGACAGGGGTTCGATCTGCAAGAAGGCCTCCGCCATCTCGGCGGTGCCTGGCAGGATCGGGCGCAGGTAGCCGATCAGCAAGCGGAAGAGGTTGAGGCCGTCGCTGCAGATGGCCTGCAGTTCGGCCTCCTTGTCTTCTTCCTTGGCTACCACCCAGGGTTTCTGTTCATCGATGTACTGATTGGCGCGGTCGGCCAAGGCCATGATCTCGCGTACGGCGCGGCTGAACTCCCGCTTCTCGTAGTGTACGGCAATGGTTTCGCCGGTAGCGACAAACTCGTTGAACAGAGTCTGCTCGCTGACCTGGTCTGCCAGCTTGCCGCCGAAGCGTTTGCTGATGAAACCGGCGCAGCGGCTGGCGATGTTGACCACCTTGCCCACCAGGTCACTGTTGACCCGCTGGGCGAAGTCCTCCAGGTTGAGGTCGATGTCATCCACACCTGATCCCAGCTTGGCGGCAAAGTAGTAGCGCAGGTATTCCGGATTGAGATGATCCAGGTAGGTGCGCGCCTTGATGAAGGTACCCCGGGACTTGGACATCTTGGCCCCGTCCACGGTGAGAAAGCCGTGGGCATAGACTGCGCTGGGGGTGCGGAAGCCCGCACCGTGCAGCATCGCCGGCCAGAACAGGGTGTGGAAGTAGATGATGTCCTTGCCGATGAAGTGGTAGAGCTCGGTATCGCTCCCCTTTGCCCAGTACTCGTCGAAGTCGAGTCCCTCGGTCCTGTCGCAGAGGTTGCGGAAACTGGCCATATAACCGATGGGGGCGTCGAGCCAGACGTAGAAGTACTTGCCCGGATGGTCGGGGATCTCGAACCCGAAGTAGGGGGCATCCCGGGAGATGTCCCACTCCTGCAGGCCTGCCTCGAACCACTCGTCCAGTTTGTTGGAGACCTCGTTCTGCACATGGCCGCCGCCGGTCCACTCCTTGAGCATGGTTTCGAAGTCGGCCAGCTTGAAGAAGTAGTGGTCTGACTCACGCTGTTCGGGTACCGCACCGGAGATGGCGGAGACCGGGTTGATCAGCTCTGCCGGTGAGTAGCTGGAGCCACATACCTCGCAGTTATCGCCATACTGATCGTCGGCACCGCACTTGGGATTGGGACAGGTGCCCTTGATAAAGCGGTCGGGCAGGAACATGTGTTCTACCGGATCGTAAGCCTGGGTGATGGTGCGCTTGGCGATATGGCCGGCGTCACGATTGCGTTCGTAGATGGTGTTGGCGCAGACCTGGTTCTCCGGTGAGTGGGTGGAGTGGTAGTTGTCGAAGCCGACGCGGAAATCGGCGAAGTCGGCCTGGTGCTCTTGCGCCACCCGGGCAATCAGGGTTTCAGGTTCGATCCCCTCCTGGCGGGCGCGCAGCATGATCGGCGTGCCGTGGGCGTCGTCGGCGCAGACATAGAGGCATTGGTGCCCACGCATCTTCTGGAAGCGTGACCAGATATCGGTCTGGATATACTCCACCAGGTGGCCGATATGGATCGGCCCATTGGCGTAGGGCAGGGCGCTGGTGATCAGGATCTTGCGGGGTGACTGGCTCATCTTTAGGTTCCAACCTGTCTGCTGGTCAGCGGAAAACCGAGAATTATCGCACAACAGCCCGGTAAATAAACGTTCGCGGGTGGAAAAGGAGATTAAAAAATGAGAAGTCCGCAAATGAACGCAAATGGTATTTAAATGCGTAGGGTGCGGCTTGCCGCACCGTTGAACATTCTAGATAGGCCTTTGCGATGCTGAAAAGTACCTGATGGTGCGGCTAGCCGCACCCTACGCTGAGATCAATATTTGCATTAATTAGCGGAAGGCTATATTCCGATCAAACCTTACCTGATTGAGCTGGTGTGCTGGGTAGCATTTGTCATGGAATTATCACTTGGCTGCAGTCAATTGCTCATCTGGCTGCAAATCCACCGTCATCCCGGTTGGTTATGCTTCCGACATTTTCAGGTTTAGGAGGCGCAGCAGTGCTGAATGTCGAGCAGGTATTAATCGAGCGTTTCCCCGGCTTTTTCGACAACAAGCCACAACTCTTGGCCAAGCCGATGCTGACCCTGTTACGGATGTTGTTCCATGAGCGGGAGATCAACCGCTTTCTGGAAGTGAATCAGGGTTTACGGGGACTCGATTTTATCGAGAAAGTGCTGGAGTACTTCGATCTCGACTATCTGGTCTCGAACCGGGACATGGAGAATATTCCCCCCAGCGGCCGCGTGGTGGTGGTGGCGAATCATCCCTTGGGAGCCCTCGACGCCCTCAGCCTGATCCTGATGATCAGCCGGGTGCGTTCCGATATACGGGTGGTGGCCAACGATCTGCTCTCTGCCCTTGAGCCGTTGGGTGATCTGCTGCTGCCGGTGGATAATATGGGTGGCGGATCCAGTCGCAAGGGAATCAAACAGGTCTATGAGGCCCTGGATCGGGAAGAGCTGGTAATCATCTTTCCTGCCGGGGAGGTCTCCAGGCTGCGTCCCAACGGGGTGCGCGACGTACGCTGGAAAAACGGTTTTATTCAGTTTATCCGCCGCAGCGAAGCCCCCATGCTGCCGATTTTCATCGATGCCAAGAACTCCCCCCTGTTCTATGCCGTCTCCCTGCTCTACAAACCGATCGCTGCCCTGCTGTTGGTGGGCGAGATGTTCCGCCAGCGTTCCAATACCATTGGTTTCCGCATCGGTGAACTGGTGCCGGCAGACCATCTCAATGTGGATGGTATCCGCCCCAAGGCGCGGGTGCGCATGGTGCGCAAACACTTCTATCGGGTGGCCCAGCGCAAACCGGGTATCTTCACCACGGAGCGCAGTATTGCCCATCCGGAATCGCGCCAGGCCTTGAAAAAGGAGCTCTCCAAAGGGCGCTTGTTGGGTGAGACCCGGGATGGCAAACAGATCATTCTCATGGAGTGGGAACTTGGCTCCGCCTTGATACGTGAAATAGGTCGCCTGCGGGAGTTGAGTTTTCGCAAGGTAGGCGAGGGCACGGGCAGGCGTCGTGATATCGACAAGTATGATGCCTACTATCGACATCTGGTGCTGTGGGATGACAATGACCTGGAGGTGGTCGGGTCATACCGCATAGGTGAGGTGGGGCCAATCATCAACGAGCAGGGAATGAAGGGGCTCTACACCACATCACTGTTCGATTTTGACGAGGCCTTCCGTCCCTATGCAGAACAGGCGATAGAGCTGGGGCGGAGTTTTGTTCAGCCCCGCTATTGGGGATCACGGGCATTGGATTATCTTTGGCAAGGCCTGGGGAGCTATCTGTGTCACCACCCGGAGATACACTATATGTTCGGGCCGGTGAGTATCAGTGCACGCTATCCCAAGGCTGCCCGTGATCTGATGGTGGTATTCTACAAACACTACTATGGCTGCCAGCGTCGCCTGGGTGAGTCCAAAATTCCCTATCAGCTGGATAGGGCAAGCCAGGAGGAGTTCTCGAGACAATTCAGTGGAGATGATTTGGAAGGGGATCTGAAGGAGCTGAAAAACCAACTGGCCCTGTACAACATCACCATTCCAACCCTGTTCAAACAGTACACAGATCTGTGTGAATCAGGCGGTGTCTGTTTTCTCGATTTCGGCAAGGATCCCGATTTCGCCGGTTGTACGGATGGCATGATCCTGGTCTCCGTGGATAAGGTGAAACCCGCCAAACGCAAACGTTATATTGGGATTTGAGGACAGCTACAGCAGGCGTATCCGATGCGCCTCCGTAGTGCAATCAAAAGTGGTGCATGCCTCGATGATGATATAGGCATCCATGGGTAAGCTGTCGACGATCTCATCAACGTCGTATTGGGTTGTGTCATCCTCGTCACCGCAGAACATCACCAGGTCATTGGTGAAATAGCACTCCTCGTCATTGCGGGTATCGTGATCGCATGATCCGAAGGCGTCACAATCGACGAATCCGAACAGAATGTCATTGGATGTGTCGAGATTACTGTTAACACTGAGAAAAAAATTGGCTGTATAGCCGAAAGCGCCGTTATCGTCCACTTTCCAGATCAGGTCGAATCTGCCGTCGTTGATGGCTGGATCGATAGGGGCGCGGCCGTCCTCCAGGTCGTCCACGGAGACACTAACGTCAAATTCATTGATGTCGATCTCATTGTCACTACCGCAGCTCACGATAATCAGGCTTAACAAGGTTGTCAGGAGAAAATTCTTAATCATATTGAACCCTACTTCCATGCTCAGGTGGTGTTGTACTAGCTATCCAGATTGAGTTTGAGGATGTGACAATCTCTCTATCAAGAATAGTCGATTATAGAATAAGGTTGCCGGGTTCACTAGCTGTCGCGCCCATCACCCTGGTGCTGAATCAGACCAGGAACAGCAAGATCAGACCACCTAGGATCAAACGGTAGATAACAAAGGGTAACATGCCCATTGTTTCGATAAAGCGAAGGAAGTAGTGGATGCAGAGATAGGCAGTGATGAAGGCGAGCCCTGTCCCCAGGCTGAGGGAGAGCCAATCTGTGGGTGTGTCGCTGCTGATCAGATCCAGGGTCAACAGTCCGCCGGACATCAGAATGGTTGGTATCGAGATCAGAAAGGAGAAGCGGGACGCGGCCTTGCGCGTCAGCCCGAGAAACAGTCCGCCGGTTATGGTGGCGCCGGAGCGGGAGGTGCCGGGTATGATGGCCAGGGCCTGAAACAGGCCGATCACCAATGCATCTTTGTAGCGGATTGCATATTCATCCCGCTGACGCTTGCCGGTGCGATCGGCGAGAAGTAACAGTAAGCCGAAACCGATGGTGGTGATGGCGATCACCAGGGGGGAGCGCAAATCGGTCTCCACCAGGGATTTCATGAGTATGCCGAACACGCCGACTGGCAGGGTGGCGATGATGATCATCCAGCCCAGGTGCGATTCTCTGGAACGGGCTGCGGGGTTGAACCAGGAACGGAAGAAATCACTGCTTATGCTGATAATCTCGTGACGGAAATAGCCGACCACCGCCGCCAGCGTGCCCAGGTGCACGGCTACATCGAAGGCCAGGCCCTGATCCTCGTAACCGGTTACCACGGGTGCCAGGATCAGGTGTGCTGAGCTTGAAATGGGCAGAAATTCGGTCAATCCCTGCAGCGTGGCAAGGAGAAGGATTTGCAGCAGTTCCATGGTCAGTGATAGCGCGTTGTCAGCTATTGGACCAGGGTGAATCCAGTTGCTTCTTCTCCCAGGCGAGGGATGAACTGGCAATAACCGACAGGTCATCGTAGCGGGGCATCCAGCCCAGCACTTCACGTACCTTATCCGCACCGGCGACTAATTCCGGAGGATCACCCGCACGTCGTTCCGCCTCAATGATATTCAGTGCTGCGCCGTTGGCATCCTCTACAGACTTGAGTAACTCTCGCACGGAGTAACCATGGCCGTATCCGCAGTTCAGGGTGGTCGATTCCCCCCCTTTGCGCAGGTAGGCAAGGGCCTTTACATGGGCGTCGGCCAGGTCTTCCACATGAATGTAATCGCGTACCCCGGTGCCGTCTTTGGTGGGGTAGTCGGTGCCGAAGATATACACCGCTTCACGTTTCCCCACCGCGGCTTCGCAGGCCACCTTGGTCAATAGTGTCGCCTTAGGTGTCGACTGGCCGATGCGGCTTTCAAGATCGCAACCTGCAACATTGAAATAGCGTAATGCCACATAGCGCATGTCACTGGCAGCCGCTAGATCTCGCAGCATCATTTCCGACATCAGCTTGGAGGTGCCGTAGGGATTGATTGGATTGGTGGGGGCCTCTTCATAGGCAACACCCGACTCGGGTGTGCCATATACGGCTGCAGTGGATGAAAAAACGAAATTTTTCACCCCGGCCTCGGCACAGCAGGCCAGGAGGTTTCTGGTATTACAGGTATTGTTGGCGTAGTACTTGAGAGGATTCTCCACCGATTCCGGTACGATGGTGTGGGCAGCGAAATGGAGTACGGTATCGATATCGTAGTCTTTCAATATACGGCTCACCAACTCCGGGTCGCCGGTATTGCCTTCGACAAGCTCGCCATGAAGTACGGCTTGACGAAACCCGGTGGATAGATTGTCCAGGGTAACCAGCTTCTCGCCGGCCTCGCCTAACTGACGGGCTGTGTGGCTGCCGATATAGCCAGCACCGCCGGTAACGAGAATCCCTTTGTGAGACATACCTTGCCCTCCTTCTTTCGATCATATGGTCATCTATAGATTGAGGCACATGATAGCGGGGGTTTGGGCTGGAGTCATTTTTTGTCTGGTAGTTATACGTTGCGGCAAGCCGCACCAGGCACAACAGTGTGCACTGGATTAGTGTTAACAGGTCCTAAGAGTCAATTCTAAAAAGCCGCCGAGTATTGTCTGCGGTTTGTTCTGCAATCTGTTCCGGTGGCTGCTGTCGCAGCCGGGCAACTGCAGCGAGCACTTCAGGCAGATAGGCCGGCTCATTGCGTTGGCCTCGATGTTGGCTCCCGGGTTGGTCGGGTGAATCCGTTTCCAGCAGGATAGCGTCCAGTGGCAGCGATCTGATCAGGCGATGCAGACGTTTCGCCCGGTCATAGGTGATCGGGCCACCGAAACTCAGATAGAATCCCATCTCGATCAGCTGCTGTGCCTGCTGTTCACTGCCGGAAAAGCTGTGCAGCATACCTTGTATTCCAGGATAGCGGCGCAGGGTCTTGATCACCTCTTCCACCGATCTTCGTGCATGGATGATGACCGGTAATCCCTGTTCTGCAGCGATCTTCAGCTGCTGTTCAAAATAGTAGTGCTGCAGTTCCGGTTGCGGATCATCGATAAAAAAGTCAAGGCCGCATTCGCCGATGGCTACCGGCTGCTCTTTTTCGCACCATTCCCTTAGCGCCGCCAGGTGTTCCTCGAGGTGATCGGAGATAAACATCGGATGCAGGCCATAACTTGGATAGAGGCCGCTGGTCTGTTGGCAGAGTTGTTTTATCCTGGGCCACCAGGCCGTCTTGATTGCGGGGATGATCTGTTCAAGCACGCCCGCTTGATGTGCCCGTTGCAGTGCCTGCTCGCGGTCAGGCTCGAAGCTGACATCATCAAAATGGCTGTGTGCATCGATCAGCCGCGGGTGAATACCCATTGATCTTCCTTCGAGAGTCGCTTGTTGTAACGGTAGCCATCCTTCTTGAAGCCCTGTATATCCTTAGGGTCCTGCAGTTGGTTGTCGATGATGTAGCGGCTCATTTCACCACGGGCCCGCTTGGCAAAGACACCGATCATGCGATAGCTGCCGTTCTTTTTCTCTTTAAACTGCGGGGTGATGATCCGGCCCTTGATAGATTTCGGCTTGATCGCTTTGAAATACTCATTGGAGGCAAGATTTACCAGGACCTCATCGCCCTGGGCCTTGAGGTCTTTATTGAGTGCCTGGGTAATCTGTTCTCCCCAGAAGGCATACAGATCCTTGCCTCGCTCATTGGCCAGCTTGGTCCCCATCTCCAGGCGGTAGGGCTGCATCAGATCGAGGGGTCTTAAGACACCATATAATCCGGAGAGGATACGCAAGTGCTGCTGGGCAAAGTTGAATCCCGCCTCGTCCAGGGTTTCCGCATCCAGCCCGGCATAGACATCCCCTTTCATCGCCAGGGCGGCCTGTTTCGCATTCTTCAGAGTAAAAGGAGTCTTCCAATTATGGAAACGATCGAAATTGAGTTCAGACAGCTTCATGCTCAGCTTCATCAGTTCTGCCAGATCCAAGGCCGAGTAGTCGCGCAGGTTGTTGACCAATTGCCGCGACTGTTTCAGGAAGGCGGGTTTGCTATGGGTTGTGGTAACCGGAGGTGTCTCGTAATCGAGGGTCTTGGCGGGGGAGATCGTAATCAACATCTAACTCTACTACCTGGATCATGGTCAATGTCTCAATGATCGCCAGAGTGAGGTTCAAATACAACCGTAACGTGCCCAGGGGAAAAGCCGCGAATAGGCTAGGCTAGCGCTGCCTTGATCGGACCCCGGGCAGGCTATGGGCCTATCGCTCCAGCCGGCTAGAGACGATATTGATCCCATGTTAGGCTTGCCTCCTGTTGCAAACAAGACGCCATGCCAGATGAGTGAGGATATATTTCAACGACTGTTGCAGGTGATTCAGGATCTGTATGCGGAAACCGCATCATTAACAGAAAATGATAGTGAACTGCAGCTCTGGTACAACCGGGGTTATGCGGATGGCATGGTCGAGGCGATGCGCGCAGCGGGATTCGGGCCCCAGCTGGCTGCCGCTGGTGTGGCTACTGATAAATCATTGATTAGCGGTCAGGAGTTTCTGCCTTGGGGAAAGGCCTATCGGCATGGATTTGAAATGGGTGAAAAAGAGACTGGTGAGGTCCTATAGCTTATGAAAGTCGTATCATTCAATACCAACGGGATTCGTGCACGTGAGCATCAACTGAGCCAGCTCAAGGCTGTCTATGATCCGGATATCATCGGTATCCAGGAGTCCAAGGTGCAGGATGCGGATTTTCCGCTTTCCATGATCGACAAGCTTGGCTATAAGGCTGGATTCCATGGTCAAAAGACCCACTATGGCGTGGCCCTGCTATCCAAGGCGGAGCCGATCGACATCGCCAAAGGCTTTCCCCATGATAGGGAGGACGCCCAGCGCAGATTGATTGTCGGCCGTTACGACTCACCCAAGGGTCAACCCGTGACTGTCATCAATGGCTACTTTCCCCAGGGGGAGAGCCGTTCTCACGAGGTCAAGTTTCCTGCCAAACGTCGCTTCTATGCCGATCTGCTCGACTATCTGAATGAGGCACATGATCCGAATGAGGCACTATTGCTGATCGGTGATATGAATGTGGCGCCCCTGGATAGGGACATCGGAATAGGTGAGGATAATGCCAAGCGATGGTTGAAGACGGGTAAGTGCAGTTTCCTCCCGGAGGAGCGTGAATGGCTCAAGGCATTGCATTCTTGGGGTCTGCATGACAGCTTCCGTACCCTGAAGCCTGATGTGAGTGACCTTTTCAGCTGGTTTGATTACCGCAGCCGGGGGTTCGAGCGGGAACCCAAAAGAGGGCTTCGCATCGACCTGGTGTTGGCCACGACGCCGCTGATCGAATGCTGTACCGATGTGGGTATCGCCTACGATATCAGGTCGATGGAGAAACCCTCCGATCACTGCCCCATCTGGGCCGATTTCGATTATTGATTCCTGGGTCCCCGGATTCAGGTGAGAGCCATGCCAGAGGTCAGTCTGCGGTTCTATGAAGAGCTGAACGATTTCCTGCCACAGGCTTTGCGCAAGCGCAGCTTTACCTGCAGTTATACCCCGAAGCAACCTATCAAGCAGCTAATCGAAAATCATGGTGTGCCCCATACTGAAGTTGAGGTGATACTCGTGAATGGCGAATCCGTGGCTTTTGATTATCTCCTGCAGCCGGGTGACCGTATCAGCGTCTATCCTGTATTTGAGTCGATGGATGTCACTCCACTGCTGCGCCTGCGACCCAAACCCCTGCGTGCACTGCGTTTCATTGCCGATGCTCACCTGGGGAAACTGGCACGATACCTACGTCTTTTGGGTTTCGATTGTCTGTTTTTCAATGACGCCGGTGACAGCGAACTGGCGCGTAATTCAGTCGCGCAGAGGCGGGTGCTGTTGACCCGTGATCGAGGCCTGCTGATGCATCGTGTCATCACCCATGGCTGTTTTGTGCATGCAACCGAGCCCAAACGGCAGTTGCTGGAGATTGTGAAGCGGCTGCAACTGGAAGGGGTGTACAATCCCTTTAGCCGCTGCATGGAGTGCAATGGTCAATTAGCGGCAGTGGAAAAAAAACGGATCGAGGAACAGCTGCCACCGCGAGTCCGTGAACACCATTCTGACTTTTGGCGTTGTGATGCGTGCGGACGAATCTACTGGAAGGGGAGTCACTACCGTGAAATGCGGTCTTTCATCGACTCCCTGGTCCCGTCTGAAACAAAACAGTAGGGAGATGATGGTGATGCCACAATGGATGATAGTGATCTTACTCAGCCTCACTAGCATGGTTCTTGCTGCCGAGGAGAGTAGCGATGGCTGCCTGAAACGGGTGTTTGGGCACTACTGCCTGGGGGGGAGCATGGCCCAGCTGTTACAGCAGCGTCCAGCCAAGATGGACCCTATCGTTAACGGTGATCGCAGCGGCATCATCTATACCAAGGGTCGTGAGCGGATCTATGTGATGGCCTATCAAGGCAGGATATACAAGGTACTGCAGACCTATGAACCCTCGAGTCAGGTCACCCTGCAAAGGCTTCAGCGCACCCTGGGTAAAAAGTACGGCAATCCTCAGGATATGAGCCATCTGCCGAATTATGTGCGCAACATGGCGGGAAAAATCGGTGCCGTGCGCAGGGGTGAAGGCGAACTGAGGTATCGTTGGCAGCTACCCGGTTCACCCTGGCGGGTCGAGTTGGGTTGGACCCGCAAACTGGGAATATCCCTCGCCTATCTCGTAAATGGGTTGGACCAGCAGCAGCGTGAGGCCGACGAAAGCAGTCTTTGAGCCTGACCCAATTGTGATGTCATGCATAAAATGACGATTCGCTTTGATCAATATTCGGGCACTGCATCTTAATACCATATATAATGAGTGGGAATTATTTTGGAGAGATGATAAAGGGTTTATTTTCATGAATAACTTATCTATTCGTTTGATTTGCCTGCTTTTTTCAGTGCTGCTACTACAGGGATGCGGCGGTGGTGGTGGCGGTAGTGACGGATCCGGTTCGTCGAGCACCACTACCTATACGGGCTCCACTGCAGAAGCCACAATCGATGCAACCAATGCCAAGGATCTTGCCACAGGAGCGGCTTCGGGCACCCAACAGGCGGTAGCTTCCGATGCCCTATCCGGCGTTGCAATGCGTCCACAGGCCTCAGCCACTTCCAAGCTTATGGAGATGGCCCCAAGGATAGCCCAGTGGATAGGTCAACTGGAGAGTTCCACTGCCGCCCGAACCACCGACTTGTCAGGGGATATATGCGATGCCGGCGGCAGTGCTATCGCGGATACCAATGACGCTGAGACCGAAGGCAGCATAACCTTCACCAACTGTGGCATGAGTGATTTGGAGGGTGGCACCCTGGTGGTCAATGGTCCGGTGACATTCAACGCCAGTAGCAGTGCCGATAGTCTGCATATGGTATTCCGGGTGACGGTCTCCTATATCGGTGAATCACATGCGATCAACATGACCCTTGCCTGCAGCAATATAACGACCCCCTCCATCTCCTGCAGCATCACCTCGGATTTCGCAGGTATAGACGACAGGATCTATCGTATTGAAGATCTTTCGGTAAGCGGGAACGATGTCTCGGGTTACTATGTCGACATGACCTTTTATGATCCGGATCATGGACGGGTGGATGTGACCACCAGCCAGGCGCTCACCTACAATTGCACGGAAGCAGTCCCCGGTACCGGCATGCTTACCCTGTATGGAGGGAGTGGTACCTTCGCCACGGCCAGTTTCGACAGCTGTAGTGCGTATACAATCACTGTTGATGGTGTGGGTACAACCTATAACTGGTGAGTCTGTGTCAATAGTCTGAACGCATCTTCGTGTGCGTTCAGACTTGCTTCTCTGTCACTTGATTGCAAGGGTGATGGGTTGATTCTATGCTGTGGACCCTCCCCTGGAGTTGCCGCTCCGCATCGATTTCAGATATCAAGACATCGACGATACGGTTCTTCAAATCGATCCCGGCGGGTCCTTTGGCCATTATGCGCAGGTAGTTGGGTGTATAGCCTCCCCAGCCAGACTCGTCACCAGCCTCAATCAATACTGGCAAAGTACGGCCGAGATAGGGCCGCAAGGTTTGCAGTTTCAACTGTTCAGCCAATCGATGCAGTGCCTGACTGCGCTGCCGCTTGACTTCCCGGCTGAGGGCCCCGGGCAGGCTCGCCGCCTTGGTGCCCTGGCGAGGGGAATAGGCGAAGATATGCAGATCACCGAAACCTGTCTCTTCGACGAATTCGAGGGTCTGTTGCCACTCCTCTTCGCTCTCGCCGGGGAAGCCGACAATGATATCGGTGGTGATATTGATGTCCGGGACCTGCTCCCTGGCCCGCTTGACCAGTTGCCGATATTCATCGCTACGACAGCGCCTGGCCATACGCCTCAGAACGCTGTCCGACCCACTCTGCAGTGGTAGGTGCAGATGGGGCATGAAGCGGGGATTGTCGAACAGTGACCAGAAATCCCCAGGTATGTCCCAGGGTTCGATGGATCCGATGCGCAGTCGGGGGATTTCCGTTTCCCGCAGAATCCGGCGGATCAAGTCGCTTATCGACGAGTCGATGTCGGATCCGTAACCCCCGATATGCACCCCGGTGAGTACTGCCTCCTGGATCCCCTGGGTTTGCAGATGGTTGATCTCGGCGATGATCTCCTCGGCGGGACGACTCTGCTCATCGCCCCGGGCCAGGGTGACGATGCAGAAGGTGCAACGATAGCGGCAACCATCCTGGACCTTGATGAATGCCCGCTGGCGTCCGCGGGAGAGGAGGCCGGTCGCATCCCCTTCGATGGCACTCTGGGGCATAATGCTGAGATCGAGTTTTTCGCTGACGATCTCCACCAGACGCTCTTTGTCCCGGTTGTTCACTACCAGGTCCACCCCCTCGATCTCAGCGGTAGAGTCAGGGTTCAATGAGGCATAACAACCGCTGACCACTAACCGGGCATGAGGATTCAGGCGGTTGCTGCGGCTCAGCAGCTTACGGGATTTTCGGACTGCCTCTTCGGTCACGGCGCAGGTGTTGACTACCAGCAGATCAGCCTCTTCCACCTGTTGCGTCATGCGATGACCCCGGGCCTGAAAATCACGGCTCCAGGTCTCCATCTCCGCCTCGTTGAGACGACAACCCAAGGTCTTGAGGTGTATGCGCATCTGCGATCAATCCTGAAGTAGGTGTATGGCGTATGACAGGTCGGCAAAGGTAATCTCTGCATCGGTTGGATGCAAGCACGGACTCAGGTTTTGAGTCACTGGATGGGGTATAGTTGGACTTGTCAATATTGATCTAATAGGCCCTGGCATGGAATGGTTTACCCAAGCTTCAACCCTGCTGCAGTTGTTGCTCATCCTTGGATTTGTCTGTCTGATACTGCTTGGCTGGGTGCTCTATTGGTTGGCTCGGCTGCTCGATACCCAGCAGCGTGAACAGCGGGCCCGCATCCACCATCAGCAGTCGTTGCAGGACTCCCTGCATGAGCAGGAGCGCCACTACACCCGGGAACAGAGCGAACTGCGCGATCTGATGACCGAGCGCATCGCCCGGGGCACCCTGGCCCAGCAGCGCCTGCTGCACGGAATGCAGCAGACCCAGATGGAACGCTCGGACAAAATCTACCAGGGCATGGAGCGACGCTATGGTGAGATGCAGCAGCATCTCTCCGATGGTACGGGGCGACTGCGGCTTGATTTACTGGAACAGTTTGAGGGGTTGAAAAAAGCGGTCACCGAGGGCCTGGGAGAGGGCAGGTTGCAGCAGCAGGAGAAGCTCGGGGAGTTGCGTGAGTCCCTGGCCCAATCCCTGGTACGGCATCGAGAGGCCTTCGATGAACGTCAGCTGGAGAGCATGCGCAAACAGCAAGAAGCCTTGCAGTCCGGTATGGGCGAGGTACGCAAACAGGTGGCTGAGGCATTGACCCAGCATGCAGACAACCTGGGTAAAAGGGTGCAGGGCCTGACCGAGACCACCGATCATCGCCTCAAGGAGATCAGCGGCCAGGTGGAGAAGCGCCTCAACGAGGGTTTTGAGAAGACCACTGAGACCTTCAACCAGGTGCTCACTCACCTGACCCGTATCGATGAGGCGCAGAAGAAGATCACCGAACTCTCCAGCAATGTGGTGAGTCTGCAGGAGGTGCTTGCGGACAAGCGTTCCCGGGGTGCCTTCGGCGAAGTACAGTTGTCGGCGCTGGTGCGCAATGTGATGCCGGAATCGGGTTTTGCCCTGCAACACACCCTGAGTAACGGGCGCCGGGCGGACTGTGTGCTGTTTCTACCCGATCCCACCGGCAATGTGGCGATCGATGCCAAGTTTCCCCTGGAGTCCTATCAGCGCATGCTCGACGATCAGCTGGCCGAGTCGGAGCGTAGCCAGGCACAGCGGCAGTTCCGCAGCGATATCAAAAAACATATGGAGGATATCGCCAGCCGCTATATCATCCCCGGTGAAACCTCGGACGGTGCAGTGATGTTCATTCCGGCGGAGGCGGTGTTCGCTGAGATCCATGCCCACTTCCCCGACCTCGTGGAGGAGGCCTTCCGTAAGCGGGTATGGCTGGTATCGCCAACCACCATGATGGCGATTCTCACCACTGCCCGTGCTGTGCTCAAGGACGCGGCCACCCGGGAACAGGTGCATATCATTCAGGAACATCTGCGTGCCTTGTCGAAGGACTTCGGTCGCTTTCAAAACCGTATGGACAACCTGGCGCGACATATCGGGCAGGCACACCAGGATGTCAGCGATGTGAATATCTCGGCGCGCAAGATCACCAATCGCTTCGATAAGATCGAGAAGGTGGAACTGGACGAGGAGCAGAGCCCGGACCTGCCGGTGTTTCGCAAGGCGGCGCTACCCGACTCGGAGGATGAATGACACAAATTGTTTAATAAAAGTTTTGAGTTTTGAGTTTTGAGTTTTGAGTTTTGAGTTTTGAGTTTTGAGTTTTGAGTTTTGAGTTTTGAGTTTTGAGTTTTGAGTTTTTAGTTTTGAGTTGGTTAGGGCACAATCACTCAAAACTCAAAGCACAAAGGGTGTTTTTGAAAGAAGCGCAATCCGGTGAGTTTGTATCATATCGGTTGTTTTTTCCCCTCGTCGTCCAGGCAGACATAGGTGATTGTGGTACTGAAGACGCTCTCCTCCATGCCGCTATCCGGATCCTTTGCATAGACATTTGCCAGGTATTGCACTGATGTCACGCCTTTGTGGCTCTGCTGAATATCGAAGCGGAGAATGGTTCCCTTGCGTACACTGCGGTGAAACTCAACCCGGTCCATGCCGATGGTGGCAAAGCGTCGTCCGGGATAGTCGTGTACCGCGGCTATCCAGGCGTTTTCATCCACCCATTGCAGCAGGTTGCCGCCAAACAGATAGCCGTACTGGTTGAGATGTTGGGGCATCACCAGCTTGTGATTTTCCATTACATCTCCATGCCCGGTATGTGCAGCCCGGGAGGTGGTGGCGTGGGTGAGTTCTGATGCATCAGCAGTTTCCAGCCGAGTCCGCTTTTACGAAAGATATTGGTGGCATAGACAGGCTGCGCTTCGGTTTGACCTGGTCCTTTCACCAACTCCTCAACCAGGTGGATGGCGAGCTCGGGGGTTTCGATCCATGCCAGGTGCTTGGTCTGGATATCCAATCCGATATCGCCCTGCATCAGGGGGTCCCACACCTTGCTGATCGCTTCCTTGCCTCTTTGTGCCGCCATCATCGGCAGTAGGCAGAGCACATCCTCGCTCTCATCCCAGACCGCCATCAATGCCTGCAGATCCTTCTCCTCTATGGCGTCGTAGTAGGCGTCTTCGGCATCTTGTGGCGTGGCAAATGGGTTGCTCATGGTTTATCCCTTGTTGTGTTTATAGTGGAAGTCTAAGCGATTCTCGTGCCAGGCTAAAATCTGATCACCCTGTCGGTGTTGACTGGGTGGCTGGAACCCATTGATGGAAATCATGGCAGGGTGAGCAGAGCGATGATCAGATGCGCCTGACATGTGTATCACTATTCCATCATCCGCCAATATAGATCGCAGCCGGCAGTTGCCCCTCTGGCAATGGCTGATTGATTCTCCCATCAGGTTGCTTTCGGCGGGTGGGGGGATCTCTATATGCCTGGGATTGTTGCATTGGCGGTACGGGATGTCTGTTGCGGATGGGTGGCTGAGCTTCAATCTGTTATATGGTGTTCTGCCCTTTTTTCTTTTCCCACAGTTGCTTGCCTATTTGCCGAGCCGACTGAAGGTCTCCCCCCTGCGTTATGTGGGCTATGGATCACTGTTTTTTCTGATGTTGGCCGCCCAGCTGGTATTTTACCTGTCGATCATCCTGGGCGACAGGCCGGGCATGACCTATCTGTTGCTGACTCTCATGGCCTGGCTGTTTATCCTCAGGGTAATCATTAACTTCTTGAGGTCAAGCTATATGGCGGGCCGGTTGTGGCATAGGGGCCTGCTCATATCACTACTTTGGGGCGTTGCAAGTGGCTGTCTAGCAGGGCTCTTTCTTATTTCAGGCTCGATCACGACAGCTCCACTGTCGTTGCTCGCCGGTGCCTCCTATATTCTCCCGGCGTCACTGTTCTATTTGGTCCTGCGCTATTCCAACTGATTGTCATATCTGTTTGAGATCTTTGTATCCCACTTCCAATAGTCGTTATCGTGCTATTCCCTAACACCACGGCTTTCCGTATGATCTGGCCTCGTTCCAGGTCAGTGATCCGGATCCAGACAGAGCATGACTATTTATGACTGACAGCATTGATCAAAGCCTTGAGGGGATAGAGCAGCAACCGCTGAGCCAGTTCACCGAGCAGGCCTATCTCAACTATGCCATGTACGTGATCCTCGATCGCGCCCTGCCCAACATCGGTGATGGATTGAAACCGGTGCAGCGGCGCATCGTCTACGCCATGTCGGAGTTGGGGCTGAGCGCCACGGCGAAATTCAAGAAATCGGCCCGTACCGTGGGTGACGTGCTGGGTAAGTTCCATCCCCATGGGGACACTGCCTGCTACGAGGCGATGGTCTTGATGGCCCAGGGTTTCTCCTATCGCTACCCCCTCATCGATGGCCAGGGCAACTGGGGTTCCTCGGACGATCCCAAGTCGTTCGCCGCCATGCGCTATACCGAATCGCGATTGACCGCTTATGCCCAACTGTTGCTCTCGGAACTTGGTCAGGGGACTGTGGATTGGACCGCGAATTTCGATGGCACCCTCAAGGAGCCCTCGATCCTGCCCGCCAGGGTGCCCAATCTACTCCTTAATGGCACATCGGGTATTGCGGTGGGCATGGCAACCGATATTCCGCCCCACAATCTGCGCGAGGTGGTGAGTGCCTGCATCCATCTGCTGGAGTCGCCAAAGGCCAGTGTTGCTGAATTGATGACCCACATCCAGGGGCCCGACTATCCCACCGAAGCGGAGATCATCACCCCTGCGGATGAATTGCTTAAGATCTACGAAAGCGGCAGTGGTTCGATACGCATGCGAGGGCGTTACGAACGTGAGAATGGCGACATTCTCATCACCGCTCTGCCGCATCAGGTCTCCGGAGCCAAGATACTGGAGCAGATTGCCGCCCAGATGCAGGCGAAAAAACTGCCTCTGGTAGAGGATCTGCGGGATGAATCGGATCATGAAAACCCGACCCGTCTGGTGATTGTGCCACGCTCCAACCGGGTCGACATTGAACGGGTGATGTCGCACCTGTTCGCCTCCACCGATCTGGAGCGCACCTACCGGGTGAATATGAACCTGATCGGTATCGATGGCCGACCATCGGTCAAGGATCTGCGCACCCTGCTCAAGGAGTGGTTGCAGTTTCGCACCGAGACTGTACGCAGACGCCTGCAGTACCGATTGGACCAGGTGTTGGAACGTCTGCATATCCTCGAGGGCCTGATGATCGCCTACCTCAATATCGATGAGGTGATCGCCATTATTCGCTATGAAGAGGAGCCTAAGGCTGAGTTGATCAAAAGATTCTCTCTCTCCGAGGCCCAGGCAGAAGCGATTCTCAACCTGCGCCTGAGGCATCTGGCCAAACTGGAAGAGATCAAGATTCGTACTGAGCAGGATGAGTTGGAGAAGGAGAGAAAGTCCCTGCAAAAGACCCTTGGTTCCAAACAGCGGTTACGTACCCTGATACGTAAGGAGCTACAGGCCGATGCGGAGCGGTATGGGGATGAACGTCGGTCGCCTATTGTGGAACGTGAGCCGGCGGAGGCACTGGCCGAGACCGACTTGACCCCGAGTGAGGCGGTTACGGTGGTGCTTTCCGAAAAGGGTTGGGCGCGTACCGCCAAGGGGCATGAGATAGATCCGGCGACGCTAAACTATAGAGCAGGTGACAGCTTCCTCGCAGCAGCGCGCTTACGTAGTAATCAACAGGCGGTATTTATCGACTCGAATGGGCGTAGCTATTCCCTGCTGGCCCATACCCTGCCTTCCGCCCGCAGCCAGGGGGAACCCCTGACCGGGCGTCTGTCGCCTGCTACCGGTGCGACCTTCAGGGCTGTTGTGGGAGGAGATCCGGATGGGGAGTATCTGCTCGCCTCCGATGCGGGTTACGGTTTCCGTGTCAGACTTTCCGATATGTTGGCGAAGAATAAATCGGGTAAGGCCCTGTTATCACTGCCGAAGGGGGCTCGGGTCCTGCATCCTGCCCTGATAATGGATCATACCAATGATCGGGTCGTGGCCATATCCAATGAGGGCCGCATGCTGGTGTTCCCCGTTGCGGAATTGCCCCAGCTGGCCCGGGGCAAAGGCAACAAGATTATCGGTATTGCGGCGAAGCGGGTGGCTGCCAGGCAAGAGTTTGTGATCGCTCTGGCAGTGGTGCCCCAAGGGGCAAGCCTCACTGCCCATGCAGGCAAGCGTTACATCGTCCTCAAACCGTCAGACCTGGATGGCTATCAAGGAGAGCGTGGGCGTCGGGGGGGTAAACTTCCCCGGGGTTTTCAGCGTGTCGATCGGGTTGAGGTGAATAGTTAGTCGCTCCGGGTCTCGAATGCTCGAGAGCTCAGCTTGCCTTAGCGGGGCGGCGTGATTTCAGCTGGGAAAAATGGATGAAGAGGGATTTGCAAGTAATTGGCTTGGAGAGTTCCGTTGTTCATCGTTATAATGGCCCGTTCTCAGCAAGGCAATGGCGGTTTTTTTACCCTGTCCAGGCTGGCGAGCGAAAGTGGCGGAATTGGTAGACGCGCTGGATTTAGGTTCCTGTGGGGCAACCCGTGAGAGTTCGAGTCTCTCCTTTCGCACCAATTTTTCCTGCTAATTGCCAAGCGCAATTCCCAGGATATTTCCTTTTTTTACAAAGAGATAATGGCAGATATGGCTGCCAGGAGAAGAACCATGCAAGTTTCGGTGGAATCGGGTGAAGGGCTAGAGCGACGCGTAACGGTCGAATTGCCGGCAGAGCAGATCGAGGTGGAGGTCACCAAGCGTCTGAAGCAGATAGGTCGGACCGCCAAGTTGGATGGCTTTCGTCCTGGAAAGGTGCCTATGAATTTATTACGCCGTAACTACGGTGGGCAGGTGCTGCAGGAGGTGTATGGTCAAATGATCGAGAGCAGCTACCAGGAGGCGATTCAGCAGGAGAAGCTGCATCCTGCAGGGATGCCGAAGATCGAGCCCAAGGAGAGCACCGAGGAGGGGCTGTTCAGTTATGTGGCCACCCTGGAAGTGATGCCCGAAATTGAACTGGCCAAGCTCGAGGGAGAGATCAAGCGACCGGTTACCGAGATTACCGCAGAGGATATCGAGGATATGATTAAGAAGCTGCGTAAGCAGCGGGCTAGCTGGAACAGTGTCGATCGTGCCGCTGCTGAAGGCGATCAGGTGAAAATCAGTTTCAAGGGCATGGTCGATGGGGAGGCATTTGAAGGCGGCAGTGCCGAGAATGTGGACCTGGTGCTCGGTTCAAAGCGCATGATCGAAGGCTTTGAAACTGGTCTGGTGGGCATGCTCAAGGAGGAAAAACGTACCATTGATCTGAAATTCCCTGAGGATTACCGGGTGGAAGAGCTGGCAGGAAAACCGGTAACGTTCGAGGTGGAAGTGAGTGAGGTGGCGGAAGAAGTCCTGCCCCAGCTGGATGATGAGTTTGCCAAGGAGTTTGGCGCCAGTGATGGCGTGGACAAGCTGAAACAGGATATCCAGGAAAACATGGAACGTGAACTTTCCCAGCGCATCAAGGCTCGGATAAAGAATCAGGCAATGGATCTTATCTTCGAACAGAATAAGATCGATATTCCCAAGGCGCTGATCGATGAGGAGGTCGAGGCACTGCGCAAGCAGACCCGAGAGCAGATGGGTCAGGGCGCCGGCAGTTTCGAACTGCCTGCCGAGATGTTCGAGGAACAGGCCAGGAGACGTGTGAGCCTGGGCCTGTTAATCGGTGAGATCATTAAACAAAACGAGATTCAGGTCGATAATGATCGTGTACGCGAAACAATTGAGGAGTACGCGGCCAGCTATGAGCAGCCGGAAGAGGTAGTTAAGTTCTATTATGGCAATCAGCAGCAATTGGCTTCAGTACAGAATGTTGTGTTGGAAGATCAGGTTGTCGACTGGGTTATTGATCAGGTAGGTGTTGTGGATGATAAGACCACATTCGCCGCATTGACGGAGCAGGGTTGACCCTGAGGAAAAAACAGCTATGAGTGAACAGTTTTCATCAGGCATGCCGGATGCACAAAGTCTTGGTCTGGTACCGATTGTCATCGAGCAGACCGCCAGAGGCGAGCGCTCCTTCGATATCTATTCAAGACTGCTCAAGGAGCGGGTTATCTTTCTGGTCGGGCCAGTGGAAGACCATATGGCCAACCTGGTTGTCGCCCAACTGCTGTTTCTTGAATCAGAGAATCCGGACAAGGATATCCACCTCTATATCAATTCACCCGGTGGGTCGGTTACGGCAGGACTCTCGATCTACGATACCATGCAGTTCGTGCGCCCCGATGTCAGTACCATGTGTATTGGTCAGGCGGCCAGCATGGGGGCTTTGCTGTTGACGGGAGGGGCCAAGGGTAAGCGGTATTGTCTACCGAACTCCCGTATGATGATTCACCAACCCCTAGGTGGTTTCCAGGGACAGGCGACTGATATAGAGATCCATGCGAAAGAGATTCTGCTGCTGCGGGAGCGTTTGAATACCATTCTGGCCCAACATACCGGGCAGAGCCTGGAAAAGATCGGAGAGGACACCGAACGCGATAATTTCATGGGTGGCGATGACTCGGTAGCCTATGGCCTGATCGATTCGGTACTGAGTAATCGCGAAGGTGTTGCAGGCTAAATAACCTGTCTCCGAGGGTGGTTGCCGGTGGCATGCTGGGCCTGATACACAGGTCAGGGTTTTGTGACGCTGACCTTGCGATCTATGCGCAGTTAGATATGATTGAGTTAGAAGCGGGTTGATTTCGGTTCGAGGAGTTTAGATATGGGCAGTGACAAGAGCGGAAAAGGCGATGACGGCAAACTGCTGTATTGCTCCTTTTGCGGCAAGAGCCAGCACGAGGTGCGCAAGCTGATCGCCGGTCCTTCTGTCTTTATCTGTGACGAATGTGTTGAGCTCTGTAACGATATCATCCGTGAAGAGATGCAGGATCCCGGGGAAGAGAGTATTAACAAGCTTCCCAGGCCCCATGAGATCAAAAAGACCCTCGATCAGTATGTCATTGGCCAACACCGCGCGAAAAAGGTGCTTTCGGTCGCGGTTTACAACCACTACAAACGCCTCGATACCATCGGTAAAGAGAGTGATGTGGAACTGGCCAAGTCCAATATCCTGCTGATCGGCCCCACCGGATCGGGTAAAACCCTGCTGGCTGAGACCCTTGCCCGGCTGCTGAATGTGCCTTTCACAATCGCGGATGCGACAACGCTTACCGAGGCGGGCTATGTGGGCGAAGATGTGGAAAACATCATCCAAAAGCTGTTACAAAAGTGTGATTATGATGTGGAAAAGGCCCAGACAGGCATTGTCTACATCGATGAGATCGATAAGATCTCCCGCAAATCCGATAACCCCTCCATTACCCGGGATGTCTCGGGTGAAGGTGTTCAGCAGGCCCTGCTGAAACTGATCGAGGGTACGGTGGCCTCGGTACCCCCCCAGGGCGGACGTAAGCATCCCCAGCAGGAGTTTCTGCAGGTCAATACCTCGAATATCCTGTTTATCGTAGGCGGTGCCTTTGCCGGACTTGAGAAGGTCATCAAGGATCGCTCGGAAAAGGGCGGTATCGGCTTTTCCGCAGAGGTGAAGAGCAAGGATGACTCACGCTCCATCGGCGATATTATCGTCGATGTGGAACCCGAGGATCTGATCAAATATGGTCTGATTCCCGAGTTTGTCGGTCGTCTGCCCGTCGTGGCCACCCTGCAAGAGCTGGATGAGGCCTCCCTGGTGAAGATTCTCACCGAGCCGAAGAACGCCCTGACCAAGCAATATAGCCGTCTGTTCGAGATGGAGGGCTGCGAGCTAGAGATCCGTGAAGACGGCCTGCGAGCCATCGCCCGCAAGGCCATGCTACGCAAGACCGGGGCCCGTGGATTGCGTACCATCTTGGAGCAGGTACTGCTTGATACCATGTATGATCTTCCCTCCATGGACGAGGTGACAAAGGTGGTAGTGGATGAGGCGGTGATCGCAGGTGAGTCTGAGCCGCTGATGATCTATGAGAACAGCGACAAGCAGATTGCCGCATCCGATTAGTACTACATCGCCTGTCTATCAGACTCTCCCACAAGTAGTAGTTTAACCCATTGGATTGTCTGATAAACGTGGGTATGTTCTTGAATTCATAAACTATCTGGCAGGCATATTCGTCATCTAAGGGTTTGTCTCCGCAATATACATTGCATAATAGGCTTGAAACATCTAGCCTCCACCCTTATATATGTCCTTTATATAGTGTTAATCCGCATATATGGAAACGGATTGAACATATCACTACCCGCCAGTATCAAATCCCAATACTGACTGTTATACCAAAGATTGAAGGTTTTTTAGGCAGAGAGAATGCCAAATAGAGGATAATTTAATGGGCCACGAGTATACAGATTCCACCAAGACGATCAGTCAGAACAACGTTGTTCCGGTTTTACCGCTGCGCGACGTGGTTGTCTATCCTCATATGGTTATCCCTCTGTTTGTGGGGCGTGAAAAATCCATCCAGGCGTTGGATTCTGCGATGCAGAGTAATAAACAGATTCTGCTGGCGGCGCAAAAGAGCGCTGATGTGGATGATCCGGATGTGGTGGATATGTATGCCATCGGCACCCTGGCAAATATCCTCCAGCTGCTCAAATTACCTGATGGTACCGTGAAGGTGCTCGTTGAAGGTGGAGAAAGGGCGCGCATCACCGAATTCGTAGATACCGATGAGTTCTTTACCGCCAGGCTTGAGACCCTGACTGATACCATCGATGTGGCGGGTCGTGAGAGTGAAGTATTGATGCGTTCGGCCACCAACCTGTTTGATCAGTATGTCAAACTCAACAAGAAGGTGCCTCCAGAGGTACTTACCTCCCTTTCGAGCATTGATGAACCGAGCCGTCTTGCGGATACCATCGCGGCACATATGTCATTGAAGCTGGAAGAGAAACAACATGTGCTTGAGATTCCCAACGTACGTGAACGTCTGGAACATCTGATGGGGCTGATGGAGGGTGAAAATGACATCCTGCAGATGGAAAAGCGCATCCGTGGCCGGGTGAAGCGGCAGATGGAGAAGAATCAGCGCGAGTACTATCTGAATGAACAGATGAAGGCGATTCAGAAAGAACTGGGAGAGATGGAGGATGCGCCTAACGAGATTGAGGATCTGACGAAAAAGATCGACACCGCAGGTATGACCAAGGAGGCCAAGGACAAGGCAACCAATGAGCTGAACAAGCTCAAGCTGATGTCTCCCATGTCGGCCGAAGCCACAGTGGTGCGTAACTATATAGATACCCTGGTCGGATTGCCCTGGAAGAAACGCTCAAAGATACGTAATGATATCGGTGCGGCTGATGCAGTATTGAACGAAGATCATTACGGTTTGGAAAAGGTAAAGGAACGTATTCTTGAGTATCTCGCGGTACAGCAACGGGTACGTAAACTGAAAGGACCTATCCTCTGTCTGGTAGGACCCCCGGGTGTGGGTAAGACCTCTCTAGGTCAATCGATAGCCCGCGCCACGAATCGTAAATTCACCCGTATGGCCTTGGGTGGGGTGCGGGACGAGGCAGAGATTCGTGGCCACAGACGCACCTATATCGGTGCCTTACCCGGCAAGATCATCAACAACCTGAGCAAGGTCAAAACCCGTAATCCCCTGTTTCTTCTCGACGAGATCGACAAGATGGCGATGGATTTCCGGGGTGATCCGGCATCGGCTCTGTTGGAGGTGCTCGATCCGGAACAGAACCATACATTCAATGACCACTATCTTGAAGTCGATTTCGATCTCTCCGAGGTGATGTTCGTCGCGACAGCGAATACCCTGAATATTCCTCCGGCGTTACTCGATCGTATGGAAGTGATCAGGCTCTCCGGTTATACGGAAGATGAAAAGGTGAGCATTGCCGAACGCTATCTGGTGCGCAAACAGATGGAGAACAATGGACTCAAGCCTGATGAGCTGATCATTCGGGAGGCTGCAATACGCGATATCGTCCGTTACTTCACCCGTGAAGCGGGAGTGAGAAATCTGGAGCGGGAGATTGCGAAGATCTGTCGTAAGGTGGTGAAAGAGATCCTGTTGAAGAAACCAAAAGGCAAGATCACCGTTACCCCCAAAAAGCTCGAAGATTACTTGGGTGTCAAGCGTTTCCGTTATGGTCGGGCGGATGAGCACGATCAGGTTGGTCAAGTAACCGGGCTGGCATGGACGGAAGTGGGTGGAGAACTGCTGCGCATAGAGGCGGCATTGATGCCTGGTAAGGGGCGACTCAGCCACACCGGCCAACTGGGCGAGGTGATGCAGGAGTCTATTCAGGCGGCCATGACAGTGGTCAGAAGCCGGGCCGATTCCCTTGCGTTGGATGAGGACTTCCATCAAAAATGTGATGTTCATATTCATGTGCCGGAGGGAGCAACACCAAAAGACGGCCCCAGTGCGGGTGTCGGTATGTGTACCAGTCTGGTATCCGCTTTGACAAAAATTCCTGTCAGGGCTGATGTGGCGATGACAGGTGAGATCACTCTCAGGGGTGAGGTTCTGCCAATTGGTGGACTCAAGGAGAAGTTGCTTGCCGCCCATCGAGGAGGTATTGCAACAGTCATAATACCTGAGGAAAACGAACGCGATCTTGTTGATATACCGAAGAATATTAAACAGAATCTCGATATCAGACCAGTCCGCTGGATCGATGAGGTGTTACAGGTGGCACTGAAGGAGATGCCGCAACCGAAAGAGGAAAAGTCAGCGGATGCATCGCCGGCTAAAAGTGCTGAGAAACAGGATGGAGACAAGGTCAAGAAACCAGGTGCACCAACCAAGCATTAGTGTGATCCAAGATGCTCTATCTCTGTCACAACTGCAACAATTGTAAAGAATCCCTCTTCCTCGTTGCTTGACAGGGTATCTGGCAGCCGGTATAAATTCTGGCGTTTCAGGCTCCAAGCGAGCCATTACATAACGCGTCTAAATGCGGTAGATCCGCTAAGACCATCACAGGGGAAAATTATTAATGAATAAGGCCGAACTAATAGAGGCAATGGCGGAATCTGCAGATATTTCCAAAGCCGCCGCTGGGCGTGCACTTGACGGCATGGTTGACGCAGTGACCAAAGCGATGAAAGCGGGTGATACGCTCTCATTGGTAGGATTTGGAACCTTCTCAGTGAAAGAGCGAGCCGCTCGTGAAGGTCGTAATCCGCAAACCGGCGAGACAATAAACATCAAGGCCTCAAGAATCCCGTCATTCAAGGCTGGTAAAGCATTGAAGGATGCAATAAACTAGCGCGCCTTCAGGTGTGGTATCTCTAACTAATTGACGACATACCCCACTAGCAGGGTGCTTAGCTCAGCTGGGAGAGCATCGCCCTTACAAGGCGAGGGTCGCAGGTTCGATCCCTGCAGCACCCACCAACTTGGAGCGGTAGTTCAGTTGGTTAGAATACCGGCCTGTCACGCCGGGGGTCGCGGGTTCGAGTCCCGTCCGCTCCGCCAATTTTGATCATCAACGGGGTATCTGTCAGATACCCCGTTTTTGTTTTTTATGATGTTAAACACCTGAACAAATTGTTGCAGGTGAAATAAGCGAGTCACTGGTCATGCTTCAGGTTATCAGAGATAAAGCACAGGGTTGGATCGCATGGGCGATCGTTATATTGATCTCTATCCCTTTCGCGCTTTGGGGAATTCAATCTTATCTGGGAGTTGGTTCTGAACCAGTTGCAGCGACGGTAAACGGTACTGAAATTACACAACGGACTTTGGATAATCAGTTTCAGCGTTTTCGTCAGCAATTGCGTGAGCAGCTTGGTGCTGGATATCGTCCGGAAATGTTTGATGACACCAGGGTTCGCAAAGAGGTCCTCAATCGTCTGATCAGGGATGAGCTGTTACAGCAGACTTCCAACAGGATGGGATTACGTGCCGGTAGCAGCATGATTCAGTCCACGATTCTGAGTATGCCCACCTTTCAAAAGGATGGCCGCTACGACCAGCAGACCTATGAGCGTGCATTGCGCTTACAGGGAATCTCTGCCGCCGGTTTCGAAGATCGTGTGCGTCGTGCATTGGTTTCCGAGCAGCTTTCACAAGCGGTTCAAGTGGGTAGTTTTATCACTCAGGAAGAGCTCGATGAGCGTCAAAGGTTGGTAAAGCAGAAACGTGAATTCTCCTACTTCGTACTACCCGCCAGTGATTTCAAACTGACTGAAGAACTCTCGGATGATGAAATCAGGAGCTACTATGAAGCCAACGAAAGCGCATTCATTTCACCTGAAAAAGTAAAGGTTGAGTATATTCTGCTGGATGCCACAACGGCGGGTGGCACGATAGACGTCAATGAAGAGATTCTGCGTGGTTACTACGAGAACAATGAGGACGAGTTCGGTCTCCCGGAACAGCGTCAGGCCAGTCATATCTTGATTCTGGCGGCGGCAGATGCCGAACAAAATGCGGTTGATGAAGCGCAGGCGAAGATCGATGCCTTGGCGGAAAGGCTGAGCAATGGTGAATCCTTTGCTGAATTAGCCAAGCAGAACTCCCAGGATCCGGGTTCCGCCGCTACAGGTGGTGATCTGGGCTTGTTCGGCAAGGGTGTTATGGATCCCGCCTTCGAGGCTGCTGTTTTTGCCCTCGAAGAGGGTGAGGTGAGCGAGCCTGTACGTTCCAGTTTCGGCTTTCATCTGATAAAGCTGACGGGAATCAAGGATGGAAGTGTCAAACCCTTCGATGAGGCCCGTACCCAAGTGGAGGCGGCCTATCGTAAATTCGAGGGTGAGCGGCTCTATTTCGAGATGGCCGAACAACTTGCGGATCTGAGCTATGAGGATCCTGGTAGTCTGGAACCTGCCGCATCCGCGTTGGAGCTTGATATACAGCAGAGTGACTGGATCACCCGTGAGCAGGGTAGCGGTGTATTCGCAAAGCCTAAGGTGAGGACAGCCACCTATAGTGATGATGTCCTGAAGGAAAACAACAACAGTGAGTTGATCGAAATCGATGGAACCAGCTCCCTGGTACTGCGGGTGCTCGATCATCAAGAATCTTCAGTAAAGCCTCTGGATGAGGTGAAGGATCAGATCAGTGAGACCCTGCAGCAGCAAAAGGCTGAGCAACAGACCGAAGCCGAGGCTGAGAAACGTTTGGCTGAAATCACTGCGGGCTCAGCCTTGTCTGATGTGGCGGGCAGCTATGCGGTCACCGGACCATTGAGTGTCGATCGTAATGACAGGCAAATCCCACCAGGACTATCCAGCGCACTCTTCCGTACTGCCAAGCCGGGTGCCGGTGGATCAACTCCAGGTAGTGCCAAGCTTGCCGGCGGGGACTTCGCCATCTATCTGCTGACTGGTGTCACAGAGGGTGTGGTCGACGCTGAGACCAACCAGCAACAGCTGGACAGCCTGCGCAGAATGCTTGCCAGGGATCACTACGAAATGGTGTTGAACGATCTGGAGTCCCGTGCGGATGTTGAAATTCTGTTGAACACCGAGAGTGAATAAAATCGGTCTCTTTCCGAGTCAGGCCATGCCGAGGATGTGGTAGCCCGAATCCACATAGATGACATCACCGGTAATGCCCGAGGCGAGATCGGAACAGATGAATGCCGTGGTATTGCCCACCTCTTCGATGGTGACATTGCGGCGCAATGGATTTCTTTTCTCCACCTCGTCGAGCATGCCCTTGAAGTTTTTGATGCCTGATGCTGCCAGGGTCCTGATCGGCCCGGCGGAAACAGCATTTACCCGGATCCCCTCCGGGCCAAGTGACTCGGCCATATAGCGGACACTCGCTTCCAGACTGGCTTTGGCTACCCCCATGACATTGTAATTCGGCACAGTGCGCACCGCGCCCAGGTAGCTCATGGTGACCAGGGAGGCGTTTCGACCCTGCATCAATGGACGCCCCGCCTTGGCGAGTGCGGCAAAACTGTAGGAGCTGATATCGTGAGCCAGGGCAAAACCCTCACGGGTCAAATTATCCAGATAACCACCTTCCAAATGGTCGCGGGGTGCGAAACCGACCGCATGCACGATGGCGTCCAAATGACCCCACTCCTTTTCCAGGGTGGCGAATAGATCTGCAATCTGTTGGTCATTGGTGACATCCAGGGGCATAACGATATCAGCGCCAAACTTTTCGGCCGCATCATCGACGCGTTTTTTCAGTTTGTCCGTCTGATAGGTAAGCGCCAGTTCAGCCCCTTCCCGGTGCATGGCCTCGGCAACACCCCAGGCGATGGAGCGGTTACTGGCAATGCCGACAATGAGTATGCGTTTGTTTTGTAAAAAGCCCATGGAACAATTCCTTACAGGAGTCATCGATATATGCTAACGGAGCCTGCCAAATAGACCGGCGCCAGCGCAGTTAAACTGTGTAACTTACCGGAAATCACCATCAGCGGAAAGTGCGGGTGAGGTGTGAAGGCTAAATGAGAGTATCTATCTGGTTTTTTCCATTGTTTAAATAGATGTGGATTACATGCTCTTTCAAGTCCCGGGAAAGCATAATAGACTCTTGTGGGTCTATTGGATTAGGGTTAACAGACCTTTTTTTTGAAACCATTTGTCCTGGATCACAGGAGTAAATTCATGCAGCGACGCTTAAACGGTCGGGATATTCTCTATTTCGGTGGTCTGGTGCTGGTGTTGATCACCATCTTGCTGGTCATGTATATGATCGATCGGCAGTGGGAGAAGATGTCGCGCATGGAACAGCTGATGCGTGAACAGGCTGGTGATATCCGCGAGATAACAGGTCAGGTACGAGGCCTGGATCAACGTATCCAACAGGGTGTGAGTCTGGCGCAAAACCCCGGATCGTCTCAACAGCAACAGGTGCCTGCTGCATTTCAACGGTCATATTCAGTCACCCAGCAATCTGACTACAGCCAGGGTGACTGGCTGGTGCAGGCCTTTGGTGTCAACCTGAAATCATTGACCCCGTTCATCTCTCAGGATGTCTACTCATCCCAGGTGCAGAGTTATATCCTGGAGACCTTGCTGATCCGGAATCCCGATACCCTGGAGTGGCAGGGCTTGCTGGCACATGATTGGAGCGTCAGCGAGGATGGTCTCACCTTTATCTTCAAGCTTCGAGAAGGGTTACAGTTTTCTGACGGGGTCCCCCTGACGGCGGAGGATGTGGTCTTTACCTTTGAGTTCATCATGACCGAGGCGATTCAGGCGCCGCGGGAAAGGGCCTATTACGCCAAGATCGAATCAGTGGAGGCAATAGACAGGCTGACGGTCAAATTCCAATTTGCCGAACCCTACTTCAATGCCCTCTCATTGGCAGGGGGTATGGAGATCCTGCCGAAACACTTCTACCAACCCTATCTCGATGATCCCAACAGCTTCAACCAATCAAAGGGGCTGCTGCTGGGTTCGGGCCCCTATCGTCTGGAAGATCCCAAGGGTTGGGCGCCGGACAAGGGAGGGGTTGAGTTGCGCCGTAATCCCCGTTACTGGGGACCGGTGGATCCGGCCTTCGACCGCCTCATCTGGCGTGTTATCGAAAACGACAGTGCCCGCCTCACCACATTTCGCAACGGTGAGATCGATACCTACTCCTCACGCCCACGTGAATACAAACAGTTGACCGAAGATAAGCAGATCAACAGCAAGGCCCAGCATTGGGAGTATATGAGCCCGGTGGCGGGATACTCCTATATCGGCTGGAATCAACTGCGCAATGACCAGCCGACCCGTTTCGCCCAGGCCGAGGTACGGCAGGCGATGACCTTCCTGATCGATCGCCAGCGGATTGCCGATGAGATCTATCTCGGCTATGCGGAGGTTGCCGTGAGTCCGTTCAGTACCAGCAGTAAACAGCACAGTAAAGCCATTAAGGCGCGCAACTACGATCAGGCTAAGGGGGTTGAGTTGCTCACCAAGGCCGGTTATGCAGACCGGGATGGAGACGGCATCCTGGAGGACAGCGCGGGTAAGCCATTTGAATTCGAACTGGTCTATTTTCAGGGTAATGAGGATACGGGGCGGATGGTGCTGTTTCTGAAGGATATGCTGGCCCGCGCCGGGATTCTGCTGCAGCCCAAGCCCACTGAATGGTCGGTGATGCTCGACCTGATGAAAAAGCGGGATTTCGATGCCATCACCCTGGGGTGGAGCAGCGGCCTTGAGACCGATCTCTATCAGATGTTTCATACCAGTCAAATACCTGGAGGAGGTAACAATTTCATCAACTACAGCAATCCGGAACTGGATCGCCTTATTGAAGAGGCTAGGGCTACGGTGGATGAGGAGACGCGCATGCCCCTGTGGCGGGAGGCAGAGCAGCATCTCTTCAATGACCAGCCATACACCTTCCTCAGACGCAGCAAGAGTCTGGTGTTTATCGACCGGCGTCTGCGCAATGTGGTGAATACCAAGGTCGGCCTCAATCTGGGACAGGTCCCCCTGGAGAACTATGTGCCTGCGGTTGAGCAGCGTTATACCCACTAGGGCCGATTGGATGAGCTAGATGCTGACCTACCTGCTAAGACGTCTGCTGTTGATGTTGCCCACCCTGCTGGGCATCACCCTGGTGGTGTTCGTGGTCATGGCTGCATCACCCGGCGGCATCAGCGCCCAGAGTCTGGTGGAGGGGCAGAACCTGGACCCGGAGGCGAAAAAGGAGATCGAGGCCTACTACAACCGACTTTACGGGCTGGACGATCCCCCCTATCTGCAATATCTGCGCTGGTTGAACAACGTCTCTCCCATCGGTTTTACCTTCGACGAAGAGAACCGGATGAGCGGTTTCTCCTTCACCAAGGGTTCCGATCTTGGACGTAGTTTTCGCTATGGACGCCCGGTCACGGAACTGCTCTCCGAAAGGGTGCCGATTACCATCCTGTTGAATGTCTTGAGTATCCCCATCGTCTATCTGTTGGCCCTGCTGGTGGGGGTGCGCGCCGCGGTTGAGCGGGGACGCTCCTTCGATGTCAGCAGTGGCATGTTCATGCTTGCCCTCTGGTCGGTGCCGACCATGCTTGCCGGTGTGCTGATGATCGGTTTTTTCGCCAATGAGCAGTATTGGCGTTGGTTTCCGACCGCCGGATTGAGTGATCGACTGGTGCTGGATCAGGTGTTCATGCCCCACTGGTCGAGTCTGTGGGATATCGGGCTGTTGTTCATTGTGGTCAGCGTAGCGATTTCACTCTTTCTCGCATTGGGTCGCATCGCCTCAAGACCTTTTCGCGAGATTTCATTTGGCCTCATTTGGGGTTTGTTGGGCGTGGCTATGGTCTATCAGTTACCCGAGGTGCAGCGCTCCCCATCGCTCTGGATAGGTTTTCCCGCCGTCTTCGCCCTGCTTGCCGCCTGGTTGGCAAGCAGTGACTATCGATTGTTGCGCCAGCTCGGCTTTCTCTCCACAGGTCTGCTGGTGGGGCTTCTGCTGGCGGTCTACTGGATGCAGGGAGGATGGGTGCGGGGGTTCCTGCTGGATCGGCTGTGGCATCTGGCGCTGCCGGTGATCTGCCTCTCCTACGGCGGTTTCGCGGGTCTTGCCAAACTGACCCGGACCGCGGTGCTGGAGAATCTGCTTTCCGACTATGCACGCACCGCCCGGGCCAAGGGGCTCGCTGAAGCGGCGGTGCTGTGGCGCCACGTTTTCCGTAACAGCCTGTTGCCCCTGATCACCGTGGCCGCGAGTCTGTTGCCGAGTCTGCTGGCGGGATCGGTTATCGTGGAGAGTATCTTCAGCATCGAGGGCATGGGCAAGCTGGCGGTGGAGGCGGTACAGACCAGGGACCGGGAACTGGTGTTGTCGATCACCTTGATTGGCGGTTGCCTGACCCTGTTGGGTTATCTGCTGGCGGATATTTTATATGCCCTGGCCGATCCGCGGGTGAGCTATGAGTAGGGCGGCGAAGAGGCGCCAGAGCTATTGGCGCAGGATTCTCGGCCAGACCTTCGTGCGTTGGGGTGCCCGGCTGGGACTGCTGTGGGTGGGTATTCTCGCCTTCATCGGTGTCTTCGCCCCCTTCCTGGCCAGCAGTTTTCCCCTGTTGCTCAGTCGCGGGGGTGAGATCTCCAGTCCGGTACTGAACTATCTGCAGCCGGTGGATGTGCTCTTTCTGGTGGCTTTCATCACCCTGTTGCTGCTCTATCCCTGGCGCATCACCGTGCTGCGCAAATTTTTCATCATGCTCTCTGTATTGGCAGTGGCGGCACTCCTTGCCTACCTTTGGGTCAAGCCCCAGCAACTGGTGATCTATGAACAGTACCGGGTTGCGGATGCCGCCGGGGAGTATGATTGGGTGGTCTTTGCGCCGATCCCCTACTCGCCGAAGGACTATCAGAGGGACCGCGGCGATACCGGCCTGGAGGCACCCCTGTCGCAGCAGTCGCGAGCCCATTGGTTCGGTACCGAACAGAACGGCGCCGATGTGCTCAGCCGCATGGTCCATGCCTCCCGGATCGCCCTTGGTATCGGCTTCGTGGCCACCGGTATCGCCATGTTGCTGGGGGTCATCATCGGTGGTCTGATGGGTTATTTTTCCGGTGTGGTGGATATCCTCGGGATGCGCCTGGTGGAGATTTTCGAGGCCGTGCCTACCCTGTTCCTGTTGCTGACCTTTGTCGCCTTCTTTGGGCGCAGTCTCTATATCATGATGGTGATCATCGGTATCACCAGCTGGCCCGGCTATGCCCGTTATGTGCGTGCCGAGTTTCTGCGTCTGCGCAAGCAGGACTTTGTCCAGGCCGCAGAGGCGGCGGGCCTGCCTCTGCCCTCGATCCTGTTTCGTCATATGCTGCCCAATGGTATGGGGCCGGTCTTGGTGGCGGCCAGTTTTGGGGTGGCGTCGGCGATCCTCGCCGAGGCCACCCTGAGTTTCCTCGGCCTTGGTCTGGTGGACGATCCCTCCTGGGGCGAGATGCTGAATCAGGCGGTGCAGTCATCCCGTTTCAACTGGTGGATGGCGGCCTTTCCTGGGGGTGCCATCTTTCTGACTGTTTTCGCCTATAACCTGATCGGTGAATCCCTGCGCGATGCCATCGATCCCTATCTGAGTAAATCGGGCTGATGTTGCTCTCAGTGAAACAGCTGCATACCTGGTTCAAGCATCAGGATCAAACCATCAAGGCGGTGGACGAGGTCAGCTTTGAAATTACCAGAGGTGAGACCTTCTGCCTGGTTGGGGAGTCGGGCAGTGGCAAATCGATCACCGCACTCTCGATTATGCAACTGCTGCCAAAATCCAATCTACAGCGCCATACGGGGGAGATCCGTTTCCAGACTGAGGGTGAAGCAGCGGTGGATCTGGCCGGTCTGGGCGAGACCGAAATGCAGCAGGTGCGGGGAGGGAAGATCGCCATGATCTTCCAGGAGCCCATGAGTTCCCTGAATCCCGTGTTTACCATTGGCGAGCAGATCCTCGAGGCGGTAAGACTCCACTTTCCCGAACTGTCAGAGGGGGAGGCCTGGCAACAGGTTATGGAGTCCCTGGTAGCGGTACAGCTGCCCGACCCTGAAACCCGGGTGCACAGCTATCCCCACCAGCTCTCCGGTGGGCAGCGTCAACGGGTGATGATCGCCATGGCCATGGCCTGTGAGCCCGATCTGTTGATCGCCGATGAACCCACCACCGCATTGGATGTCACGGTTCAGCGGGAGATCCTGCGCTTGATGAAGACCCTGCAGGAACGCACCCAGATGGCGATCCTCTTTATCACCCATGATTTCGGCGTGGTGTCCCAGATCGCCGATCGTGTCGGTGTCATGCAACGGGGCAAACTGGTGGAGACCGGGGTGACCGAGCAGATCATACACCGGCCCGGTCATAGCTATACCCAGGCACTGATCGCCGCCCTGCCGGAGAACCTGGCACGGAATCAGCCCCATGAGCAGCACCAGGATCAGGTTCCCTTGATAGAGCTTTCCCAACTGGAGATCCATTTTCCGGTCCGCAAGGGACTGCTGCGACGGGTTGTGGATCAGGTGCGAGCGGTGGATGGTGTCGATCTGCAGATACCCCGGGGAGAGATCCTGGCACTGGTGGGGGAGTCGGGCAGTGGCAAGACCACACTGGGCAGGGGTATCCTGCGGCTCACCGAGCCCACCGCCGGTCGGGTGGCATTCGATGATACCGATATTACCGAGATGAACCGATCCCAGTTGCGGCGGTTTCGCCGCCATATGCAGATCATCTTTCAGGACCCCATATCCTCCCTCAATCCACGTCTCAGTATCGCCGCGATCCTGACCGAACCGATGAAGGTACACGGGATCGGTGAAAACCAGGAAGCGCGCATCGAGATAGCAAGAGAGCTGTTGGATCAGGTACAGATGGAGGAGGATACCCTGTGGCGTTACCCGCATGAATTTTCCGGCGGTCAGCGGCAGCGGATCGGGATTGCAAGGGCCCTCTCTCTCAACCCCTCTTTCATCGTTTGTGATGAGATCACCAGCGCCCTGGATGTCTCCGTGCAGGCAGAAATCTTGCGCATGTTGTTGGAGCTGCGCGCCAGGCGCGGGCTTACCCTGCTGTTCATTACCCACAATATCGGTGTGGTGGAGTATGTCAGCGACCGCACCGCGGTGATGTATCAGGGCAAGATTGTGGAACAGGGAAGAACCGAGGATATTGTCAATCGCCCGAGCAATCGATACACACAGCAGTTGATAGCAGCGGTACCCCGGGTGCCGGTTTGATATTCTCGGGCACTACCCAGCCGAGCCATGGCTGAACAGTTGCTAAAGATCACTGCGCTGCGGCTTGCCTTGAAGCGTGGCAACAGCAGGCTTCCCATTGTGGTGGATCTCGATCTTGAGATTCAGCAGGGTGAGACATTTGCCCTGCTGGGTGAGTCGGGTTGCGGTAAGTCGATGACCGCCCTGTCCCTGATGCGCTTGTTGCCGCCCGCTGTTTTTATCGATGGGGGAGGGATCGAATTCAGCGGTATCGACATTGTGGGGCAGGATCAAGCATCGATGCGCCGCCTGCGCGGCGGTCAGATGGGGATGATATTCCAGGAGCCCATGTCCTCTCTCAATCCGTTGATGACCATCGGTGGACAGATAGCGGAAGCAGTGAAGCTGCATAGTGATCACAAGGGTAATAGGGTCAAGCGGTGTGTCATCGAGTTGTTGCAGGCCGTGCTGATTCCCGAGCCGGAGCAGTGTGTGGATCGCTATCCCCATCAACTCTCCGGCGGTATGAAACAGCGGGTGATGATCGCCATGGCGCTGGCGGGAAATCCCAGGCTGCTGATTGCCGATGAGCCAACCACCGCCCTCGATGTAACCATGCAGGCGCAGATTCTGGGTTTGCTGAAGCAGCTGCAACAGGATAGGGGAATGTCGATACTGCTGATTACCCACGATCTGGGAGTGGTTGCGGAAATGGCGGATCGGGTTGCTGTGATGTATGCCGGAGAGATGGTGGAAACCGCGGCGGTTGGTCCATTTTTTCAAGCCCCTATGCATCCCTACAGTCGCATGCTGTTTGCTTCCCTGCCCGAGCGCAGGCGCCCTGGTGAAAGGTTGGCGGTGATCGAAGGCAGTGTGCCGACCCTGGGCAGTAGTGTCGCTGGATGCCGTTTCCAGCAACGTTGCGTGCAACGCCAGCAGATCTGCCAAGAGGTCTCCCCTGACTGGACATTCGGTGACAACCGATCGGGTGTGCGCTGCCATCTGTATGGGGATAATGGATTGATACCAGGTGTGAGTGAGGTAGAACAGGTGTCGACCCACCCCACAGCCGAGCGTGGGAATGGACCGCTCTTGTCGATCCGGAATCTTCAGGTGCACTATCCCATTCGAAAAGGGCTGCTGCAGCCTGTGGTCGACCATCTCAGGGCGGTGGACGGTGTGGACCTGGATATCGCCAAAGGGTCTGTGTTGGCACTGGTCGGGGAGTCGGGTTGCGGTAAATCCACGTTGGGAAAGGCGATTCTGCAGCTGGTTAAAATAACCGGGGGAAACGTCTTGCTCGAAGAGAGGGAGCTGACAGGGATGAGTCAGCATGAGCTGCGAACTGTCCGCGGCGATCTCCAGCTTATCTTTCAGGATCCCATGTCTGCTATGAATCCCAGGATGCGGGTGGAAGATATCATCGCTGAGGGAATGCGTGCGCAACGTATCTACAGCAGAAATACTATAGCCAAGGGTGTTGAATCACTGTTGCTTCAGGTAGGGTTACCCGTATCGGCCGCCAGCAGATATCCGCATGAATTTTCCGGGGGTCAGCGGCAGCGTATCTGTGTTGCCCGGGCATTGGCGGTGAAGCCAAAATTGCTGGTCTGCGACGAGCCAACCAGCGCCCTGGACCTCTCTGTACAGGCCCAGATACTCAATCTGCTGAAAGGATTGCAGGGCGAGTTTCAGCTCTCCTATCTTTTTATCTCTCATGATATTTCAGTTGTGAGTTACATGGCCGACGAAATAGCAGTTATGTATCTAGGCAGGATTGTCGAAAGAGGCCGCACCGATGAGGTGATCAAGCGGCCTTTACATCCCTATACACGGGCGCTTCTCTCGGCTGTGCCTGTTCCTGATCCCGACAAGCAGCGAAATGTGATCCGCTTGCCAGGTGAGATTTCTTCATCGGTGACAACACCAAGTGGATGCCATTTCCATCCGCGCTGTCCGCAATCGGTGGTGGATTGCGTCGAGAACTATCCCGAGGAGGTAAAGGTTAGTGAAACCCATAAAGTGAGTTGCTGGTTACCAGCTTGATTGAATCTGCAGGTAAATTAGTAATTATTAACACTCTGCTGGTTTACTGTCACAGGTAAAATAGTTCAGAATGAGGTGTAACGGCTTTTCGTACTACCCATGCACAAACAATTACCAGCGCCAATTCGGCATAGTTTCCCGGCATGCGAATAACCATACAAACAAAACTATTCCTAAGCCACTTTGCTGCAATCATTCTTGTCTCCGGTAGCGCGGGTACCTATTTCTATACCAGTGCCGCCGAAAACCTGAAGACCGCGCTTCAGTCCCGCTTGATGAACAGCGCTGCACTGATCAGTCAGTGTTTGGATACCGAGAACCTGGATCAGATCCGCTCAGAATCGGATATGAATAACCCGGCGTTTAAAAAAAATCTGGCTGCATTGCGTGAGTTCGTTAAGTCGAATCCCGATTTCGCGTTTATCTATATAATGCGCAGAAAGGAAAACAAGGCTTTTTTCGTTATCGATTCCGATCTGCAGGACCCTGCCCTGCCGGGGGAGGAGTATGAACATGATGTTCCCGCCCTGATGGAGGGTTTTCTGCGTCCCTCGGTGGATGAGAGTATCACGGAGGATAAATGGGGATTTTTTCTGTCGGGTTATTCCCCCCTGGAGGGCGGCGAGGATGATTATCTGGTGGGTATAGATATGCGGGCGGATGAAGTGCAGGCCAAGTTCGAAAGGATACGCCTGGCCGGTATGCTCTCGTTTGCGTTATCTGTAATACTGGCAATGATATTCAGCCGCCTGCTGTCCATGAATTTCACCAAACGCATTACCGATCTGACAACCCGTTTTGCGCTTATAGCGCCTATTGAGGATGACCTGGGCGATGTAGCGCAGGGTGATGAGCTTGATCAGCTGTCACTCTCCTTCGATCATATGTCAAAGCGTCTACAGATCAAGCGGCAGCAGATCGATGAGAATCAGGTTTCTCTGCGCAGCGCGCACAGTGAGATGGAACAACGGGTGGAGAGTCGTACCTCGGAATTATTGCAATCCAATCAAAAGCTGATGCAGGAGATTGCCGAGCGCAAAAATGTGGAACGGATGTTGGAACAGACCTCGCGTACCGATTACCTAACCGGGATTTTGAATCGCCGGGCGATCAGTATTCGATTGGATCAGGTAATGGCGCAAACGGCCAGGGGTTCAAAGAGCTTTTGTACCATTTTACTGGATATCGACCACTTCAAGCAGGTCAATGATCAGTATGGTCATGATGTTGGTGATCAGGTTTTGAAACATTGTGTTGAAAAGCTACAGAGCTGTATCCGGGAATCCGATGAGCTTGGGCGTTGGGGTGGAGAGGAGTTTTTGGTCTTGACCCCGGAGACAGAGCTGGCCGAAGCAAAAAAACTGGCACAGCGGTTGTGTGTTGAGTTGGCCGCCACATCCTTCGTTCATCAACAAAACGAAATTTCTGTCACAGCGAGTCTCGGTGTGACACGCTACCTCAATGGTGAGAACCTGGGGGCATGCCTGAGACGTACCGATGATGCACTCTACGCTGCGAAGGCACGAGGTCGCAATTGCGTAGTGGTTACCGATCCAGAGTGAGGGAGATAGGTGGCTAGCTACAGGGGGAAGCCATGACGATAGATTGGAACACAACATTTGCCGCAATCTGGCGTCCGCGCAAAGGCTATTTGCGAGCGGTTGAACATATCGACCAAGTAGGGCTTGATCGGCTGATTGGTATCGATGATCAGAAGCTGCAACTTATGCAGAATACACAACGCTTCCTTGCTGGCCAGGGCGCCAATAATACATTGTTATGGGGAAGCAAGGGTAGCGGTAAATCTTCACTCGTCAAGGCGGTGTTCGATCATTTCCGGGAGCAGGGGCTACGATTGATACAGATCGACAGAACCGATTTGATTGAATTGCCGGAGATCGTCGACTCGATCAGGGGAACGTCCCACCGCTTTATCGTATATTGCGATGATCTAACCTTTGATATCGGCGAGGCATCCTATCGAGCACTGAAGAGTGTCCTGGATGGCTCAATAGAGGCGCCTCCCGAAAATGTCCTGATCTACGCAACATCCAATCGACGCCATCTTCTGCCAGAGTTCATGAGTGAAAACCAGGAGGCGAGGATGGTGGGTGACGATCTTCATTTGGGCGATACTACTGAGGAGAAACTGGCTCTGTCGGACCGGTTCGGTCTGTGGCTCTCCTTCTACCCGGTGAATTGGCAGGGTTACTTAAATATAGTGGACAGCTATTTTCCGGATTATGAGGGAGATCGTGAAGCACTGCATGCGGCGGCAAAACAATTTGCAATGTCGCGAGGTGGCACTAAAAGTGGGCGTGCTGCGCTACAGTTTTTCAAGGCCTATTCTTAAGTGCTGCTGATTGACAAGATACTTATATGAAAAAAGTCCTTGGCGGAGGTCTGGCGAGTTGGTCAATTCACCACCCTATCGGGGTGGTGATGATAACCCTGGCATTCATGGTGTTGGGGCTCATGGCGTTGACTCGTTTAAGCGTAGACCTACTGCCAAAAGTTGTTTATCCGTCTGTTGCGGTGATGGCCTTGGATTCTGGTGTGCCTGCTCAGATAATGGAGGATCAGGTTACGCGTCACCTGGAGGAACAACTGTCGATAACTGAAGACGCGATCCATGTGGGATCGACAACCCAGCAGGGACGTAGCCAGGTCCATTTAGCCTTTAAGTATGGTGCTGATATAGATCAAGCGCTGCAGGATGCCAGTACCCGGCTGGATCGGGCAAAACGTTTTCTACCTGAGACGATAGATCCACCAATTATCTATAAACACGATCCCTCACAACTGCCCGTAGCGGAATTCGTTATCAGTTCCACGCTTCGCGATCAAGTGGCGCTACGAAGTTGGGTGGACTATGAGTTCAGCAAGTTATTTCTGAATCTGCCTGGTGTTGCGGCGGTTGAAGTGGGCGGCGGCTTGGTGCGCGAGATTAATATTTATGCGGACCAGCAGCGCCTGACAGGCTTGGGTATGCAACTATCCGATCTCATAGATGCTCTCCAGTCATCGAATGTGGAAACCGCGGGAGGTATGCTGAGAACAGAGCAAGGTGAAATCGGAGGAAGAACCGCGGGTCGCTTTCAATCGGTGGATGATATTTTACAACTACCGTTAAGACGAGTGGGTGATAACGATACCACTTCACTGATTCGATTATCGGAAGTTGCCCAGGTTGTAGATGGTGCAGAAGACGAACGGATGCGTATCCGCCTGAATGGGCTTCCGGGGATTAAATTATCGATTCAGAAACAACCCACCGCAAATAGTGTTGATGTGGTTGATCATGTTTTAGCGAGACTGGCTGAGCTTGAAAGCCAGGTACTTGTACCTAAGGATATTCAAATTCACCCTGTTGATGACCAGGCACGTTTTGTCCGTCGAGCTTTAAACAATGCTATTGATTCAGTAATTCTGGGCGCCATTTTAGCGATGCTTGTTGTGTATCTGTTTCTCGGCAGCTTTAGACGGATGTTGATTATTGGTTGTGCTATACCGATCGCTATTCTGGTTGCCTTCATTCTAATGTCGAGCGCCGGTTTGACCTTGAATATTATGAGTTTGGGTGGATTGGCGTTGGGTGTCGGTATGTTGGTAGACAGCACTATTGTTATGTTGGAGAACATATATCGTCACCAACGGGAGAAAACAGAAAGTCAAAAGGTTACACAAATTTCCAGTTATGCGGCGAGTGAAGTAAATAGTGCAATCGTCGCTTCCACAACGACCAACCTGGTTGCGGTTCTGCCATTTCTCTTTATCGGTGGTCTTGTCGGGCTGCTATTTCGTGAATTGATATTTACTATATCCGCTGCCATCCTGGCTTCAATGATTGTTGCGCTAACACTGGTGCCAGCGCTTGCGGGCAGATTGAGCATCGGCCTTAAAGATCGGTTCAGGCAAGCAATCGATAACCTGATGAGCCAATTGCAGAATGGTTATTCAAGATTTGTTACCGCCCTGTTGAGAAGGCCGGTGTTGCCCGTCGTAACTTTTCTGTTACTGCTGCTGTTTGCATTTCTCAAGTTGGTGCCTGAAAAACAAATTTTCCTACCTCAGATTGATGAGGGACGCATCACTATACGATTGGTTGCGGATAGAGGTATCAATTTACAGGGAATGGATGACTTGGTTCATCGACTCGAAGAGATAATAAGGGCTCAACCGGAAACAGAATCCATATATTCTCAGGTAGGTGGTTTTGTATTTGGGCGTTCTCGCTATGAATCAGTCAATCGAGCCAGTATCAAAGTCATTTTGAAGCCCGCACAGAGTCGAAAAGTCAGTAGCCATGATTGGGTCGAGCGTGTAAATCAGGAGATTAAAAAAGCCAAGCTTCCTGGTTTATGGGTGGGCATGCGGGTGCAGGGTGTGCGGGGTATCCGGCTCAACTGGGGTGACGATGACCTCAGTGTAAGGGTAAAAGGACCGGATCTGGCTGTCTTGAATCAAATTGCTGAAGAGCTGAAAGACAAGCTTGAAGAGGTTGCCGGGCTGCGTAGTGTTGAAAACAGTAGCGATGATATCACTCAGGAAATCATGGTGTCGGTGGATCGTCAACGGGCAGCCTATTTCGGTATAGATGTGGATGATTTGGGAGAAATCGTCAATTTGGCGCTGAGTGGTAACGTGGTGACGGACTATTTGGAAGATGACCGAAGTATAAATGTCAGAGTGGGTTTGCTGGAGTCGGATATCGCCACGCCTGCCGATCTGGAATCAATTGTTATTTTCAGTCAAACCGAACCCTCAGTGCCAATACGCCTTGGTGAACTGGCAAAGATAGAGTTGTCACCATCCTATGTGATAATCAGACGCGATCAGCAACAGAGAATGGCTGAAGTTAGCGCCTCGCTGGGTGGTGATCTGTCTTTACAGGATGCAATATCGGAAGTAAGGGATATAGTATCAGTTATGGATCTGCCATCTGGTTATAGCATAAGTTATGGCGGCAGCTTGGAGGTTATTAAGAAAGGTCGAGACAGTGGAGTACTGTTGCTCTGTTTAGCGCTTTTTCTGGTATTGGTTGTGATGTCAGTGCAGTATGAGTCGCTGAGAAACCCGATAATTATCATCTTGTGTGTGCCGTTTGGATTGATCGGGGTAGGATTGGGCTTGTACTGGACGGAACTGCCAATTTCTATGCCTGTGTGGCTGGGCCTGATCATGCTGGCAGGTATTGTGGTGAATAACGCTATCGTGATGGTTGAATATATCTCCCAGAAAAGAGATGCAGGACATGACAAGAGTGCGGCTATTACGCAGGCAGCACAGATCAGGTTGCGACCGATTCTAATGACGACACTGACTACTGTTGTTGGAATGATGCCACTAGCATTAGCCCTCGGAGAGGGCTCGGAAATGCTTCAGCCGCTGGCTGTGACAATGATTTCCGGACTCTCCTTTTCCACTATAGTCACGCTGATTCTGATTCCATCAGTTTATCGATTGATTGGGCGCTGATCCATGCACCCTGTTGTGTAGGCTGGATATCAACCGCAAGCAGCAGCAAATGGGTTATCGATATTGGCGTATATACCACCATTCAAACAACCGTTTCAGCCAGTGAAAGATGGCCATGTTCGGCATCACGATGTTTCTCTTTTCGGTTCGCGCCACAAGCATGCCGCTGGTTTGGCTATCGACAATACATACCAGTTCCACTTTAAAGGTCTCACTGGGTGGTTCCCCCTTGAGTTCCGAGAGCAGGTTTTTGGTGGCTGCTGCCGCCTGGAGATCTGCCATATGGGCCTGTTTGGGCATCCAGTCAGGACCTGGAAAGCTGCCCGAGTCGCCGGCCACATAGACATTGGTCATACCTTCGACCCGGCAGTGGTCATCGGCCTGGATCAGGCCGCCGGGTGAACGGGGCAGTTTAGTATTGTCAAACCACTGATTGCCGGTCATGCCGGGCATAAAGAGGATGAGATCAGCAGCGAAGCTGTGATTCTCCATGACAATGCTTGTGGCCGTGAACTTCACCATTTTTTGCCCGAGATGGGTTTCGATATCGCGCTTTTCCATCTCTTGGATCAATCCCTTGACCGCTTTGGGTCCAAGTCGTTGTCCAGGTTTTTCCGCTGGGGTGAAGAATATGAGCTTGAAATTTTCACGCCGTCCTTCGAGCCTCAATTGACGATCGATACCAAATAGAAATTCGAACATCGGTCCGCCGCGCATTGCGCTTGGTTCTTTGGGATTGCCGGAAAATCCGATGGCGATGACACCACTATCCAGCTCTCTGAGCCGGTCGCGGATTCTGGTTGTGGCTGAAATGCCTTCACAGGGGGTTATGGCGTTTTCGATGCCGGGCAGTTTTTTAATGAAACGGCCTCCTGAAGCGATGATAAGCCCATCGTTTTCTATCTCGCCCTCGGTGGTTTTCAATATCCTCCCATCATCGCTGAGGCCGGTGGCTTCTGCAGGGTGATGGTTGACCCGCATGCGCTGAAAGAACGAGTCCAGTTGGATTATGAGATCCTCAGGTTTACGCAATCCCGATGGGATCCAGATCGAACCAGGCAGATAGTGAAATTCCGGCTTGGGGCTGACAACAGTAATGTCAATCGATTTATCCCTGGATCTCAGTGTCTTGATGGCGGTGAGTGCGGCAAAACCGCTGCCGACGATGGTAACTCTTTGCATTCCTCAAACTCCGATAGTTTTTTTGATTTGGCGCATCGGTGGAGCGTGGTGATTGTTCAGTGGTACGGCCCTTGGGGTGAGAATATACGTTATTATGCACTAAGCCGGAATCTATTCTTCCACTTATATGTCTGCAGCCAAGGGTATTGAATAAATGCCGCCGACAGGTGGCAGAGCCTGTAAAGGCCCGTTTCCGGTGAGCACCGTAATCGGGCCATGCGAAGCATCCTGCGCTGAGATCAGCCGAGCCAGTCAGAGCCCGATCAGTTCGGCATGCAGTCCTTGAAAGTGGGTTATTGCCAACAGGTCCTGACTGTTGACCAGTTCGGGATTGTACTCGATCAAGAACAGATGGGCCCGCTTGGGATCGATATGTACCGAAACAACACCGTCCCGGGCGCGAAATGCCTCTTCCAGCTGGGCCAGGCCATCACTATCCAGGGTTTCATCCACGTGTAGGGTGACATCCGCGAGATCGATATTCATGGTTCCTCCCTCCAATACTTTTATGCTCAAGACCGCATGGCTCGTGAAATCTGTGCGATAGGCCGACATGATATATTAAGTATAGGAGATGTTTTCCTGGAAGTGTTGCGTTGCAGGGCCCTCTGGAACTGCGCAATGGATCAGTTCACCGGCTCGACCTTCATGCCGGGTTCGAGATCGTGAAAGCCCTTGGTGACAATCCGATCACCCGACACCAAACCTTGCTGAATCTCGATTCTATCGATAATCCGCATGCCGCTCTTTATCGAGAGTCGCTGTGCTTGTTGCTGCGCATCCAGCTTGAAGACGAACTCTCCCCGAGTGTCGCGTTGCAGTGCATTGAAAGGGATTGTAATCCGTTCCCGCTTCGCCGACTGCAGCATGACCCGGCAGAGTTGACCAGAGCGGGCGCCATCGGGTATCGGATCCAGGATCACTTCAACTGTTCCCATGCGGGTTTTTTCGTCGAGTTCTGGGTGGATCCGATGAATTCTGCCATTGAAGGGCTTCTCTCCCAGTCCATCGATCCGAACCGTGACGGGATCGTTGTGCTGCAACTGGGGCAGTAACAGATCAGATACCAGGATGCTGGTTACCAGGCTCTTTGGGTTGATAATCGTCATCAGATGAGTGTGGCGGGGAACTACGTCTCCGGGCTCCACTAGGCGCTCGCTCACGACACCGGAGAATGGCGCCTGGATACGTGTATAACTCAACCTGGTCTGCAACACGCGCTTTTCCGCTTCGGCCACACTGAGATCTGTTTGCGCTTGGGCGAGGTCTTCCTGGGAAACGGCCATCCGTTTCGCCAGCTCTTCCTGACGCTTGAGGTTCAAACCCATCTGCCTGGCGGTGGCGATGGCTTTCTTGAATTCCGATCCCAGCAGCTCCTCGTCCAGGGTGACAATGGTATCCCCCTGGTCCACATTGTCACCTTCAAAGTATGGCAATTGGGTTATTCTGCCCTCTTCCTGATTGAAGATACGCACAGTCTGACGTGGTTTTAAGGTACCAGTGCGCTCATGGACTATGCCCAATGCACGTGGCTCGATGATCTCAATGGCTACCAGGTGAGCCTGGTCAACATCCTCAGCCCGGTCATTTGGATCAGTCTCCGTTGACGATTGTGAACACCCTGTCAGCGAGAGGAATAGGAGCGCTGTGGCGGTAGCGATCAAGCGGTACTGCGGGTTCTTGATATGCGAGTTGCTGTTCACAGCTCAGGCCGGGCCGATTGGCTTTGGAGGCACGCAATTGGGTACATAGGGATGGTAGTGTTTTACCTTACGTCCGATATTTCGCTGCACGATAACACCAACAATCTTAAATTCACCTTCCTTGAGGGCAATATCAGGATACCCCGATTTCAAGGCGACCAATCTCTTACCTGACTCCCCCTCGGATAGGTATTGACGGAACCAACGTTCACCATTGGCTTCGGCCACTACGAAGGCGCCTGTAGCACAAACATCGGAAGGCTCGATGACGATAATACACTTCTCGGGAAACTCCGGTTCCATGCTGTCGTCCAACACCTGCAGGGGGTAAAGCTCGTTGTAACTGCAATCTTGACTCATCAATAACCACTATCTGTATCTGTTGCGGGAGGAGCTATGATCCTGGTGTTTGTGGGCGCTCCTGTTGGCATTGATTCTAATCGATTCTGTAGCGCGTGTAAGGATTAAAAACCTGAAAAACCGCAAGTGAAAGCGCATCCTGGCGTTAATTCCTATAATATTCCGCATTCAAGCCACTCTCTTTTCAATATTAGCATGGTCCACTCAACCCGAACCCAACCCCAGGTCCACAAAGACCGGCGTGATATTCACAATCTGCGCAATATGCTGCCCTTCTTGTGGGAGTATCGTGGCCGGGCCCTGTTGGCCCTGGGCTGCCTGGTGCTGGCGAAATTCGCCAATGTGGGTATCCCACTGCTGCTGAAAGAGATCGTCGATACCCTGGATAAGAGTGATCGGACCCTGCTGGTGTTACCCCTTTTCCTGCTGCTTGGATATGGAGTGCTGCGTCTCAGCAGCTCCATGTTCAACGAGTTAAGGGATGCCATCTTCGCGCGTGTTCGCTATCGTGCGATGCGCAATCTTTCCAACCGTGTGCTGACCCACCTGCATGATCTTTCGCTGCGCTTTCACCTGCAGCGTCAAACGGGGGCGATCAGCCGGGACCTGGAAAGGGGTACGCGCTCGGTCAGTACGATAATCAATTATATGGTTTTCAGCATAATCCCCATGCTGGTCGAATTTAGTCTGGTGGCAATCATCATGCTCACCCAGTACGAGATCATCTTCACCCTGGTCACCTTTGGCACGGTTGCCATCTACGTTGCCTTTACCCTGGCGATCACCGAGTGGCGCATGGAGTTTCGGCACCGCATGAACCGCTTGGATTCCCAGGCCAACAGTCAGGCCTTCGATAGCCTTATCAACTACGAAACAGTGAAATATTTCGGTAATGAACCGCTGGAGTTGCAGCGCTTCGATGAAACACTCTCGCGCTGGGAGGATAACGCGGTAAAAAGTCAGACCTCAATGTCTCTCTTGAATTTCGGTCAGGGCGGGATCACCGCAGTCGGTGTGACATTGATCATGATTTTAGCGGCGAACAGTGTTGTGCAGGGGAGTATGACCATCGGTGATCTGGTGCTGGTTAATGCGTTTATGCTGCAGCTTTTTATCCCGCTTAATTTTCTTGGCATGGTCTATCGCCAGATCAAATACTCACTAGCCGATATGGATCTGATCTTCAAGCTCCTGGAGGAGCAGCCTGAGATAACGGACGTAGAGAATGCCAAGCCGTTACGCCTGGTTGATGGGGAGGTCCGCTTTGAGCAGGTTGATTTCTCCTATCAACCGGAAAGAGAGATTCTGCATAAAGTCGATTTCAACATAGCCGCCGGTGAGAAGCTGGCTGTGGTTGGCCACAGTGGCGCCGGCAAATCCACTCTGTCACGTCTGCTATTCCGTTTTTATGACGTCACCGCCGGACGTATTCTGATCGATGGCCAGGATATTCGTCAGATCAGCCGTGACAGCCTGCGATCGGCGATTGGCATAGTGCCGCAGGATACCGTGCTGTTCAATGAAACGATTCTCTATAATCTGGCCTATGGCAGGCCGGATGCCAGCCGCGAGGAGATCGAAGAGGCAGCTCGTATCGCGCATATCGCACAATTCATCGGGCAGTTGCCCGATGGCTACCATACGGTTGTAGGCGAGCGGGGATTGAAACTGTCGGGTGGTGAAAAGCAGCGGGTCGCCATCGCGCGTGCAATGCTGAAACGACCGCGTATCCTGGTTTTCGATGAAGCGACCTCGTCACTCGACAGCAAGACCGAACAGGCGATTCAGGAGACATTGAGAGAAGTGGCGAAACACCATACAACCCTGGTGATTGCCCACCGCCTCTCCACGGTAGTGGATGCTGATCGTATCCTGGTGATGGAAGGGGGGCGTATCATGGAGCAGGGCACACATCATGAGCTGCTTGAGATTGATGGTCTCTATCATCAGATGTGGCAACTGCAGCAAAAAGAGCGACAGGCCTTGGAAATAGTCTCGGCCATGGATTCAGAAGCGTGAAGATGAAGACTTACCTGGTCGGTGGTGCGGTACGCGATCAACTGCTGGATCTGCCTGTCACTGAACGCGACTGGGTAGTGGTGGGTTCGAGTCCTGAAGAGATGCTGGCCGCTGGCTATCGACGCGCCGATAGTGAATTCCCGGTATTTTTGCACCCTGAAACCGGCGAGGAGTATGCCTTGGCGCGTACCGAGGTGAAGAGTGGTTCCGGTTATAAGGGATTTCAGGTCGAGTATGGGCCGCATATCACTCTCGAACAGGATCTGTTGCGCAGGGATCTCACCATCAATGCCATGGCAATCTCAGAGAGTGGTGATTTCATCGATGTTTGCGGGGGGCGGGATGACCTGGACAATGGCAAGCTTCGGCATATCACAAATGCGTTTACCGAGGACCCGGTGCGGCTGCTGCGGATTGCTCGATTCGCCGCCAAACTGGGTTGTTGGGGATTCAGGGTGGCACACGAGACCCATGCCCTGATGAAAACCATGGCGCGCGCCGAGGAGCTGATGAGCTTGAATGCGGAACGTATTTGGCGCGAGATGAGCCGCGCTTTCGCAACGCCTCAACCCTGGCGTTTTTTTGAAGTCCTGCAGCGATGTGGAGCGCTGCAGCGGTTAATCCCGGAGTTGGTGGACGGGACGCTTGCTTCATCCCATGGAGAACAGGACAGGAGCGATTACATGGCGCCGCTGAGGCGGGTTGTAAAACAGAGCGAAGATCCCGTAGTTCGATCTGGAGTGGCTCTGTTTGAGAGCGTCGCTCACCTGGCAAAGCCGGACGATTGGATGCAAAGATACCGTATCGACAAGGCGGGGCGACAGCTGTTGCTCGATCTGTTGCATTTCCATCCATTCTCCACTGATGGTGCACAGGCTGAATCGATCATGCAATTCGTGATGACACTCAAGCCAAAGCAACAGCCACTGCGCTTTCGCCGTTTTGTGGCGGCCGCTCAGGGATTGTGGCCGCGGCGTTTAGAAGCTCTCTTGCCCCATTTGGAGTTTTCAGCTGATCTCCTGGAATTGCCCTTGCCGGAGGAGCTGCTCAACTCCGGATTGGAGGGAAAAGCATTGGGTGAAGCACTGTTTGCCTGGCGTGTGGTCCGACTGAATGAGGTGATGAACTAATCCGGTGGTCCAAACTGACCCCATTTACAGGTTCGTGATAGAGTCTGTCTATGCAAGTGGAAGAGAAACAACTGTCGATGAATAAAGCCCCTACGCATGCCGGGGAGGGGGATCGTTCGCAAGATCAAATGGCCTGGATCGAGGGCTGGATCGATTCGAAGCACTGGCCAAGCCTGAGAATCCTGTTTACCGGAAATCTGCTCCTGCCCATATTGATCTTGGGTGGCAGCGTGGTGGTGAGTCTGGTGATGGTATTGGTGCTGTCCATCTATCAGCAGGAAACTTCATCCCTATACCTATTGTTGCTGATAAGCATTGTGACAACGCTCTTTTCCCTGGGTCTGGTGCTGGTACGTCTGCGCAGTCAGTTATTGCGTCCACTGGCGTCATTGGAACAGATCGTGAACCAGGTCTGTCAGGGGGAACCGGTTGCCAGCAAGGGTCATGAACAGACAGGCGTCCTCAGCGGTATGGCCCGGGACATCGATAGTCTCAGTGAGGAGCTTACCGATATCTACGAGGATATGGAGGTTCGAGTGGCCCGCCAAACCTCGCGCCTGGCACAGAAGACCACCTCCTTGCAGGTACTCTATGATGTGGCGGCAGGTATCAATCAATCGGAAAATCTGGACGAGCTGTTACTGGAGTACATGGGAGTGTTCAAGCGCATGGTAAGCGCCCGTTCAGCGACAGTACATCTGGTACTGCCGGATGACAGGGTGCGCCAGGTAGGTTGTATCGATCTGCAGGGTAGACTCTACAATGAACAGGAGATGTTGCCGATTAAACTCTGTCAGTGCGGCATCGCCCTGTCGCCTGGTGATATTCTCTGTAGTCAGGATGCGGGCATCTGTACGCAACGGAATAAGCGGCCCATGTTCAGTACGGATCAGGTGGAGCGGGTTTCGGTGCCCATGTGGTACCACGGTGATGTGCTTGGATTCTATCATCTGTATGTGGATAAACCCGGTATCTATGATGGTCGGGAGGATGTGCTCGATATCCTGAATACCATTGGCAGCCATCTGGGTATGGCGGTCGCCAAGCAGCGCTCTGATTCCGAAGCACGGCGTTTGTCGATCGTGGAAGAACGGACCTCATTGGCCCATGAACTGCATGACTCGTTGGCGCAAACCCTCGCCAGCTTACGCTTTCAAGTGCGGATGCTGGAAGAGACCATGCAAAGCGATCCGGTCTCCGAGAAGGCAATCCAGGAAGCGAAAAGAATTCACAACGGTTTGGATGAAGCGCATGATGAGCTGAGGGAGTTGATTAACAGCTTCCGTGCACCCTTCGATCAACGGGGTTTGGTGCCGGCCCTGAGCAAATTGGTTGAACGCTTCAATCAGGAGACCGGGATACCCGCCTTTTTTCAACCCGATTGTATTAAAACCGATTTGGATACCAGCCAGGAGATGCAGGCGTTACGGATTGTACAGGAAGCACTGGCTAACATCCGTAAACACGCCAAAGCCCACACAATCCGCGTCTTGTTACGCTGTCGCAGTCCGGGTAGTTATTTAATCCTGGTGGAGGACGACGGTGTGGGTTTCGAGGGCGCGGTGCCTCAGGGTAATCCTGGAGAACATATCGGACTGTCGATTATGGAGGAGCGAGCCAGGCGAGTCGGTGGTGAGTTATCCATAGAGAGTGAACCCGGTGAGGGTACCCGGGTGGAGTTGGTGATCCGCAATGAGAAAAGTGAAGCAAGTCTACAGAGGTGAAACAAGATGCGGGTATTACTGATAGATGACCACGCCCTGTTCCGTATTGGCTTGCAGGAGCTGTTGGAACGTCGTGGCATCGATGTAATCGCCATTGGTGATTGCCTGAAGGGCATAGAGACCGTGGCGACCGAGCGTCCCGACGTGGTGCTGCTCGATATGCGTATGCCGGACATGACCGGCACAGAGGTATTGAGTGTGCTGCGTAAGCACTACCCGGAGATGCCAATCAGTATGCTGACAACCAGTCGCGAAGAGTCAGATGTAATTGAAGCCCTGCAAAATGGTGCCCAGGGTTATCTGCTTAAGGACATGGAGCCCAACGAGTTGATCGATGCGCTACAGCAGATTAAACAGGGACAGACAGTGGTGGCAAATGAGTTGACCGGTATCCTGGCGAAGGCGGTACAAGGGGAAAGCCAAAGCAGCTCACCTCCGACCTCCTCACTGGATGATCTGACACCGCGGGAACGGGAGATTCTGTGTCATTTGGCCGACGGCCAGAGCAACAAGGTGATCGCCCGTAATCTGGGGATTTCAGATGGTACGGTAAAACTGCATGTGAAGGCGATCCTGCGCAAGCTGGAGGTTCATTCCAGGGTTGAAGCCGCAGTGATCGCGGTAGAACAGAATCTCTGCTCTCGGGGGCAACTTTGATGATGACTTGATAACTTTCATCCACGACATTTGTCAGGGCAAAAAAACTGAAAATGGGTTTAACTGTCCCCTGCATTTCAATGATGCGAAACAATCGATAGCGGATCTGAAATACCTAACAGTTGTCTACACGAGTAGCAGCAACTCAGTACAAGATTGATGAAAAACTTCTTAAATTTAATTAGTGACAGTCTCACTGATGTCAAAGAGATAATGCCCTGGGATCTGGAAGAGCGGAGGCAAGCCAACCCCGAGCTGATGATCGTCGATGTGCGTGAACCCTATGAATATGATGCGATGCATATCGAGGATTCTATTACCGTACCTCGCGGTATTCTCGAATCAGCCTGTGAATGGGACTACGAGGAGACCATTCCGCAACTGGTGAATGCCCGGCAGCGAGAAATTGTGGTTGTCTGCCGCTCCGGCTATCGTAGTGTCCTCGCCGCCTTTTCCCTGCACGTGATCGGTTATACCAATGTTGTCTCCCTGAAAACCGGACTTCGGGGCTGGAACGACTATGAGCAACCCCTGGTGGACAAGGATGGGAAGGTGGTGGAAATCGAGGAAGCGGATGACTATTTCACCCCCAAGCTGCGGGAAGACCAGCTCAGACCAAAGCAGCAGGGTTAGGAGTTTTGAGTGAGCGAAGCGAACACTTCAACTAAGAACTAAAAACTCATAACTCAAAACTCTTTAGAAATCGATGGGTGAAGTGGCCCCCTGTTCGGAGTGGAGTGGCGCTTCATACCATGCCAGTTTCTCCTGCAGTTCCACCACATGGCCAACGATGATCAGGGTTGGTGGTTTCGGGCGTTCCTGTTCCACAATATCCAGAATTGTCTCCAGGGTACCCGTGAACACCCTTTGCATATGTGTCGTACCCTGTTGAATCAGTGCAATCGGCATATCCCCGCCGACGCCGTGATGCTGCAGTTCTCGGCAGATGACAGGCAGACCGACCAGGCCCATATAGAAAACAATGGTCTGATTCGGTTGCGCCAGCATCTTCCAGTTCAAGTTCATGCTGCCATCCTTGAGATGACCTGTGACAAAGGTTACCGACTGGGCATAGTCTCTGTGAGTCAAGGGTATGCCGGCGTAGGAGGCGCAGCCGGCGGCGGCTGTGATACCCGGTATCACTTGAAAGGGGACACCCTCGGCAGCCAGTGTGTCGATCTCTTCTCCGCCGCGTCCGAAGATGAAGGGATCACCCCCCTTCAAACGTAAGACACGTTTTCCCTGCTTGGCAAGTTTTGCCAGCAATTGATTGATCTCCTCCTGACGCATGGTGTGTTTATCCCGCTCTTTACCCACATAGATATGCTCTGCATCATGCCGGGTCATATCCAGAATCGGTTTGGCCACCAGACGATCATAGATGACCACATCGGCCTGCTGCATGAGCCGCAGGGCGCGGAAGGTCAGCAAGTCCGGATCGCCCGGGCCGGCGCCCACCAGATAGACCTCTCCCATCCTGTCGCCCGTAACCGGGGTATTCAGGACCTTCTCCATCAACTGATCCGCTTCCTCGTCATGGCCGGAAAAAACCCGTTCAGCAACCCCCCCTTCGAGTACCCGATCCCAGAACAGGCGTCTCTCAGTGGGGTCTGTAAAACGCCCTTTTACCCGTTGCCGAAAACGGCTGCAGAGCTTTGCCAGGCGACCATAACCGGCGGGTATCAAGGACTCGAGACGGGAGCGGATCAGGCGCGCCAGTACGGGCGAAGCACCGCCTGTGGAAACTGCCGCGACCACCGGCGAACGATCGATGATGGAGGGTACGATAAAACTGCAGAGTTCCGGCTGATCCACCACATTGACCGGTATGCGAAGATCTCCCGCAATCTCGGCTATGCGGCGATTTACCCTGGGATCGTTGGTGGCTGCGATGGCCAGGTGATGACCGGTCAAATCTTCATCCTGGAAGCGTCTTTCCAGGTGTGTATAGCGCCCCATATCGCGCCAAGTGGTGAGATTGTGGCACAGGTCTGGGGATACCAGGGTGACATCCGCCCCCGATTTCAGCAGTAGCGCGGTTTTTCTCTCAGCGATGGCACCACCACCCACTACCAGGCATGGACGGTTCTTTAAGTCGAGGAAGATAGGAAAAAATTCCATAATAAAATCAACCAGGTAACAAATTTATAATCGATGTGGGTGGGATGGAGCTTGACTCTATCATGACTCACCCTCCCTGAATAATTTAAGCTTGATTGGGCTAATATAGCTTGCAATATTTAAACACATTAATATACTAATTAACCCTGTTGTATGTTTTATAAAGGCGAAATGGTAAGTGATGATAAAGGAAATAGATGCCCATGATCTTCAGTCCCGTATCAATGAGGGGGATGATTTCCTCCTGCTCGACATTCGTAGCGCGGGTGAAGTCGCTCAGGGGGGGCTGCCAGACGCAGAACATCTGCCCATGCATCTAATACCCATGAAAATCAGTGAGTTGCCAAAGGATAAGGCGATCATTCTCTATTGCCACAGTGGTGCGCGTTCCTATCATGCATGTGCCTATCTGGCGCAGCAGGGATTTGACAACGCAATCAACCTGCGTGGTGGCATATTGGCCTGGGCACGCTCAGGCTTTCAACTGGCTGCCAGATTGGCCAGTTAGTTAACGACAGAGGCAATCAACGATAGCCCTCTATTAAGCGGCATTCGGATCGTCCATTGACTTGCGTTTGTCAGACGCATGACATATAAAGGTCCGTCTGTTTTTTACGGCAAACATAACCAAATAGATAATAGCTGGAGGTCATACCATGGCAGATTTTGATCAAGAACTGGATGCAAGCGGGCTCAATTGCCCACTGCCTATCCTGCGTGCTAAGAAAACCCTGAATGGTATGGAATCCGGCAAAGTGTTGCACATCATTGCGACCGATCCTGGTTCAGTAAAGGACTTCGAGGCATTCGCCAACCAGACCGGCAATGAGCTGATGGAGTCGAAAGAGGTCGGTGGTAAATTTGAATTTCTGATCAAGAAGGCCTGATTGGAGTTTTTCAGGAGACAACACAATGTCAGACGAAAAAAAGTTAGCCATAATTGCTACTAAAGGCTCCCTTGATTGGGCCTATCCTCCCTTCATTCTTGCTTCGACTGCGGCTGCCCTTGGCTATGATACAGAGATATTTTTCACCTTCTACGGTCTGCAGCTTCTGAAAAAGAACCTTGATCTGGAAGTGACCCCGCTGGGTAATCCCGGCATGCCAATGCCCATGGGTATGGACAAATGGTTTCCGGTTCTGGGTCTGGCTCTACCGGGCATGCAGGGCATGATGACCGGCATGATGAAGAAAAAGATGGCCTCCAAAGGGGTGGCTGATCTCGCCGAGTTGCGCGAGCTTTGCCAGGAAGCCGAGGTCAAACTGATAGCCTGTCAAATGACGGTGGATCTGTTTGAAATGAACACCAGTGAATTCATAGACGGTATCGAATATGCGGGTGCCGCCCGCTTCTTTGAATTTGCCGGTACCAGTGATATCTGCCTTTACATCTAACCCGTTGTAAAACGCAGTCACGACGCCGCCCCACAAGGGCGGCGTTTTTTTTTTGGGGTGATAAAAAACCAGTCGGGTGGAAAAAATAGGTTAACAAACCGCTAATGATTTATTTAGTCCGCAAATGAACGCAAATTTTGTTAGATCATGACTGTGTGTTGTAAAACGGACCCTAACCAATGGTGTTACACAGGGTGCCATTGGGAGGTGAGGTACATTCGTGCAGTGTGATGTCCTCTCACTCAAATACTGAAACACCATATTTGCGTTTATTAGTGTTCATTCGCGGACTATATTCTGATCTTGCTGCGATCTGTGGAAAGGGGCAAAAAAAACCCCGAGTGGGTACTCGGGGCTCGGTTGTTGATTAAAATAGCGTCTGTTTACATGAAGCGCTTCTTGACGCCGATGCCTAACAGGTGAACGCTCGACTCATAGTCGCCATTGACGGCGCTGGTGCCGTTGGTTTCACTCTCGTTGGGCGCTGCGTGAACGAATGAAGGATCGATATCCAAGCTTCTGTCATCAAACTTGACATACATGTAGCCGGCATCAATGGTCCAGCCGTTGCTCAGGGTGTGACCCACTCCCAGGCTGAAGAGCTGGCGGTCCGCATCAGGTATGCGCGGGCTGAAATACTGATCATCCTGAGGTGTTTCATCGAAGGTATATCCGATGCGCAGCTGGGTTGCCTGGGTGAGGTCGTAGCTGATGCCTACCCGATAGGCGTTGGCGTCTTCCCAATTGTTGATACTGGTGACGATATTGGTACCCAATTGGTCCTGATCCACAACCAGTTTATCGAATGAACTCCAGCCTGTTCGAGTGACGTCGAACTCGATGGCAAGCTTATTCATCGCTTGATGTCTTACCCCTACCTGCAGACGCCAGGGCAGTCTCAGTTCGGCATCGACCCTGTTGGAAAGGAAGGAGGGCAGTGCGCCCGCGGGCAGATCGACTCTTCCCTCGACCGGAATATTCGCCTCAGAGTGGTAGCTGCCCCCAAAACTCCATGCCCCTTGGTCGACCATGAAGCCCAGATTGAAGCCCACACCACGACCATCACCCTCGAGATCGGCGCCCGGATTGGAACCAGGCATGCCCGCATTGATGTCGCCGTTGAATATGACTTCGCGCATCCAGTAGTAGTCGACACCACCCGAAACACTAGCTTTCTCATTTATTCTATAGGCAACACTTGGAGAAAACGCGACTATCTCAAGTTTACTTTGAGTCGGGATGGTTGCCGCCGGTGGATACTGGCTGTCGTAGGTGCCAGCAGGCCATTCGGTCTCCAAGCCAAAAGGGGCATTCACGGATAGACCCAGTGACCAGGTTTCATTGAGCTGGGTAAAGGCAGTAAACGCTGGGATTGCCACAGGGTCGTTTGCCTCGCTGTCCACTGTGCCGGAACCTGTATTGACACTTAGGTCGGGCTCCACCAACAACAGGCCAAGTTCGATAGCCATGCCTTCATGAAATGCCATGGCGGCAGGATTGTAGGCTATGGCTGACAGAGAATCGGGATTTGCAACCAGAGCATTGGAGAGGGCAAGGCCGGTGATGTTCAACTCGGGGACTGCAAAGCCCGACGCCTGGACTGTCTGACTAAGGGGCAACATGGCAGCGCCGCAAGCCAGCGCCAGTAGAGTGTGTTGATAGGTCTTGTTGACGTGTGTCCGCATATTTCCTCCGCCGTGGTTCTCGTTTATTCTGAGCCTGTCCCCATACGCCTAATATAATATCCAGGACCAGGCTCTATTCATTGTCATATTGAACCCCCATTGAAGTCACAATGGGTCCGTCCTAGTGAGGCTAGAGGATTTTTAAACGAATTACCATGATTTATAGCCATGATTTTCATCACAAGCGCCTTTCCAGACTTGCTGCATCCTATGTCGCCTCGACTACCAGTTTGCGTTAACAACTCCCATAGCATCATGAGTTATGGTATAAATTGAGTTTATCTAGAACAAAGACTGGTTGATTGGACCTATAAATACAATGGCGGATCGAAGATTACAAGTTTTTCATACGGTTGCGCGACTCTTAAGCTTCACCAAGGCGGCTGAAACATTGCACATGACACAACCGGCAGTGACCTTTCAGGTGCGTCAATTGGAGGAGTATTTCAATACCCGTCTGTTTGACCGCACCCACAACCGCATCAGTCTGACCGAGGCAGGTGATCGGGTTTATGAGTATGCCGATCGGATTTTCGATCTCTATGCGGACATGGAAAACTCTGTACGTGAGATGACGGGTGAGATCCGGGGTGCGCTGACGATTGGGGCCAGTACAACAATCGCCGAATATATGCTGCCTGCCTTGCTGGGTGACTTTGGTGCTCGCTACCCGGAGGTCACCATCCATTTGCGGGTCTCCAATTCGGAAGGCATAGTTTCAATGGTCGAGAACAATACCATCGATCTGGGTGTTGTCGAGGCGCCGGTTGGAAATAAGAATCTTGTGGTGGAGATGTGCCGCGAGGATCATTTGGTTGCGATCGTGCCACCTAATCACGACCTGGCCAACCTGGAATCGGTAGAGATCAGGCGCCTTCTCGAGTACCCCTTTATCTGCCGCGAAGAGGGATCTGGTACTCGCGAAGTGATCAACGAGTATCTGGACAACAACTCTTGCGACGCTGCATTGAATATCTCCATGGAACTTGGCAGCCCTGAAGCGGTGAAGGGGGCAGTCGAGGCGGGGATGGGTGTCTCTGTGGTCTCTCGCGCCACCATCCAGAAAGAACTGAAGCTGGATACCTTGCGTGCGATCAATCTGGTGCCGAAGCTGGAACGCCCCTTCTCATTTGTCCATCAAAAGCAGAAATTCCGACTGCGTGCCATGGAGGAGTTGCTCGACTTTGCCAGGGGTTATTGTGAAGATCACCCAGAGGAGAATCTGTAGTAGCCCTGTTATCTTGACAGTTTGCTCTTCCCAGTGAAGATGCAGATGGCGGAGTCATTGTGCAATTTGTTCCAAAACAACAGAAACTGGCAGCTGATCAGCAGCAGTTACTGAATCTCTTCGATCGGCTGGACCCGCAACAGCGACAGACGCTGCTCTCTTTTGCTGCTTTCTTAGCGAGCCAGGTGGGTCTGGAAAGTGCCCCCGAAGTCGAGAAGACTCATGAGCCAAAGCAGATCGAACGGCCTCAGGAGGAGTCTGTTGTGAAGGCAATCAAGCGTCTGTCTGAGAGTTATTTTATGCTCGAAAGAGAGTTGCTGCTTGATGAAACTTCGTCACTGATGATGGCCCACATGTTACAGGGACGAGAGGCCAAACTGGTCATTGATGAGTTGGAGGCCCTGTTTGCCCGGCACTACCAAAACTATCTGGATGATCGCTAACACGGTGCCCCCCAATAGGTAGCCCTATGCAGGTTGTAACAAACTGGTTCAAACGTTACTTTTCCGATCCACAAATCGTCTTCCTGACGCTTTTTCTGCTGCTTTTTTTTGGGATTGTCATCACCATGGGGGATATGCTCGCCCCGGTGCTGGCGAGCATCGTTATTGCCTATCTATTGGAAGGTGTTATTTCCCAACTGGAGAGACGCTCATGGCCGAGATTCCCATCGGTACTGATAGTCTTTGTCCTGTTCCTGCTATTTGTCACCCTGGTGCTGTTTGGGCTGTTGCCGCTGTTATCCAACCAGGTCACAGATTTTCTACAACAGTTGCCGATCATGATATCCATGGGACAACAGGCGTTGATGCAACTGCCGGAACGTTATCCGGACCTGATTCCACAGGAGCAGGTCGACCAACTGATCCAACAGATCCGCAACGAGATAGCCTCATTCGCACAACAGGCAGTGACCTGGTCCCTCGCCTCAGTCGTTGGTGTGATCACCTTGATTGTGTATCTGATTCTGATGCCGCTGCTGGTGTTCTTCTTCTTGAAGGACAAGCAGTTGATCGTCGGTTGGTTTGTCAGGTATCTCCCCAGACATCGACGCTTTGCCGGTACGGTCTGGAAGGATGTGGACAAGCAGATTGCCAACTATGTCAGAGGCAAGTTTTGGGAGATTGTCATTATATGGGTGGTCAGTTTTGTCACCTTCAAATTGCTTGGATTGAACTATGCTCTGCTGCTTTCGATGATGGTTGGGCTGTCGGTTATCATTCCCTATATCGGGGCGGCTGTGGTTACCATCCCCGTGCTCTTCATCGCCTGGTTTCAATGGGGGTGGGGTAGTGACTTCGCATGGCTGGCCGTAGCCTATTTCATCATCCAGGCATTGGATGGCAACGTGCTGGTACCGCTGCTGTTTTCCGAGGTGGTCAACCTGCACCCGGTTGCTATCATCGTGGCCATTCTGGTATTTGGCGGTTTCTGGGGCTTTTGGGGTGTCTTTTTCGCAATCCCCCTGGCCACGTTGGTACAGGCGGTGCTGGTGGCTTGGCCGAAGCGGATCGAGGATGTGGGTGTTGAAGAGGGTTAGCGCGCCGTCAACCTGGTGTTGAGGCTACAAGATTGACGGAGCGCTGGATTGCGCTTGTATCAGGCACTCTTGTTGGTGTTGATACCAAACACTGTCCACAGGGGGCAAAAAGAGACCAGACCGGTGACAAGGGGGACGGCACCGATGGCACCCCACCAGTTGATCGGGTCACTCAAAAGAAATCCCCAGGCAAGAATCGCCAGGCCCGCGATAATCCGGATTATACGTTCGATACTACCGACATTTTTTGTCATGATCCGCTCCTTAATTGAAAAGTGATAATAGAGATACGCCTGTCTTGGCTGGATGTTCTCTAGGCATCCCGGCGCCATTGAGGATCGAGCATACTTGGCGGTAACTGAATAGTATGTGACTAAGTCACATAGCTGGATGCAACTTGTGTCGTCACTCGCTGCTTTTACTGTTTAGAGCATGTCGATCCTCCAGGGTTATTGCGCCACGGGTGATGGAAATAAAACCCTGTTGCTCAAAGTCCTTTAATATTCGACTGACCACTTCACGGGAAGTGCCCAGATCTGAAGCGATCGATTGATGCGTGACCTGTATGCGGTCGCTGTCATCAGTGGTATGTTGCAGCAGATACCCGGCAAGCCTGCGATCGACCCGTCGGAATGCAACCTCCTCGACGACACTGATCACATCGCTGAGGCGGTCACTGATGAGCTTGAAAAGGTAGTCTCTCCATGCCGGCTCATGATTTGACCAGCGCACCACATCGGCAGTGGATACCATCAGTGCCTGTATCGGTTGTTCGCTGACGGCAAAGGCGGGGAAGGGTTTTTGGCTCATGATACAGGACGCTGTAAGGATGCAACTCTCACCCGGGCCTATCCGGTAGAGCGTGATTTCCCGTCCATTCTCACCAATTTTATAGACCCTGGCGCTACCTTCGATCACCAGTGCCAGGTGGCTGCACTGCATGCCTTGCTGGCATATTGGTTGATCTGCTGCCAAATGGATGATTTTGGTGGCGTTAAAGAACTGCTGGACGAAATCGGCTTCGGCACAGCGTAAGAAGTGAAACTGTTTGGTTAGTTCTGCAATGGTTGTTGGGTCGGTTATCACGGCGAATATAGGTTGGGTCGCTGAGCGAGCTCCCGCTCAAACTGTCAGAGAAGTGATTCGACTCTACTACAATCGGTGTCACAACAGAAACAACTGGGTGAAAAATAAATACCGGACTTTGCTACACTTGACCAGGGTTAATATGCTAATTTATGTACAAACGGTGGGGGTTTAATAACCCGGGCAATCGGGCATGACAGATCCAAACGAAGAAGCGATTAAGATAAAAAAAGAGCGAGTGCGGTTGTTATATGCAAACGGCACCACGCTTATTGTTGCCAATCTTATTGCCGGACTGATCTTTTTATATCTTAATAAGGCTTGGGAAAACCAGCTGGGAGTGATCTGGGCGGGTCTGCTTGCTGCGGTACTGATAGCACAAACGGTATTGACTGTCATTGTCCGGCGAAGTTCTCTGGAACGAATCCAGATGTGGCGTTATGCACTGTTGCCAGGCATATTTATGCTCGGCCTGTTGTGGGCCGCCGCACTTATCCATTTGTTGACCTACCCCATGGATACCGACTACCTGGTCATTGACCTGGTGTTGATAGGGACAATTTTTCTCCTCACTGCGTTACTCCTGACAATCGATACCTTTTTTAGCGTCATTTTCGTCTTGACCGCCACTGCGCTGGTGGTTCTGAGTATTTCTGGGAATGAGGATCTTATCTCCAATGAGTTTCTGATTGGCATGATTGCCTATGCCTTGGCGTTGTTGATTTTGTCGGCCTGGATGATGGTCTACCAACAGGGCTTCCTGCTGCTTGCCGCAAACCGTGTATTGCTGCATGAACGGATGGTCGCGTCCGAGACCGAGTTGAGTGAAATGCGAAGTCGTCTGGTTGTTGAGAATGATCAGCGGCAGTCGGTAGAGCAGGAGCTCTTTTTGGCTAAAGAGGCTGCAGAGAGTGCGAATCTGGCGAAGTCAGAGTTTTTGGCCACCATGAGCCATGAAATCAGGACCCCGCTGAACGGTATTCTGCCGATTCTTGATATGCTTTTGGAGACAAGGCTGGACACTGAGCAGAAGCAGTTTGTCGCCACTGCGCTCAACTCTTCCCAGGTATTGCTCAGTATCATCAACGATATTCTCGATTTCTCCAAGATAGAGGCGGGCAAGCTGGATCTGGAGTTTATCGATATCACATTGAATGAGGTTGTCAGTCAGGTGACCTCGTTGATGAAAAATGCCGCTGATCGCCGTAGTTTGAAACTGAGCCATAATATTGCCAGGGATGTCCCGAGGGTGGTACGCGGAGATCCCATCCGCCTGCGTCAGATTCTCACCAACCTGGTCAGTAATGCAGTCAAATTTACCGAGCGAGGCGATGTCACAGTGGAGGTTGCCACCCGTCAGTCGACGCGCACAGAGGTGGAATTGCTGTTTGCCGTCAGGGATACCGGCATAGGCATGTCGGATGAACAGGTAGAGCGACTTTTCGAACCCTTTTCTCAGGCCGACGCATCAACCACACGCAAGCATGGCGGCACTGGATTGGGTCTGGTTATTTGTAAGCGTTTGACCGAACTCATGGGTGGCCGGATTGGGGTGAAGTCGCAAATAGGAAAGGGATCCTATTTCTGGTTTGTTCTGCCGATGAGAAAATCACTCCAGGAGATTCCATCCAGCCGGCGGAATCTGCATGACATCCGCACCCTGTTGCTGGCAGCGAAGACCAATCAGGAAACCGCAGTACTGGCTAACTCGTTGAAGGAATTGGGGATGCTACTGGAGCAGACCGATGACCAGTACGATGCACTCTCCAAGCTGAAAACATCAGCCAATCTCGGTGCCAGCTGGCGCTATGAGTTGATTGTGATAGATGCTGGATTCTCCAGTATCAATCTGCTTCAGGTTGTCAGTTCCGCGCGTGAGATTGCGCATATGAGAGATGTCAATGTGCTCGCAATCAACGTGCCGGAGGAGAGTATCGAAACCCTAGAGGGACTGGAAATCGAGTGCATAAGTGGCGGTGGTATGAGCAAGGAGGTCAAACAGCGGCTATATAGAATATTTGACGTGGAGCAGATCTCTGCAGCATCAACCACACCCGAAGAGATCCCGATTCCCAGGTTGCCTGACGATCACTTAAATTGGCTCGACAAACAGGGTAAATCGGTGAGTCAGTCAACGGGGAGTGAAAGGGCAGAGGATCGAGAGGCGACAATCCAGCACACTCGACTGGCCGGTCGGGTGCTGGTGGTAGAGGACAATCCGGTCAACCAGGCGGTAGTGAAGAAAATGCTGGAGAAGGCAGGGCTTTCGCCGATAACGGCAAATGATGGTGTGGAAGCGATGGATGCCATGCATCAGGAGCAGTTCGATGTGGTGTTGATGGATTGTCAGATGCCACGCATGGACGGTTATGAGGCGACTGAGGCGATCAGGGACAGAGAGACAACCCAAGGACTGATGCGTACCCCAGTGATCGCCATGACTGCGAATGCCATGGCTGGGGACCGGGAAAGGTGTTTGGCGGTGGGCATGGATGACTATCTCTCCAAGCCAGTGAAACCGGCTCAGCTTGAGAATATGTTGCGTCAGTGGCTGCCCATGGAGGAGATGATCAGCCAGGGTGAAGAGAGTTTGGTGATGGAACAGGTCAGCGGTGGTGATGATGTCTTGGTTGCTTCAGTCGATGCATCGAGTGAAGATTTACAGAGTACAGGAGAGAGTGGTATGCCAGCTAGTGGCATGATAGATCGCAGCGTTTTGGAAGAGCTGTATGAGATTATGGAAGATGAATTTGTTTCCGTACTCGAGAGCTACCTGAAGAGTGCTCCTGGACTCATGCACGGCATCCGCGACGCGGTCAAGGATCGTGACATGGACGCCCTGGTGAAATCAGCCCACCCACTCAAGTCCAGCAGCGCCAATGTTGGTGCTATGGAACTATCCATACTGGCCCGGGAACTGGAGTTCAAGGGGCGTCAAAATGATACCTCCGGTCTGGTGGATAACTACAATCAAGCAGCAGATGTATATCGTCGAACCGTTACAGAACTGAAAACCATCGTCGATCGAGGCAGCATCCACTAATGCCTGGGTATGGCATGCATAGTCGATCTTGAATTCAAACCAGATTGGTGGGGCAGGGCCCCACCCTACGGCCTTTATCATCCTGTAGGGTGGGGCCCTGCCCCACCATGTCAAGCTGGAAATCCGCAAATTTGGGCATGGATCGATGTGATGTCTACAGCATTACTGGCTTAGAGATTCTCTGATGCATAGTCCGCAAGACGTGACCTTTCGCCTCTCTGTAGCGTGATATGGCCGCTATGTGGCCAGTTCTTGAAGCGATCGACGGCGTAGGTCAGGCCCGAGGTGGTCTCCGTCAAATAGGGAGTATCGATCTGCGCCACATTCCCAAGACAGACGATCTTGGTGCCGGGTCCGGCTCGGGTGACCAGTGTTTTCATCTGTTTTGGGGTCAGGTTCTGGGCCTCATCAAGAATGATGTACTTGTTGAGAAAGGTGCGTCCCCGCATGAAGTTGAGAGAATGGATGCGGATTCGGCTGCGCAGCAGGTCTTCGGTAGCGGCCCGTCCCCACTCGCCGCCCTCCGTCTGGGTGAGTACCTCAAGATTATCCATTAACGCCCCCATCCAGGGTGTCATCTTCTCCTCTTCAGTACCAGGCAGAAAGCCGATATCCTCTCCAACCGGTACCGTGACCCGGGTCATGATGATTTCCCGGTATAGGTTGAGATCCAGTGTCTGCACCAGGCCGGCGGCCAGGGTGAGCAGGGTCTTACCGGTGCCGGCCGTGCCAAGTAACGAAACGAAATCGAGATCAGGGTCAAGCAACAGATTCAGGGCAAAATTCTGCTCCTGGTTGCGTGCTGTGATGCCCCACACGGCGTGCTTGGGATTGGTGTAGTCCTCCACCAGCTCAATGGTGGCACTATTCTCCTCCTTCTTCCTGACAATCGCCTGCAGTCCATCATCGCCAGGCAGATGCAGGCATTGGCTTGGATGCCAGATCTCTGTATCGGGTCCGACGACACGATAGAAGGTGCGACCCTCCTCCTGCCAGGATTCAAGCTCCTTGGTATGTTGCTCCCAGAAGGCCTCAGGCAGGCTCTCTATGCCGCTGTAGAGGAGATTTACGTCCTCCAGGACCTTGTCATTGGAGTAGTCCTCTGCATGGATGCCCACCACGGCTGCCTTGATCCGCAGATTGATATCCTTCGATACCAGAATGATCTGCCGGTTGGGATATTCCGACTGCAGGCTGAGAGCGGTGGCGAGGATGGTATTGTCCGGGGTATTGCCCGGCAGGGCCGATGGCAGGTCGCCGCTGAGCGGCTTGGTCTGGAAAAACAGGTGGCCACTCAGGGCTTCGATACCGCCATTCAACTGCAGTGTGTTGAGAGGTATACCATCGCAAATGGCGGATTGAGGGACATTGCTCATCAGCTCGTCGAGGAAGCGGCTGGTTTGACGCACATTCCTGGCGACCTCTGACATGCCCTTTTTGCCCTTATCCAGCTCCTCCAATACCACCATCGGCAGGTAGATATCGTGCTCCTTGAAGCGGAATAGGGCTGAAGGATCGTGCATCAGCACATTGGTATCGAGGACAAAAAGACGGGTATTATTGGATCGTTTTTCAGACATACTCAGTTGTTTATTTTACAAGGGGGATAGCGTTGATAGAGCACAGGAGCGAATGAATTCAGACAAGTTTTCCGGCTCGCATCGCCTTCAGGGTTTCCAGCACTTCTTCTACATGTCCCTTGACTTTTACCTTGCGCCACTCCCAGCGCAGATGCCCGCTTTCGTCGATCAGAAAAGTACTGCGTTCAATACCACGTACCTGTTTCCCATACATGGATTTCATTTTTATGACGTCGAAAGCATGACAAAGTTTCTCCTCTTTATCTGCGAGCAAATCAAAAGGAAAGCCCTGTTTTTGCTTGAAATTTTCCTGGGCTTTAAGGCTGTCCCTAGAGACCCCTAGGATGATTGCGGACTGACGTCTGAATTTTGCAATCGCCGCCTTGAAATCCAGTCCCTCCTGGGTACAACCTGGGGTGCTTGCTTTAGGATAGAAATAGAGCACTATGGGTTTGCCATGAAGGTCGGTGAGGCTGATTTTCTTGTCACCGGTGGCAGCTAGCTCAATATCGGGTACGGGCTTTCCGATGGTGATGGCGGGCATGATTCGTCGTTTCCTCCTCAGCCTTTGATGGGTTCGATGACGGCATCCAGATTCAAACCATCGCAATAGTCCATGAACTCTTCCCGCAGAGCCGCAATGTGAATGTCAGAGGGTATGCCGACGCTCATATGCACAGAAAACATAGGGGTACCGGTATGGGCCGCTGAATAGCTGGTTGTCACCATATCCTCGATATTGATATCCCGTTCAGAGAAGAATTCAGCCAGCTGATTGACGATGCCAGGATGGTCCATAGAGACGACTTCGACCATATAGGGCAGGAGGTTGTTGCTGCGAACCTTGCCTTCCGTACGCTTACAGATGATGGTGAGCGCCAGATCCTCCTGGAGCTCAGGAACGGCGGATTCAAGCTTGGCCAGGGTGTTCCAGGGTCCTTCAATCAACAGCAGGATTGCGAATTCACCCCCCAATACCGTCATTCTACTGTCAGTGATATTACACCCTTCATCAAGTATCTTTCTCGATAGGGCTTTGACAATCCCAGGCTGATCCTTTCCAAGTGCTGAGATGACCAGGTAATTCTTTGGCGTGGACATAAAAATTGCTTGTTGTCGAGTGATTATGTGGATTTCAGGTAGAGTGTAACATCTGTTATCCGCGTCTAGCGATATTTTTCAGGCAATCTGGGGGTTGTTTATTCATGCTACTTGTCATTATCACAAGCCACAGGATACCATTGCCGATTATCCAATGAATCGGGGTGTGGGGCGATGTTTCAGGGCAGTATGGTAGCAATGATCACTCCCATGGTGGAGGACGGCAGCCTGGACGATGCCGCTTTACGCGCGCTGGTAGAGTTTCATATCCAGCAAGGTAGTGACGCGATTGTCGCAGTCGGCACGACCGGCGAGTCAGCCACTCTGGACGAAGAGGAGCATTGTGATGTAATTCGGCGGGTGGTCGACTACGCGGCTGGCAGATTGCCTGTGATTGCAGGTACTGGTGCCAATTCGACCCGTGAAGCGGTCTCTCTGACCGAATGCGCCAAACAGGGTGGCGCGGATGCCTGCCTGCTGGTGACCCCCTATTACAACAAGCCCACCCAAGAGGGACTATTCCAGCATCACAAGGCGATTGCCGAGGCGGTGGATATTCCCCAGATCCTCTACAATGTACCGGGGCGTACCGCCTGCGACATGCTGCCTGAGACTATCGCTAGATTGGCTCAGGTGCCGAATATCATCGGCGTCAAGGAAGCAACAGGGGATCTATCCCGCCTGCAACGGCTGCGTGAGCTGTGTGATGACTCATTTCAGTTCTATAGTGGCGATGATGCCACAGGCTGTGAATTCCTGTTGCAGGGTGGTCACGGAGTCATCTCAGTGACCGCGAATGCGGCACCGCGTCTGATGCACGAAATGAGTGTTGCCGCACTGGCGGGACGGACCGAAGAGGCACGGGCGATCGATGCCAGGCTGGCCGGTCTGCACAGCGCCCTATTCGTGGAATCCAGTCCCATCCCGGTGAAGTGGGTAATGATGAAACTGGGTCTGGCACAGCGTGGAATCCGATTGCCATTGACCTGGCTGACCCCCGCGGCTGAGGATGAGGTCGAGCAAGCGATGCGGCAGGCCGATATACTGTGAGCGTTATCCAGGTGGGTACTCAGTTACGGCTACACAATCCTGAAAGACTTAGTTACATCTCTGTCAATGTTTAGTGATGTTTTAGCAAACTTATCACTGCTTTCCATTGTCATAGGCAACACATAATTAGCTGGCGATATTCTTAGATATGCAATCAACTTTCGCTTTACTGTTGATCACTTATATTTCCTTAACCCTTGTAGGATGCAGCTCCGGTGGCGGCTACTTTTCGGACTCTGAGAGGGTTTACCGTTCCCAGAAGGAGACGGTTGACGATCTCGAGATACCACCTGATCTCACCCGTTCCTCAATCCAGGATGCAATGGCGATTCCTGGTGCCGGAAGCGCCTCCTATGAAGAGTATGCCAACAAGCGAGGTAGCGACAATCGTCCAGCTCTGCCCGAGACAGATAAGGTGTTGCCGGAATTCGACAATATACGGGTTGAACGTGACGGTGATCAGCGCTGGCTTGTGATCAATGCACAACCCCAGGCCGTATGGTCCAAGATCATTGAGTTTTGGCGCAGTAACGGACTCCTGTTGGTGGAGCAGGATCCAACCATCGGTATCATGAGAACCGACTGGCTGGAGAGCCGGGCCGATATCAAGCAGGGTGTAATCACCGAGTTTTTTCGCAAGACCCTTGGCAGCATCTACTCTTCAGCTACCCGTGATCAGTTCCGGGTACGTCTGGAAAAAGGGCTTGAGTCCGGAACCACCGAACTCTATCTGACTCACCGGGGCATGGAGGAGAAGCTGAAGGAGGATGTGAGTGGTAACGCCGATACAACCTATTGGACCCCGCGACCCAACGATCCAGGTATCGAGGCCGCCATGCTGCGCAGTATCATGGTCTATCTCGGGGTGGCGAGTGAAAAGGCGGAAGTGGCCCTGGCCAAGGATGAGACGAGGCAACAACGCTCCCAGTTGATCAAAACCGGTGAACGCTCAGAACTCTGGATTAATGAAGGCTTTGCCCGGGCATGGCGATTGACCGGGGTTGCCCTCGACCGGGTCGGGTTTGCTGTGGAGGACAGGGATCGCTCTTCCGGTATCTATTTCGTCCGTTACAGCGAGTTATCGGGAGCAAGCCAGGAAGAGAAGGGCTTCTTTTCCAGATTCGCATTCTGGCGGGATGATGAAGACAGTATCGACAAGGAGAGTCAATACCAGGTCAAACTCCTGGAACTTGATCAGGGGACCCAGGTATTGATTAAAAACCAGGATGGTAGCGAAGCGGAGATCAATGCGGCTGGACGAATCCTCACTATGATACACGAGCAGATTCGCTGACGCGTGTCGCTACGTTTTGCTCTCCTCGGCAGTGGTAGTCAGGGCAACGCCCTGATTATCGAGACCGCAGCAGTGAGAATACTGGTGGATTGCGGGTTCCCTGCCCGTGAAATCGAGCGTCGTCTGAGGGATCTGGGTATTGGGGCGGACACCCTGACCGGGATTCTCGTCACCCATGAGCATACTGACCATGTCAGGGGGCTCGGTGCCATGGCGAGACGCTATGGTCTTCAGGTATGGATGACACCAGGAACCTTTCATGCTGCCAATTACGGTAAGTTACCCAGCCTGCATCAGATAGACTGCCACGGCGGGTGGTGGACCATTGGCGACCTGGCCGTGGCCCCCTATCCGGTACCCCATGACTCCAGAGAGCCCTGCCAGTTTCTGTTTCGTGCCGGCGACAACACCCTGGGCCTGCTCACCGATACCGGCTATGTCACACCCCATATCGCCGCTATTCTGCAGGCCTGCGACAGCCTGGTTCTCGAGTTCAATCACGACCCGCAGATGTTGGCGAATGGCCCCTATCCACCCAGCCTGCGGGCAAGAGTCGGGGGATCCCATGGGCATTTGAGCAATCACCAGGCGGTGGAGCTGTTGAAGCGGCTGCAAACCTCCCGTTTGCAACATCTGGTGGCATCCCATTTGAGTGAGAAAAATAACTCCCCGGCGCTGGTTACCGAGCTGGTTCAGCAGCAGCTGCCCGACTTGAGCGGTCGGATTTCTATCGCATCTCAGCATGAGATATCTGGCTGGTTCCAACTATCGGTTTAATGGACGGTCAGAGAATCGGTTTGCATTAGCTCATTATAAAATACTTAAATAATTTTAAATTTCAGTGGGTTGGGTATAGACTTAGCCCTCTTAAAAGGCGGTTCTGCTTCCTCTCTTGGCTCGACCGCAACTTAATAATTTCGGAGAGGATGGAGGTAATGTTAGATGGCGCATATCGTCATTATGGGTGCTGGCACAGGAGGAATGCCTTGTGCCTATGAATTACGCATGGAGCTGGGGCGCGAACACGAGGTCACCATGATCAACGAACGGGAGTACTTCCAGTTCGTTCCATCCAACCCCTGGCTGGCGGTTGGTTGGCGGGATCGATCCCACATCACCTTCGATATACGCCCCCACCTGGAGCGCAAGGGCATCAACTTTATCGCCAAACGGGTCGATAAAATTGATCCTGAGGCGAATCAAGTGACCCTTGATGGGGGCGATACCGTCAACTACGACTACCTCGTTATCGCAACCGGCCCCAGGCTGGCTTTCGAGGAGGTGGAGGGTTCCGGCCCAGAGGGTTTCACTGAATCCATCTGCACAGTGGATCATGCAGAAAAGGCCTATGGTGCCTACCAGGCACTGCTGGACAATCCCGGCCAAGTGATAATTGGCGCAATGCCCTTCGCCAGCTGTTTCGGTCCCGCCTATGAATTCGCATTCATCATGGATTCGGATATGCGCAAGCGTAAGATGCGGGACAGGGTGCCGATGACCTTTGTTACATCCGAACCCTATATCGGGCACCTGGGCCTGGGGGGTGTAGGGGATTCAAAAGGGTTTCTCGAGAGCGAATTTCGCAACCACCATATCAACTGGATCACCAACGCCAAAGTGATCAAGATTGAGCAGGGCAAGATGTTCGTTGAAGAGTATGACGATTCAGGGCATAAATTAAAGGAGCACGAACTGGATTTCACTTTTTCAATGATGCTGCCTGCATTCAAGGGCGTCGATGCGGTAGCCGAGGTGGAAGGGTTGTGTAACCCACGCGGCTTTGTATTTGTGGACGATCACCAGCGAAATCCGAAGTATCCGAATATATTCGGTGCCGGTGTGTGTATCGCCATCCCCCCTGTAGAGGCGACTGCGGTGCCGACAGGGGCGCCTAAAACAGGTTATATGATCGAATCGATGGTCACGGCTATCGTGCACAACATCGCAGACGAACTGGCGGGTAAAGAGGGGACCACCCTTGCCACATGGAATGCGGTCTGTCTCGCAGACATGGGTGATACCGGTGCTGCCTTTGTTGCACTGCCGCAGATTCCGCCCCGTAACGTGGCCTGGTTCAAGAAGGGCAAGTGGGTGCACATGGCCAAAATCGCCTTCGAAAAGTATTTCATCCGCAAGATGAAGAAGGGGACTTCAGAACCGATCTATGAGAAATATATCCTCAAGATGCTGGGTATAGGCAAACTGAAATAGGTCTATGTGAAAGCTGACCCAGAAAGCCCGGTCCAAGACCGGGCTTTTTTGTCAGGGCCTGTTTGGCGGCATCTGACTGAACTGCCGGGCTGTGCATTTTTCACATAGCCAATAAGCCGTGCTCAACATCTATACAGGTCGCTGCTAACCGTTGTCATATTGGGGTTATGCGGGGGGATGTCTCAGGCATCATGGACTAGTGGATCGGTTAATATGAGGTGCGCAGTTTTGATATGCTGCGTACTCGGCAGCAAGATGCGAGGCAAAAAAAGTGCAAATCAACAGACGCGTTACCCGCGGTGTGCAGGTGGGTAACGTGATGATAGGCTCCGCCAAACCGGTGGTGGTGCAATCGATGACCAATACCGATACGGCGGACATCGATGCCAGTGTCGAGCAGATCAAGGCGTTGGCCCAGGCGGGTTCGGAACTGGTACGCCTGACAGTCAACAATGAGGCTTCGGCCAGGGCGGTTCCGGTGATTCGTGAGCGCCTGGAGCAGCAGGGCATAGGGGTGCCGCTGATCGGTGATTTCCACTTCAACGGTCATCGCCTGCTCAAGGATCATCCAGCATGCGCTGAGGCATTGGCCAAATACCGTATCAATCCAGGTAATGTGGGCAGTGGCGAGAAACGCGACAGCCAGTTCGCCAGTATGATCGAAACCGCCTGTCAGCACGGCAAACCGGTGCGCATCGGTGTCAACTGGGGCAGTCTGGACAAGGGCTTGGTGGCGCGCCTGATGGACGAGAACACCCGTGCGGAACAGCCCCTCGACAGTGTCGAGATGGTCCACAAAGTGATGGTGGTCTCGGCCCTGGAGAGCGCTCAACGTGCCGAGGAGGTGGGGCTTGCGGCGGATCGGATCGTGCTCTCGTGTAAAATGAGCGGTGTTCAGGACTTGATTGCAGTCTACCGAACATTGGCATCTGAGTGTGACTATGCACTCCACCTGGGCCTGACCGAGGCGGGCATGGGTTCCAAGGGTATAGTCGCCTCGACTGCCGCCCTTGCAGTGCTGCTGCAGGAGGGCATTGGCGACACTATTCGGATATCACTGACACCCGAACCCGGTGGGGCCAGAACCCAGGAGGTGATTGTCGCCCAGGAGCTGCTGCAATCGATGGGTATCAGGGCATTCACACCAATGGTAGTCGCCTGTCCGGGATGCGGTCGCACAACCAGCTCCTATTTCCAGCAGCTTGCCAAGGATGTGCAGAACCATCTACGTAGGATGATGCCTGAATGGCGTAAGGGGCATCCGGGGGTAGAGGCAATGTCCGTGGCCGTGATGGGGTGTGTGGTGAATGGGCCTGGTGAAAGTAAACAGGCCAATATCGGCATCAGCCTGCCGGGAACCGGCGAGTCGCCGTCGGCGCCTGTATTCGTGGATGGTGAAAAGGTGGTGACACTGAAAGGCGACGATATCGCCGGACAGTTCATGCAGTTGGTGGATAACTATGTCAAACGCCACTACTGACCGAGGGGCATAGCTACTTAATAGTTGCCAGAGGACAAATCAGCGGCTATTGCTAAACTCGAGATTCATGGGATAGGATCGATAACAAAATAATCATAGCGGAGGATAAAATGAAGCAACTGACAATAGCCATAAGCCTGTTTTTCAGCATCTCCATGGGTGCGATGGCGGATGAGGCAGCACCCAGTGTAAGTGTCAAGCGCCTTACCCTGGAGTCGGCAAACAGAATCGCCTTGGGTGCCATAGAGGCATGCCGTAAAAAGGGTATTCAGATCGGCGTCACCGTGGTCGACCGTGACGGTATAGTGCAGGCTGTCATGCGCGACACTATCGCTGCCCAGATCACGGTGCCGATAAGCCGCATGAAGGCCTTCACGGCAGCTAATTTCAATGCGGCCACATCCGCATTGAAGAGCCGCGCCGATAGCCCCATTGGCCGGATTGACGGTTTGGTCATGTCTGCCGGTGGATTGCCTGTTCAAGCAGGGGGGCAACTGCTTGGGGCTGTCGGAGTCAGTGGTGCGCCGTCGGGAGAGACTGATGAAGAGTGTGCACAGACTGGTATAGACAGCATCATCGACGATCTGGAGATGGAGATGTAACCGCCTCTCTCCAAGATAACTAATTGCAAGGCTTGGGGCTTAGGGCCTGTTAACAGGCCCTAGCTCAATGGTGGGTGTCAGCGGTTCTCAAGAGTGCAACTGTGCATCTTTCTGATGACCTGGATAGTTAGAGAGTTGTGAATGCTGGCGCTCATCCCGCAGCAGGGATCTGGTCCACTGCTCCATGAGTGCATTCGCAACCGGCATTGGGGCTTCCATGAAAGAGATTGTGATACCCTGGTCTGTTTGGCAGACGCCGAGTGAACGGGGCCGTGTCGCCAGCTGTTCTGCATCCTGCAGACTGAAGCCAAAACAGAAGACCACATTGTAGGCGGCGATAATATCATCAGCGATGATGCCCTCCGGCAATTCGCTGGTATGTTTCAGGTGATCGAATGTGGCAATGTACTGCGCCGCCTTATGTGCCTTCACCTGCTCAATAAGATAGGCGACAATCTCTTCGATTGTATCGTATATGCATTCCGAAAATTCCATCTCAATGCTGAAGATCGGAATTGCGATCTCCTTGACCACCTGTTTCAAAATGCCTCTCCCCTGCTCGATGAATTAGGTTGCCGTCTAAATCAGGAAGGAGGATAGGCGAGTGCCGGGCGGTTGGCATTGAAAATGGTCAATCTTCGGCGATTCGCTGCAGATTCGGGATATCCAGGAGAAATTGATTGACGCTAGTTTCGATCAGCAGGCTCTGGCGTTTGAATTCGGCGATTGTGCGGCTTGCGGTCTCGGTGGTGATACCCAGCATGGCACCCATGTCCTCCCGGGCAAACAGGCTGCATTCACTCATCTGAGTATCCTTTACCAGGCGTAACAGCAGACGGGCCACGCGCTGTTTGGCGGAACCTGTGGAGAGTTCGGTCAACCAGGCGTCGGCCTCCTTCAGGGCGCGCTGCCAGCGATTGAGCAGCTCCTTATGCAGGGCTGGATTTTCCTTGCTGAGGCTTTCCACCACCCGAACCGGTAGGGCGCAGACCTCTGTTTCCTGAAGCACAACCGCGTCATGCTGATAAGTTTCACCGACGATACACTCCAGGCCGGTAATGTCGGTGGAACGGATCAGGCGGACGATGCGCTGGCTGCCATCCGGCAGGTACTGGACAAGCTTCAGGATGCCTGAACGTACCGTATACATACGCTCGCCCCTGTCGCCTGTGTGGTAGAGGGTTGAGCCTACCGGGAGCGTGTACTGATCGATAGGATCGTGTAGCTTCTCAAAATCCTTCTCTTCTAGATTGGCAAACAGGACAGACTCACGCAGGGAGCACTTCAAACAGTCAGCCACACCATCCCTGGCTTCCTTGAAAGAGACATTTTTTACCATTGCAGTGTGTGTCCAATCCGGATGAACCATTATCCCCCATCCAATCGTTGATTAACAGGGTAGTTCAGTCAACAATACCAGATCGGGTGGGGTGAGGATAGCTGTTCACGGCAGGTGGCTGTTTGCCAGCCAAACAGTAAATCCAGGGTATTGATTATACCCGGTAATCTATCGCTGTTTATCTGGTCCGGGCGTACTCCAGGATTCCTATAGTGCTGGGGTTGTGCGTGCATTTATGACAAGATATGGATTCCAGCCACGCTGTTTCTCATTACACTTGTGACCAATACAGTTTGAACTTGAAATTCTTGCAATAAAAACGGGAGTTTGTACATGGAGGAGGGCGATGACAGACGAACAGGAAATGGCTTCAGCACAGCATATTCTGGTGGTCGACGACCAACCGGAAAACCTGACAAGTCTTGAACAGATACTGCGTTATGACTATCAGGTCTCATTGGCGGCCGACGGCCAGACCTGTCTTGAGCGGATAGCACAGCATCCACCGGATCTTATTCTGCTGGATGTGGATATGCCATTGATGGATGGACTCACTGTATGTCGCAAGGTGAAGGCTGATCCTGCCACATCCATGATCCCTATTATCTTTGTCTCTGCCCTGTCCCGTCTCAGCGAACGCCTCGCCGGATATCGTGCCGGCGCTGATGATTATGTCGCCAAACCCTATAATGTGGATGAGCTGCTGGCAAAGATTCGTATTGCCCTGAATAACCGTCACGATCTTGAATCCGCTCGGGAGCGGGCCATATTGGCCCAGGAAGAGATGGAAGTCTCCCTGGCAGCCTGTACCGAGCTGAATCTGCTTGCCGAGTTTATTGATAACAGCCTCGATTGCGATGATTTGCGCACCCTGGGCGAGCGTTTGCTGGATGCATTTGATCGCTTCGGATTAAGGGTGATTGTAAGGCTGGTTGAGAGTGGGCACTACTTTTCTCATGCGGGTGAGGTTGGCGTGCTGGACCAGGAGATGATGGAGAGCCTCTACGAAAACGACAAAATTGTCGATTTTGGCCACCGTACCCTATTCAATGCCAAGGCCATCTCCGTGTTGGTGCGCAATATGCCTGTGCATGACGATACTCGCTACCAGCGTTGGCGGGACAATCTCAAACTGCTGGTGGAGGTTGTCAACAGTCGTATCGAGAATGTACAGCGAAAGAGCAACAAGCAGTTGGAACGGGAAAGCCTGCAGCCCCTGATTACCGGTATTCATCAGTTGATAGAGAAGCTGCAGCATTCCGGAGATGACCTGAACTGGGATCAGGCATGCCACGATCTGAATCGATTGCGTATGGCCTGGGAATCACAACAGGTATGACGGCCCAGAGAGAGTCGGCTTACCCCACTTGCGGTAGATGCTTGAGTGATTCCTGAATCGCCTCATCCGGGTAGTCGTAGTCTTCCAATTCCCCTTTGAAGTAGCGGTCATACGAACTCATATCAAAATGTCCATGCCCTGACAGGTTGAAGAGCAGGGTTTTCGCTTCACCTGATTCCGTGCAACGTCTTGCCTCCCGGACCACTGCGGCAATCGCATGGCAAGACTCGGGTGCGGGTATGATGCCTTGGGTTTTTGCGAACAGTTCACCGGCTTGAAAGGTCTCCAGCTGGGGTATGGCCAGGGCGCTTAAAAGACCCTCAGAGTAGAGTTGACTGACGAGTGCCGAATCGCCGTGATAACGCAGCCCGCCGGCATGTATGCCCGGGGGCATGAAGTCGTGGCCAAGGGTGTACATCTTGGTCAGTGGCGTGAGGCCCTCCGTATCACCGAAATCATAGGCGTAAATACCTTTGGTCAGGGTCGGACAGGAGGTGGGTTCCACCGCAACCAGATCGATCTCCTTGCCTGCAGCCTTGTCGGCAAAGAACGGGAAGGCGATGCCGCCGAAGTTGGATCCGCCGCCGCAGGGGGCGTAGATTGCATCGGGATAATCCCCCACCAGCTCGAGCTGTTTTTTCGCTTCCTCACCGATAATGGTCTGGTGCAGCAGTACATGATTGAGTACCGAACCCAGGGCATAGTTGGTGTCCGGTCTGCCGGCAGCTTCTTCTACCGCTTCGGAGATGGCGATACCCAGGGAACCGGGTGAGTCGGGGTCCTGTTCCAGGATATGGCGTCCCGACTGGGTCATGTCGGTGGGGCTTGGGAAGACCTCCGCGCCCCATGTTTGCATCATTGAGCGGCGATAGGGCTTCTGCTGATAACTGACATTCACCATATAGACCCGTACTTCCAGGTCGAAGAGCTGTCCGGCGAGGGCCAGGGAGCAACCCCATTGTCCCGCCCCTGTTTCGGTGGCGAGTCGTTTGATCCCCTGTAGCTTGTTGTAATAGGCCTGGGCAACCGCGGTATTCGGCTTGTGTGAACCCGCCGGGCTCACCGCTTCATTCTTGAAATAGATCTTGGCAGGGGTCTTGAGCGCCATCTCCAGGCGTTCCGCGCGATACAGGGGTGATGGCCGCCACAGACGAAGTACCTCGCGTACCTCTTCCGGTATCGGGATCCAGCGTTCTGCACTCACCTCCTGCTCGATAATGGCATCTGGAAAAATAGTGCTGAGGGCATCGGGAGTCACAGGGGAGCCATCGGGAGCAAGGATCGGTGCCGGTGGATTGGGCATGTCGGCCACGATGTTATACCAATGGGTTGGCATATCTGCCTCTTTCAGCAGAATCTTCGTCTTCATAGGTCAGTGTCTCCCGTTGCTTGGACCGCATCGTGAAAATGATTTGATCGCCGGTCCATGATCCAGCTGTTGCTGGATCGGTATGGCTCATCTAGGTACCCTGTCATCAATTTAGCGATCGCGATGAGCGTTCCGATAGAAAAACATGGTGGTGATCAGCTAGGGCCTGTTGGATTAGTGTTAACAGGCCCTAACAAGAGGTTTTAACATCTAGGGCCTGTTAACATCAATCCAATTGCCTCTGTATAGATTTATCAAATAGCAACCGAGACGCGAGAATAGAAGATTGGTGATTTCAAATGAATGACGAGCGTCAACTTCCATGCCATTGATAACCCTGCGCAAGCTACAGCTCAGTTATGGTGACCTACCGTTACTGGATGGCATCGACCTGAACATCGAGAAGGGGGAGAGGATTGCATTGCTCGGCCGCAACGGGGCCGGGAAGTCGACCTTGATGAGGGTGATTCTAGGTAGTGTCGCTGCGGATGACGGGGAGCGCCAGGTGAGTGATGGAACAAGGATTGCGCACCTGATTCAGGAGGTCCCGGATGCTATCCAAGGCAGTGTCTTCGATGTGGTAGCGGATGGGGTTGGTCATCTGTCGGACAAGCTCAAGACATACCACAAGATCAGTCATCAGCTCGCGCTAAGTGGTGATGAGCGGTTATTACAATCACTGTCCCAGGCACAGCACGAGCTTGAAGTCGCTGACGGCTGGCAACTGGAACAGCGGGTGGAAACGATCATATCCAAGATCGGTCTCGATGTGGATGCGGAGTTCAGCGCCCTATCGGGTGGCATGAAGCGTCGTGTCCTGCTGGCACAGGCCCTGGTGACGGAACCGGAGTTGCTGCTGCTTGATGAACCCACCAATCACCTGGATATAGCTGCCATAAAATGGATGGAGGAGTTTCTGCTCGGTTATCCCGGTGCGATTCTCCTGGTTACCCACGACCGGGCATTCCTGCGGCGAGTGGCGACCCGTATTCTGGAACTGGACCGGGGCAGGTTGACTGACTGGCCAGGTGATTATGCAAACTACCTGCGGCGAAAGCAGGAGATGCTCAACGCGGAAGCACAGGCCAATCAACGTTTTGACAAAAAGCTTGCCGAGGAAGAGATATGGATCCGCAAGGGTATCAAGGCGCGCAGGACCCGGAATGAGGGTCGGGTGCGTGCCCTCAAGGCGTTGCGGGCAGAGCGCGGCAAGCGAAGGGATCAGACTGGAAAAGTAGCGATGCAGCTCGATGCGGGAGAGCGCTCAGGCAAGCTGGTGGCGGAGGTTGAGAGGATCAGCTATGCGTGGGAGAGGCAATCCATAGTAGAGGATTTTTCCACCACCATCCTACGCGGTGACAGGGTTGGCATCATTGGTCCCAATGGCTCAGGCAAGACCACCTTGTTGAATCTGCTGCTGGGGCATCTGCAACCCGACTCGGGCAGGGTCAAGCTCGGTACCCAGCTGCAGGTGGCCTATTTCGATCAGCTCCGCAGTCAGCTCAATGAGGAGAGCTCGGTACAGGACAATGTGGGGGGTGGCAGCGACAAGGTGGAGGTGGGCGGGAAGAACAAACATATCATCGGCTACCTGCAGGACTTCCTGTTCACCCCGGAAAGAGCGAGGAGCCCGGTGAAGGCGCTCTCCGGTGGTGAACGCAATCGGCTGTTGCTGGCAAAACTGTTCACCAAGCCGGCCAATATCCTGGTGCTCGACGAGCCCACCAACGATCTTGATGTGGAGACACTGGAGCTGCTTGAGGAGCTGCTTGCCGACTACCCGGGCACCCTGCTGCTGGTGAGTCACGATCGGGAATTTCTCGACAATGCGGTGACCAGTTGCCTGGTGCTTGAGGGTGATGGCAGGGTGGCGGAATTTGTCGGTGGCTACAGCGACTGGGAGGCCTATGCCCGAGCCGGACAATCAACAGGGTCGAGGGCGAAGGACAAACCGGCGGTCAAGTCTGCTCCCCAGAGGCCGAAAAAGAAGAGTGAGAAGCTGAGTTACAAGGACCAGCGGGAACTGGATGCGCTGCCGCAGAGGATCGAGGCGCTTGAGCTGCAGCTGGATGATTTACAGACCCGGTTGGCTGACCCGGACCTCTATCGCACTCAGGGAGATCGGGTTGGAGAACTACAGCTACAGATGTCCGAGGTGCAACAGGAACTGGATCAGGCCTATGAGCGTTGGGAAATACTGGAATCGATGCAGACCGGGGTTTGAGCGGGGCGCCAGGCTGCTGCTCCTGCTTGCCGTGATGACGCTGCTATGGAGTGGTGAAGCCGCGGCAGGCGCCAGTTGCGTCATCGCCAAGCGTCTCGGCGACTCCCTCGCCATCGAATGGGTGGCCTCTGCGAATGAGAGCGTCGAATCCGCCATCTACAAGGCAAAACAGAAGCTGCTCGAACAAGGTTACCGAAAGAAGGGCCAGGACGTACACGCTCAGGCGAGTAGTGGCATGCGTCACGCCCATATGGTGATCGTCAAGACCAGCTACACCACACTCACCGGACGCTCCCGCACCAGCTATGGTTGCGGCTACAGTCCTCGCTCTGCCGCCGAAGCGGAGCAGGCGGCCGTGTATGATCTGCGAAACTACTCCTGGGGGTGGAAGCTGGAGATGGGATACAAAGTGATGGAGTCGTTTCGATATTGATTGTTCTCAAGGCACGGATCGGTCAATCCCACACAATAGCCTAATATTGCATTAGGGTTGTTTCTCCTGTCACGGGTTTGTTCGCAACAGTGAGTTACAGCGTGACATCCTCTATTTCGCGTTAAAAGACAGGCTTGACAGCTTTCATGGGGGGGTATCGTTAGCGTGGTTGATAAAAAAGCGCACTGGCAGAATCTCTACCGGGAAAAAGCGCCAACAGATGTGAGTTGGCATCAGTCCGAGCCGAAACTTTCACTGCAGCTTATTCATCGTAGCGGGATTGAACGGGAAGAGGCGCTAATCGATGTCGGCGGTGGCGCATCTCTGCTTGTGGACTACCTCTGCAGAGAGGGGTTTAGCAATCTGGCGGTGTTGGATATCTCCGGGCATGCGCTTGCTTTTGCCAAACAGAGATTGGGTGGCTTGGCTGAAGGTATTGAGTGGTATGAGGCTGATATCACTGAATTCATTCCGCCGCACACTTTTTCTCTATGGCATGATCGCGCTGTTTTTCATTTTTTAACGGATAAATCGGATCGAGTGAGATATATCAAGGCGTTGAATCTGTCGCTGCGCCCCGGTGGCCATCTCATTATTGCGGCATTTGCGATCGGTGGTCCCGAGAAGTGCAGTGGTTTGGATATCGTGCAATATGACGCATTGAAAATAGCGGCTGAACTGGGTGAAGGGTATGAGTTAGTGGCACACAGAGACGAGTTGCACATCACACCTACCAGCAGTGAACAACAGTTTTCCTACTACCATTTTGTTAGAGCTGAAAGCAGGGAATGAGTGTGATTATCTACCTCTTGCTGGCACTCAACATCGCCAGCATATTCATATGTCACCAGATAGCCAAGTCACGCGGAGCCAATCCAGTATTGTGGGCGATTCTGGGTGCGGCGTTCGGGCCTTTCGCCATTCCCTTTGCACTCATGCTTAAACCTGAATCCGCTGAGAAGTGAAAAAGACTGGTAATTACCCCCCACATTCAAGCTGGTTCTGGTAGTTTCGTGTACTGGATTTTAACCAGGCCAAAGAGTAGATAGCTAAGGATCAGCTTGACATTGCCGACAATATTACCTTAATGGGAATGTGGTGATGTAATAGCGATTTAAGCTATCATTGGACGGGCTTTCCGCATCCAAAATTTTTTTAACAAGATCGTATGACGAGTTCAATAGATTCTGCAACGGGGTACATAGTTTCGGTTTCACCGAACGGTCAATACATCATCGTAGACGTTAAAAAACCCATGACCAATGAATTGGGGTGTCGGAGTGGGAGAGATGCTGTGAAATTGGGGGAGCGAAACAATATTAAATACTATTTGTTCGATCTCCGGGGTGCGCCGAATATCGAATCCGTAATTTACAACTATGAATTCGCCTATCGGGAGATGGCGGATATTAGCTTCCCGAAAGATACCAAATCGGTAATATTGACGGATCCTGGTGACAGGTCTCACGATTTCATGGAGACTGTTTTTTTAAATGCCGGTTACAACGTTCGTTTATTTACCGATCTAGATACTGCACACTCCTGGTTGACCGGCTAACGATACTACCTCGATCCTGTCGGACTACTCGGTATAACCAAGTGGGAACAGTCCGCCGCGATTTCGTCATACACCTGCCATGGCGCATCCTCGTATCTGCGTGAGAAATGGAAAGGGATCAGGTGGCTTACACAGGCCCGAGTGGCGATTTCGGCGCAGGCAGTGGTAGTCAGATGGCCGGTGCGTTGCGCCTGAGAGGCATCCTTTTGCATGAATGGCGATTCGCAGAACAGAGTATGTGCGCCATTGGCAAGCGCAACGAGTCGATCGCGGTTGCCGGTTGTGTCTGCCAGGTCGGTTGCATAGACGATTTTACTGCCGGGCGTGATCAGCGTGAGCTCCTCGGCCAGCCGCCTAACTGTTTCACACTGTCCGTCCGGCAGGGAGAGGTGGCTGTCCATCTGTCGTGTTAAAATCCGCTGTTTCAACTCGGTAAGCCAGGGACCGGCTTCCAGGCCACGCGCATGCAGCCGTTCCTTGCGAATGTTGATCTGCAGCACCGGCTCGAAGGCATAGGCGATAACGGGGATGCCGTGATCGAGGGCGACGGCACGTACGCGAAACGCATCTTCATCCAGCACAATTCCCTCCTCGACCGGCATCATGCCACGCGCTTTGAGGCCCGGTTTACCCGCCTGTAACAAAAAGCGTCTTAGGTGATTAGCATGCAGTTCCGAAACCTCGAACCTGGGTCCCCGATCCCCGATGCGGTCCCAATGGATGCCGTTGATAAGGTGTTCAATCTGTTCAGCCAGCCCCGGTGGTCCGTAGAGCCGACAGTTCTCCCTTTCTCCGATGCGTGAACGCAGCAGCCAGAGAAAGCCGCAGATGTGGTCCATATGGGAGTGACTGATGAAAACGTCGCTGACCTGGTGCGCCACCCGCCCCGGTAGCCGTGCGCCGTCGCCGAGATCGAACAGCAGGCTGCGGCGCTGATGAGCCAGACGGAGATGGAGTTGGGGATCGCCGAAGACACCGTTCATCAACACTGCAGAGGCGCTGCCGGTCTGTACCATGGGACGAAATCCACCCTCCTGTAGCTGCGGGTAATCCGGTACCAGATCGGAAGGGGGCAGGTAGCGCACCACGCTCTCGGCAAAGCGTTTGCTGGTTACCAGCAGGCCGGATGCATCGCGGACGGCATCGCGTACCAGCATCTGCGACGACAGCCTCTGCTCCGCTGGCAGCCGCAGCTGTAGGGAATTCCCCTCCATGCCGATGATCTCGCCCATACTGATACTGGTACCCTCAATCAAAAAGGCGACCTGTTTTCCTGTCCAGGCTTCAGGCGCCTTGCGGGGTGGTGTGCCGAGCCTGTTGACACGAGCCAATGCGACCTCGCGCACCGTTGCGTTGGCCAGATAGCTATCCCATAAGCGGGTTCGCTCACGGTCGCGGCTGTTTTTGCCCGGCCGCCTGGCCAAAGGTGAGGCGTCTATCCTGACGACATCGGCCCCCAGTGCCTCCAGCTCCTGCTGGAGGGGCAGGGCCTGCCCCTCGCGAACCAATACCACAACCAGGTCTACGCCTGCTGCTGCGACAATCGATGTCAGTAGCTCTGACCCAGCAACGCCCCGTACCACCCCGGGTGGATCAATCAGCAGGGTGCTCTGACCGGGTTGCCTCGCCAACCTGCCGACCGCCTCAATCAGCGGTAGTCGGAAACGGGCAGCATCAAGGCTGCAGAGGGCTTGATAGGTCTCCAACTTCCATTCACCCTGCTGCCACACGCCAAGGTTGACAGCGCCGGGGGGGCCGAATGCCGGCATTCCCGGGTCGGCTGCTAGACAATGGACCTCCCTGCCGACCTTGCTCAGTCGATCCGCCAGGGATGCCGCCAGTGTGGTTTTGCCGATGCCTGGTGGTCCGAACAACATCAGTCGCCTCTCCCCGGCTGACAGCAGCTTGGCCAGGGCTTCGTGATGTTCGGTGTGGATCCGTTGATTCATCGTTGTAGCCAGAGTTTGATCAAGTAGCTAGCACTGCGCCTTGCACCTTGGATCTGGTGTTTAGAGGTTATGTGGTTCGATTGAGAACCTCTATATTTATACGTTAATCCTTCTCTCTTGTTTGTACTATAACTTCGTGGCTAATCAATAACAGGTTCTCGACCATGGCTATTCTGAAACTCTACAACTACCCCAGATCAGGTAACTGTTACAAGGTACGCTTGTTTCTCTCCATGCTTGGCCTCGAATATGAGCGCATCGATATCGATCTGATAAAGGGTGAGTCGTTGACTGATGAGTTCAAGCAGATCAATCCCCGCGGACAGGTGCCGGTACTGATGGATGGTGATCTGATCATCTGGGATTCGATGGCTATATTGATCTATCTGGCCAGGCGATACGCTGCTTCCAGCTGGCTGCCGACCGATCCGCCGGCAGAGGCCCAGGTTATGCAATGGCTGGCGGTATCGGAGAACGAACTGCTCTACGGTCTAGCACGCGCCCGTGCCACACTGGTGTTGGGCCGACCTTTTGATCTGGAAATGTGTCAGCAGGATGGACGCGCCGGTCTGTCGGTGATGGAACTGCAGCTGTCGCGTGGAGATTGGTTGACGGGTGCTGAAGTCAGCATTGCGGATATCGCCTGTTATCCCTATGTGTCATTGGCGGCAGAGGGTGAGGTCTCCGTGCAGCCCTATCCAGCCGTATGCAGTTGGCTTGAGCGGATTGAGGCGTTGCCGGACTGGTTGCCAATGCTGGCAGATTGAAATTCTGCGGCAGGAAAGGCATCGATTTCCATTAGCCCAGATAGTCCACCCCCAAAGGATTATGATAGCCCAGGTCTGGTAGAGTAAATCAGAAAAGTCTAATATAAGAAGATTAGTGAAATCCGTATTTAAGTTGCAGTTTTGCCAGGGCTATTAATTAATGCAGGATCCCACCACACACTCCGACAACGACATGGGGCGCGTCGAGGTCAAGGAGACCACGTGCTACATGTGTGCCTGTCGCTGTGGTATACGCGTCACCCTGCGTGACGGTGAAGTACGCTATATCGAAGGCAATCCCGACCACCCTTTGAACAAGGGAGTGATCTGCGCCAAGGGCTCCTCAGGGATCATGAAGCAGTATTCACCGGCCCGCCTGACCAAGCCCCTGTTACGCAAGCAGGGGGCGGAGCGGGGTGCCTCCGATTTCGAGGAGATCTCCTGGGACAAGGCCTTCGAGATCATGCAGGAGCGCCTGGGCCGCATCCGCGCCGAGGATCCGAAGCGGTTCGCCCTGTTCACCGGCCGCGACCAGATGCAGGCCCTCACCGGCATGTTCGCCAAGCAGTTCGGCACCCCGAACTACGCGGCCCACGGCGGCTTCTGCTCGGTCAACATGGCGGCCGGGCTGATCTACACCATCGGCGGCTCCTTCTGGGAGTTCGGCGGCCCAGACCTGGAGCGTTCCAAGCTCTTCATCATGATCGGTACCGCGGAGGATCACCACTCCAACCCGATGAAGATCGCGCTGGCCGACTTCAAGCGGCGGGGCGGGCGTTTTATTTCGATCAACCCGATCCGCACCGGCTACTCGGCGATTGCCGACGAATGGGTACCGATCAAGCCCGGTACCGACGGCGCCCTGCTGCTGGCCATCATCCGCGAGCTGATCCATACCGGTCTCTATGACCGGGAGTTCCTGATCAAATACACCAATGCCGCGGAGCTGGTGGTGGATGATCCGCAGCGGGACGATCATGGCCTCTTCCGCCGTTTTGAGATGCATGTGGAGGAGGGCTGTTTCGATCCGGAGAACAAGCTCTGGTGGGATCGGGATCTGAACCGTGAGATCTCCACCCACACCCCGGGCACCGATCCGCGCCTGCTCGGCAGCTTCACCCTGGAGGACGGCACCCCGGTGAAGCCCGCCATGCAACTGCTCAAGGAGCGGGTCGAGGAGTACAGCGTCGAGTGGGCCGAGGACATCACCGGCATCCCCGCCGAGACCATCCGCCGCCTGGCCCACGAGATGGGCGTGGTAGCCCGGGACCAGAAGATCGAGCTGCCGATCCAGTGGACCGACAGCTGGGGCAACGAGCACGACAGCGTCACCGGCAACCCGGTCTCCTTCCACGCCATGCGCGGCCTGGCGGCCCACTCCAACGGCTTTCAGACGATCCGTGCCCTGGGCATCCTGATGACCATTCTGGGTACCATCGACAGGCCCGGCGGCTTTCGCCACAAGGCGCCTTTCCCGCGTCCGATCCCGCCTTGTCCCAAGCCGCCCAAAGGACCCCAAGGGGTCAAGCCCAACACCCCCCTGGACGGCATGCCCCTGGGCTGGCCGGCCAAGCCGGACGATCTCTTCGTGGACGAGGAGGGCGAGGCGGTGCGCCTCGACAAGGCCTTCTCCTGGGAGTACCCCCTCTCGGTCCACGGCCTGATGCACAACGCCATCACCAACGCCTGGCGCGGTGACCCCTACATGATCGACACCCTGCTGCTGTTCATGGCCAATATGGCCTGGAACTCCTCCATGAACACGGAGAATGTGCGCGACATGCTGCGGGACAAGGACGACAACGGGGAGTACAAGATACCCTTCCTCATAGTCGCCGACGCCTTCCAGTCGGAGACCGTGGCCTTCGCTGACCTGGTACTGCCCGACACCACCTACCTGGAGCGCCACGACGCTATGTCGATGCTCGACCGGCCGATCTCCGAGTTCGACGGTCCGGTCGATTCGGTGCGTATCCCGGTGGTAGAGCCCCGGGGTGACTGCAAGCCCTTCCAGGAGGTGTTGATCGAGATGGGCAGCCGGCTCGGTCTGCCCGCCTTCGTCAAGGAGGACGGCAGCCGCAAGTTCCGCAACTACCCCGATTTCGTCACCAACTACGAGACCTCGCCGGGCTCCGGCATCGGCTTTCTCGCCGGCTGGCGCGGCAAAGGGGGCGAGAAGTTTCTCAAGGGAGAGCCCAACCCGCGCCAGTGGGAGATGTACAGGGAGAACGGCTGTGTCTACCATCATGAGCTGCCCAAGTCCTATCAGTACATGCGTAACTGGAACCAGGGATACCTGGAGTGGGCCCGCTACCACGGCATGACCCGCTATGTGGAGCCGATCACCCTGCATCTCTACTCCGAGGTGCTGCAGCGTTTCCGCTTGGCGGCCCAGGGCAAGCTGCCAGGCAAGCAGCCGCCGCAGCGTCTGCGCAAACGGGTGGCGGAGCATTTCGATCCGCTGCCCTTCTACACCGCGCCTCTGGAACACAAACTGGTCGATACCCACCAGTACCCGATCAACGCCCTGACCCAGCGTCCCATGGCCATGTATCACTCCTGGGACTCCCAGAACGCCTGGCTGCGGCAGATCCATACCCACAACTACCTGTTCGTCAATCCCAAGCTGGGGGAGGCCAACGGCTTTGGCGACGGGGACTGGATCTGGGTCGAGTCCCCCACCAACAAGGTGCGCTGCATGGCCAGATTCTCACAAGCGGTGGAACCGGGCACGGTCTGGACCTGGAACGCCATCGGCAAGGCCGCCGGTGCCTGGGGACTGTCGCCCAAGGCCAACGAGTCCCAGAAGGGCTTTCTGTTGAATCACCTGATCTCCGAGGAGCTGCCTCCCTGCGAGGCGGGGGACCATATGTCCAACTCCGATCCGGTCACCGGCCAGGCCGCCTGGTTCGATGTGCGGGTGCGTGTCTATCCGGCGGGACCGCAGGAACCGAAGCAGACCTCGCCCCAGTTCGAGCCCATGAAGCGGCTGCCGGGGCAGGATCAGAAGCGCGGGAAGTGGCAGGCGTTTTTTGCCGGGAGCTTTCGGCGGAAAAGCAAAATTGAGAGTTAAGGTAAATTTTGAATGTTGAATTTTGAATGTTGAATTTTGAATTGATGTGCGCGCTTTGCGCGGGGTGATTTGGCCCCCTCTCCCCAACCCCTCTCCCGCGAGGGGAGAGGGGCTTTCGGAGGCTTCGATCTCGCTAAGTGCTTTCCCTCTCCCGCGGGAGGAGAAGGGCTTTCGGAGGCTCCGATCTCGCCAAGTGCTGTCCCTCTCCCGCGAGGGGAGAAGGGTTTTCGGAGGCACCAACCTCTCCAGGCAGATCCCCTCTCCCCTCGCGGGAGAGGGCCAGGGAGAGGGGGAGATCAAAACCGTGAGCAACGCGAACACCCCAATTCAAAATTAACAATTAGAAATTCAAAATTGGAACAAAATAGATGACACAATTAGCGCTAGTAATCGACCTGAACGTCTGCGTCGGCTGCCATGCCTGCGTGACCAGCTGCAAGGAGTGGAACACCTCCGGCTGGGCCGGACCCATGACCGATCTGCGGCCCTATGGCGAGGATCCAACCGGGACCTTCTTCAACCGGGTGCAGACCTACGAGGCTGGGGTCTTCCCCCATACGGAGACCTACCACTTTCCCAAGTCGTGCCTGCACTGCGAGGATCCTCCCTGTGTGCCGGTCTGCCCCACCGGGGCCTCATACAAGCGGGAGGACAATGGTGTGGTGCTGGTGGACTATGACAAGTGTATCGGCTGCAAATACTGCTCCTGGGCCTGCCCCTACGGCGCCCGGGAGATCGATGAGAAGCAGCGGGTGATGAAGAAGTGCACCCTCTGTATCGACCGCATCACCGACATGAGCCTGCCCGACTCCCAGCGCAAGCCCGCCTGCGTGCTGGCCTGCCCCACCAGCGCACGCCTGTTTGGTGATGTACACGATCCCAACTCAACGGTCTCGGTGGCGATCCGTGAAGAGGGTGGTTATCAACTGCAACCGGAGTGGGGCACCAAACCAGCCAACCACTACCTGCCGCGGCGCAAAACACGCATCCAGATCCACGAGGATGAACTGGTGCGGGCAGACAATCCGTTGAAGAAGGAGCACTTGCCGACACCGGAAAGCGGCGAGACGCTGGACGATGTGGCTTGGTGATTTTTTATTAATTATGAATTTTGAATGGTGAATTTTGAATTGATGAGTGCGCTTTGTGCGGGGTGATTGGGTCCCCCTCTCCCCAACCCCTCTCCCGCGAGGGGAGAGGGGCTTTCGGAGGCACCAAGCCCGCCGAGTACTTTCCCTCTCCCCTCGCGGAGGAGGGACTTTCGGAGGCACCCGGCTCTCCAGGAGATCCCCTCTCCCCTCGCGGGAGAGAGGCTTTAGAGGAGGCACCTGGCCCGCCGAGTACTTTCCCTCTCCCCTCGCGGGAGAGGGCCAGGGAGAGGGGGTAAAACAAGCGTGAGCAAAGCGAACCCTAAAACTCAAAATGATTTTTTTCGGAGAAAAAAAATAGATGCATCCCGCATTCTCGGTAATATTTCTAACCACCCTGATCGGTGCCGGTCAGGGCCTCTTCCTGGCCCTTTACACCGGCCAGCTATACTCCCTGGCCAATCTGTTGCCGGCGCAAAGCGATAATTTTTATGCCATGGGCAGTCTGATCGCTCTGCTGCTGCTTATCGGTGGCCTGGTCGCCTCGATCTTCCACCTGGGCCGGCCCGAACGTGCCTGGCGGGCAGCCACCCAATGGCGTACCTCCTGGCTTTCGCGGGAGGTGATTGCCCTGCCCGCCGCCATGGGTCTGACCTTTCTCTACGGTCTGTTCCACTATCTGCACTGGACCGATCCCCTGTTTGTCGTTTCCGATACGCTGCCGGTGGACATCACTCTGATCATCGGTGCCCTGGGTACGCTGGCGACCTTTGTACTCTTTCTCTGCACGGCGATGATCTATGCCAGCCTGCGCTTTATAAAAGCCTGGCATTCACCACTCACCGTGGCCAACTTTCTTTTTCTTGGTATCGCCTCGGGCTTTATGCTGGCTGCTGCACTGTCGGCATACAAAGGTACTGAACTGGTGACCTTTTATGGTACCTGGGCGGTGGTGGCGACCCTGCTGGGCGCGGTGAGTCGAGGCTCATCCCTGTATCGGAACAGTCGCTTTAGATGTAAAGTGGCGTTGCAGTCTGCGGTGGGTGTTCACCATACCCAGCTGCATCAGAAGGCCCAGGGATTCATGGGAGGTTCATTCAATACCCGAGAATTCTTTCATGGAAAATCTGATGCCTTTCTTCTCTCGCTTCGCTATCTGTTTCTGTTGATGGTTTTCGTGTTGCCCATTATATTGATTCTGCTCGCCTATATGCTGGAGTCATCAAGCTTACCCATTGCCGCCTTTGGTATTCAATATGCCGGGTTGGTTTTAGAGCGTTACCATTTCTTCACCGAAGCCAGACATCCGCAGAATCTCTACTACCAGAGTATGGCTTAATGGGATATTCCCTAGGGAGGTTGATATGAAACGATTGATCCTGTCATTGGTTTTAAGTCTGACAAGTCTACAACTCTTTGCTGATGTGGCGGTGTTGATACACGGTTATCTGGGTAGTGCACACTCCTGGCAGCAGAGTGGTGTGAATGCGGCGCTGGTGGGTCAAGGTTGGCAGCCGGCGGGTATTATCACCCCAAGGGGATTACTGCCTGCCCCGGTCGACGCGGCGGCGAATAAGTTCTATAGCGTTGAGTTGCCTTCCATGGGGCCGGTGGGATTACAGGCTGATGTGCTTCGAGGCATGCTGGATCTGGTGTCACAACGACATCCTGGCGAATCAGTGGTCCTGATCGGACACTCCGCAGGTGGCGTGGTGGCGAGGATGGCATTGGTGCAGGGAGGTATCAATCCTCCAAAGGCATTGATTACCATAGCCTCCCCTCATCTAGGGACGCTGCGAGCTGTTGAGGCACTGGATGAGACTGACGATCCTTTCCCCATAAGCACCATCAAGGAGTTCTTTAGCGGTGAACTGTATGACGTGGTACGCGACTCATGGGCTGTGCTGCTGGATCTGGTACCTGAACGTCCCGGCAATCTGCTGTTTTGGTTGAACCGGCAACCCCATCCCCCAATCCGCTATGTCTCGATCGTACGCACCGGGCCGATTGGTATGGGTGATGAACTGGTTCCCGCATTCAGTCAGGACATGAATAATATTCACGCCTTAAGCGGGCAATCCGAGATACGTCTGTACTCTGTCAGTCACGCCTTGCAGCCCTTGGATGGCAGAGTCTTGGTGGAGCTTTTAGCAGAAATGTAACACTATCGGTTTAACGTTACAGTGGTGTTGCAAACTGCTATATGATCTCAATCACGCGTGTGATGAGCTTGCTTCTGCGTCGGTCATTTGCCCGCCGCTCATCACCCTGATTCCAGTGCTGTGGTTTTATGCGTCTATCACGGTTTGGAAACCTGCGGAAGTAGCGGTGAGGTTTGAGGAACAACCCATTCACAGTTTTACCATCCAGGTTTTCGATGATGGTATTGGCCATTTTAGGCGACTCTACCTGCACGATTCCGTGGTACTCCACTAAATCTGTATTTAAATCCATGATCTGGATTATTTTTGAGCGTTTGATGGCATTTTTCTTTGTCACCGGTATCAATGACCAACCGGATCGGGTGCCCCTCATTGTCGCTTTCCAGATCTCCTTGGAAGATACACCCCGTGGGAGGTGTTTAAAAAAGATCCACATGTGTTCTCCTTACTTAACCTGTACATGCTGGTCTCTTCCGCAATGATCGAAGGATCATCTTGTTCGTCCCGTGAAACTCTGATCCTCCAAAATCCTTGATGTTATGAAGTCGTTACTTATCAACAGTGGCAGGAGACTGCGATTTTAGTGCCACAATATTGCAGAGACCATGTATGGTTGTTAATTTTGTTGTTGGCTGTAACAGTATAGCTACAAATTTTGCGTAAGCGTGAGAGCCATATTAATGGATTTAGTTGTAAACCACCCCCCCCTGATTGTAAAAAGGTTATAACTTATTCAATTTATGGTAATTGTCTTAAATATGATAACTACCCAATATTGGGTACTATAGTTGGTATTTTATTTCCTGTTCAGTATGGATGTATCTTATGCTTTCCTTTGTTCACCATTGATATAGACCCTGTATATCTCCCCAATTGGATGTGGTTAAAGTGTAGTAATGATGGTCGTCCAGCACCTGGGGTGAAATGGGGATTGAACTGATTCCGGAATGAGCCATGCACCAGATTGTCGCCTTTTCCCTTAAGCAACGGGTTTTCTACAACCTGATGTTTGTGGTGTTGATCGTCGTCGGTTTCATCTCCCTGTTCGCCCTTCCCGCCGAACGCTATCCTAATTTCGGTTTTGGCGAGGTCATTATTTCCACTGTTTATCCGGGCGCCTCTTCAGTGGAAGTTGAGAGTCTGGTTACACGAAAAATCGAAGATGCCTTGGAAAAGGTGGATGATGTGGAGTGGATCAGTTCCACATCATTCAACGGACGCTCGAATATTCGTCTCAAGTTCGTCGATGATTCTGCCTACGATGAACTCTACAACGAAGTACGCTTCGAAGTACTGAATATAATCAGCGAACTGCCACAGGGTGTGGATCCACCGTCATTACTGAATGCTAAGGTGCAGGATTGGCTACCGGTTATCGCTATAAACCTGGTGGGTGAGCATAGCAATCGTGCCTTGGCACTGATGGGGGAAGAGATCAAGACGCGCCTGTTGAAGATCCCACATGTACAACAGGTCGATTTCTCAGGCAGGCAGACGCAAGAGTTTCATATCTATCTCGATCCACAGAAGTTACGTGATGTGGGTATAGGCTTTGATCAGGTTGCACAGGTTTTGAGTTCGGCCAACCTCAGCATACCGGCTGGCAAGTACACCAATCAAAGCGGTGAATACCTGATAAAACTGGACGAGCGATTCCATTCCCTTGAACAGGTGCAAGCAACCGTGGTTCGAAGAGATGCGGACGGAAGCCTTGTACGGATTCAGGATCTCATCAGCCGCATGGGGATGGATTATCGCGACCCCATCGTGATTGCATCTGTGAATGGCAAACCCGCTCTGGGACTGAAGGTGATCAAATCCGATCAAGGCAATGCAATGGAGATTCGCGATCAGATTGTAGCCGTGATCGATGAATTCCGTCCCTTGCTGAAGGCCCAGGGTGTGGATGTGGTGTTGACCCAGGATTCAACCATCTACATCAAGGATGGTTTGACCACACTGGGTATGAACATGTTGGTTGGAATTATCCTGGTATCGCTGATCATTTGGTATTTCATGGGTGTACGGAATGCCGGCCTGGTCACTATCGGTATCCCTTTCTCATTCATGATCACCATGCTGATCATGTACCTTACCGGTAACAGCCTGAACGAGATTACCCTGTTCTCCTTCGTATTGGTAACAGGCATCGTGGTGGATGATGCGATTGTGGTGACGGAGAATATCTATCGTCACGTACAAGAAGGAGAGCCTCTGCGAGATGCGATAATCAACGGTACGGCTGAAGTGGCGTTACCGGTGATCTCGGCCACCATGACCACGGTGGCCGCGTTTTTGCCGATGTTGATCATGTCGGGTTCTACCGGACAGTTCTTTGCATTGGTACCGAAAGCGGTTAGCTTCGCCATTATCGCTTCTCTCATCGAGTGCCTGTTGATCCTGCCGATTCACTATTTGGATTTCGGTCCACGTCAGCAGAGTGCCGTCGATCTGCTGCAGCGGGACAATGCAATGATGAGGGTTGCGCGGAGATTCACCGATTGGCTGTTATCCTTGACTCTGCGGTTTCGACTGTTGTCGGTTCTGGCGGTCAGCCTGCTGTTTGCTGTTTCGGTAATGATTCTTGCGCTTTCCGCGAGCGGTAAGGTTCCTTTGATCAGAATTCAGTTTTTTCCTGACGACTACAAGCTCTACTATGTGGATATCGTGGGTCCGAGTAATATCGCGATCGAGGAGGTGGATGAGCGGGTTAAACGCATTGCAGAGACGGTTATGGAGGATGGGCCGGGAATGGCCAGTGCAGCAGCGGGGCTATCCGGTCTCTATTTCAACGAAGACTACGAACCTATATATGGGAATAATCATGGTTCTGTCATGGTCACCATGCCGAGTGCTTCGGCGCAGAGTTTCGATGACCCATTGGCCCATCTCGACCGCATGCGGGAGAAATTAAAACCGATCTATGAGACGGATGGTTATACTCTGCATATCCATCCACAAAATGACGGTCCACCAAGTGGCAAGGATATCAATGTGCGGGTTGTGGGAGCGAACGTGGATGCAGTCTCCGGACTTGCCGCAGAGTTGTTGACCTTTATGCAAGCATCATCTGATATCGGTCCGCATCTAATCGGCCTGGATGATGATCGCGGCGTCCCCAAAAGGTTGTTCCGACTCTCGGTCGAGCAGGAGAGGGTCGCCGAGTTCGGACTGGACAACAATCAGGTGGCAAGGCTGGCGGCGAGTGTATTGGACGGCCGTTATCTGGGTAAGTACCGGCATATCGACGAAGAGGTCGATCTGAAACTGCGGATCGATTCGCAGGCCCTGCAGGACCCGGAAAATGCGCTCTATATTCCAGTAGTGGAGGATGCGCAACACCCTGTCTATCTGGCGGACCTGGTGACTGTGCAGGCATATAATGAACCTGGTGAGATCAAGCGCTACCAGGGGCAGCGGGCGATCAGTTTAAAGGCGGATATTCGTGAAGGGGCTCCCACCTCGACTCCCGCTGTGGTGAGCCGGGTCAGGGACCATTTCGAAACGATTCGCGATCGCTATCCGGGGGCAACAGTGACCTTCGGTGGCGAACACGAGGATACCCAGCGATCTTTCGAGTCCCTGGCATATGCCTTTATCATCGCTGTTTTGGTGATGTACGTGATTCTGGCGACCCAGTTTCAGTCTTATCTACAGCCGCTGATTATTCTGTCCGCCGTCGTTTTTGCCCTGATCGGGGTCGTATTCGGCAAATTGGTAACTCAATCACTCTTCACTGTGAACAGTTTCATCGCCGTGATCGGTGTGGCGGGGGTTGTGGTCAATGACGCCCTGGTGCTGATCGACTTTATCAACAAGCGTTATCGCAAGGGACTTTCCCGGCGTGAAGCGATTATCGAAGGGGTCCATATACGTCTGCGTCCGATTCTGTTGACCACATTGACCACATCCCTGGGGCTGTTGCCGATGGCAATCGGATTTCCCAGCTACTCACTGATCTGGGGAACCATGGCGTCCACTTTTGTCACGGGTCTGGCCACGGCCACGGCGTTGACCTTGTTTATTATTCCGGTGTTATGGGATCTTTTGCTGGGTTTTCAGGAGTGGCTGCAAAAACGCAGAATGGCGGGGGCGCAAGTATAGGAATAAAAAAACGCCCGCATATAGCGGGCGTCCCTTTTCGAGGAGAGTAAATAGTTTAAGCGTTCTTCTTTCTGTAGAGACGTGAGGCGCCTATGCCCAGAAGGCCCATGCCCAACAGTACGAGTGTTGAGGGCTCGGGTACATTCACTTCCACTTCCTGATCCACCGGTTCCGGTGAGTCATCATAGGTATAGCTGACATACACGTTGCCGCTCCAGGCGTTGAATTTGGTGCGTTGTACACAGTTGTCATATGGGCCGCAACGGGTCAGGTCTGCAACCAAAGTACGTACGAGTCTCAAATCCAGGGGGTTGTTCCCGACAAAATCGTCTAGACCGAAACTCGACAGATCAAATGCCTCGCTAAAAGACCCTGTTGCGAGGCTGCTGTCTGAGCAACTCAGAAGATCCCGGCAGTTGTCCCGGGTAACCTCGCGGTTGATCTCAACTTCCCGGTTAGGGTCGACCAGACGAACTGCTTGGCGGCTGATGGAACGGCCAGCACCTGAGGCAGAAGCTCTGAACCTGGTGTCATAGGATTGAACCACTGAACCAAGGCTCCAGTCACTCTCGAACCAGATATTCACGTCCAATAACTGACCCAGAGAAGCGTCGAATCGATCCATGGAGACCGTCTGTACATCTCTACGTTCGGTTTGAACACCGGTATCAGCAGAATAATCGAAGAGATCTTGGCTGCTGAAGCTGAAGGAAGCCATGTCCCCAATACTCAGGATGGTGGCGCTTGATGTGCTACTGAAGGCGCAGAGTGCTAAGATGGCACTGGTCTTGAGTAAAGTCTGCTTGATGTTCATGATGAATCCTCGAAAATATAAATTTAATGCTCCTGCCCTGTATTAATACAGATTCCGTGCCAAAAATTTATTATATTTATTATTCAGATAGTTACGCATTTTTATTGCTTCAGTGAAACCAGGCTGTAAACTATTCCGACACCTGCGCGATTCTGAATTAATTCCATTAATTATAATGAGTTATGGGGTATGTGCGGACCACTGTAGGAATAATAGTCACATAAATTCTCAGTATTTAACTTTGGGGTGTAAGAGTTTCCAGAAAAGATGAAATTGATCGCAATAGAAACGGCCGCCGAGGCCTGCTCAGCCGCACTCTATCTCAGTGGCGATATATCGATACGTTACAAAATTTTGCCCCGTGGACACAGTGAATTGATCCTGGAGATGGTTGATGATCTTCTGCGGGAGGCAAATCTGACTCCTGCATCCCTGGATGCTGTGGCGTTCGGCCGCGGCCCTGGCTCATTTACCGGTGTGCGGATTGCGACGGGTGTGATTCAGGGAATTGCCTTTGCGGCGGACTTGCCGGTGGTGGGAGTATCGACCCTGGCGGCATTGGCGCAAAGGGCCTATCGGGAGAAGGGGGAGCGCAAACTGCTCACTGCCTTTGATGCCAGAATGGGGGAGCTCTATTGGGCCGGTTACAGGGTAGGAGAAAAGGAGCTTGCCGTGCCCGCTATTCCGGAACAGGTCGGATCCCCGCAGCAGGTGGAGATTCCTCATGATGACGAGTGGTACGGGGTTGGTTCCGGGTGGGGAGCCTACAGCGAACAGCTGGAGCAGCGCCTACGGGGCACGCTGCTGGGTTTCAAAGCGGAGATCTACTGCAGCGCCCGGGATATCGCATCGCTGGCGGCTGCGGATTACCAGGCAGGTCTGGCGGTTGCTCCAGAGCATGCCCTCCCGGTCTATCTACGCAATCAGGTCGCCAACAAGCTGTGATTTCGGGGTAAAGTCTCGCAATCCACTGGTGTTTGTCCTTCTATTTCAGAAGCTTATACCTATACCACCAAAACCCCCGCCTCCCGAGCTGGCGCCAAAACCGAAGTGTATACGTGGTTTCGACCTGGCTTTGCGCTCAGGCCAGAGCATAATCTCATCACACCGCAATATGGGGAATGGATAGCCACTATCGGCAACCAGACCTTGACGGATCGCCGAGAATTTACCGGTCGCCGTTACCTGTCGGCCAATCCCATACTCCACCAACTCGAGATAACCTGGTTGTTGCGCAATGAAACGTCCTATGGAGTTCGCTTGCGTATCGGGACGTCCATTCTCGTCAAGGGGATAGGCCAGAATCTGGATCTCGGTGGTATCGCGCAGATTTCGGGTCTCGATAATGACACCCCCCCATTGCAGGAGAGGGGCGTCGGGGTTCGGTTGCGAGGAGGAGGCCTGCTGGGGCGTGACTGTACGGTCAGCGACGGGTATCACCGGCTGGCTGCTGCAGGCCTGCAACAGTGCCGCTAGAATCAGGATTCGAGACCGGCGCATCGAGTCTATTACCAGTAGTAGTAGGGGTATCTACGCCAGTAGGGATAATAGAAGGGGTCGTAGAAGGGGTCGTAGTAGTAGGGATGGGCGTAGACCTTATCCTCCGGCCAGAGGTAATAGGCCTCTACCGCAACCACCGGGTAGGGGTAGGGATAGTCTCCGACCGGTTTTTCCACCACCTCCTGGATAGTGCCGGTGACGGTGAGTTCCCGGTTCTTCGGATACTCTTCCGGCTCCAGGTAACCCTCGATACGAGCGATAAAGCGGCCGATGCTGCGACTCTCCTGTTTGGGTTTACCCTCATCGTCGAGTTGACGGGAAAGAATTTCAATCCGGGTTTCCGTTGCCAGATTTTCAACCGAGATGATATCGCCACCCCAACGTATTTTGGCGTCTATGAACTGCTGCTGCCGCTGCTGTACTTCGTCTACCTGGATATTACTCGCCGGGGGGGTGCCGATGACCTTTGGGACATTGGAGGCGCACCCTGCGAACAGAAGTAGGCAGAGGATGCTTAGGATTGGGAGTCTGTCGCATCTTTTGTTGGTGTAAATCATCTGTCCAGGGCAATCCAGTGTCTATCTTAATATGACTCTATTCATTTGATTAAATTCCTTCAAATAATAGCCGGTCTGATGATTGAGCCTGGTAAGGCCGATAGGGTTATGACTATGTGGGTCTACTCGACTATACGCTCCTTCTCTGCCTCTTCCTGATAGTAGTAGTCATAGTTTTGGTGCATATGATTGGTGAACGACCAGGCTTCGTTATATGACAATCCGCTGTTTTTGGGGATGATGACCTTGACGTAGAGATTGTTGTCCTGCTTTTTCAGGCGCTTGAGATTTTTTTCCAGCTGTTTGCGGGATATTGACGAAAACCTGGTGTCGCTTGGTCCCTTGTAATCAATGCGGAAGTATTTTCCGGATTTTGTATAACGCACCTCCACCACTGTTTTACCTTTGGCGGTGCGAGCCGGTCGTAACAGTTTATTGTACTGAATCTCGAGTTTTGAGTAGTCCTGTTTTAGATCGACCAGCTGCTCATCCGCTTCCTGGTTGCGGGTCAGGGCGGCGAGTAGCTCCTGGTCTTTTTCGCTCAGTTTTAACCGCAGCTGTTCCAGGTCCTGCTGTGTACTTTCCTGGCGGGCATTGGCCTGTTCCAAGTCGAGCTGGAGATTCTCAATATTACGATTGGACTCAGCGATCAGGTTTTGTAATCGGCTGGTCTCCTGGTTCAAGCGTGTCACTTGAGTGGTTAACAGCTCACGCTCTTGTGTCAGCAGTTTGTGCTTACGATCGATCTCATCTCGCTCGCGACTGAGATTGGTGATCTGAAAGCGTTGGCTGGAAATGGCAGCCTCCTGTTCTTCAGATCGTTCAGTCATCTGCATCAGCTGCATGCGCAACATGGTGATTTCATGCTCACGGGCAATCAATCGCTCTTCCAGGGTCTCATTTTCCTGGTCTGTTGTACGTACAAGTTCCATGGCTTCCTGCTCGGAAGCTATGGACAACCTGAGTTGGCTTAGCAGTTCCATGTTACGCAGCAACAGGATCACCATCGCGAGCAGGAAAATCATCACGATAACGGTCATGATATCCGTGAAGGAGGGCCAGAAACTGTCTTCCCCCTGATTGCCTTGCTGATTGAAACGGAGATCGATGAAGTCGTTATCCATCAGTATCAATCATCCTCGTGCAGGCGGAAACCGACCTTCAAGACATGTTTTATCTCCGCCATGTCGTTATGCAGCGCCTCACTCTTCTCTTCATATCCCTGAAGGGTCTCAAGGATGCGTTGCTCCACGCTTTCAAAGGTCTGCTGGGACCGCTCCATCTGGTTGACCAGTTCCTGCAGGGAACGCACCAGACCGGTGAATTCATACAGGGCGCTGTCGGTTTGAACCTGGAACCGGGGGATCAGTTCATTCACAGTAACCTGCTCTACCGCGCTGATCAGGTTGGTTTGCACATCACCCAGTTTGAGATGGAAATAGCCGAAGAAGATAAAACAGATAATCGCGGTTATGGTTGTAGATAGTGCTGTGGACATGCCGTGGACCACCATACCCATGCCGCTCACATTGATCGAGGTGGCGAGTTGATCGGAGGCGCCGATCAGGGCAATGGACAGGGAGACGATGGTGCCGAAGACGCCGGTCAATATAAGGATGTTATTGATGAATTTAGGCAGGCTGTTGCGGGTGCTCTCATTGGCGACCAAGGTGGATGCCAGGGAACCATGGTTGATTGGGCAGTTTGCCTTGTGCAATCCCAGCATGGTCCGGTAGCGGTTGGCGATGATGGCCTTCTTATGAATCCGGTTCAGCGGGTCCTGCTCACCTTCGCGCAGGTTGCGCAGGAAACGGAGCAGGGCATTCTCTTCCGCCGCATAGTGGAGGAAGATGGTGATCATGCGCAGTATACCGATCGCGAACAGCCCAACGATGGTGCCATTGATGATCAGCCCGGTGCTGGTGAGTTGATTGCGGAAATAGACATCATTGATGAATTCGTACTTCCAAACAATGAGTGCTGCAATCACAGCAGAGAGGAGTATCATCCGTATCAGGATATTACGGCTGAAGTTTCGACGTAACTGTATGCTTCCCAACGCTCTGCTCCCGGCAATATAGATTCTCGTTATCAGTCACTTAATGCGGTGAGCTCAATGGGGTGGATTGCACAGGTGTTGTTCAGTTGGCGAAAAGATCCTCGGTCATGGCATATCTAAAAAATGCTGTAGGTCGTTTCCGCTATTTGAATCAATCACTTGCAATATTTGGCCACTGTGAGCCCGCGATTTTTGTGTGCCACAGTGTAACCCAGCCAAGTGGACCTCGCCATAAATCCTGCAACTTTCTGCCACTTCCGAGGGGATTGTAAATGTCAACAGTGGAACACGAGGCACACCATCGCGAGTCACTGATAGAGATCTATCAAGCGGCCTTGAAACGGGTGGAGGGCCGGGAATCCGTATCGAACTGGTTGAAGCAGAACCCATTTCCAGGTCCGCTGAGGGTGATCGCCATCGGTAAGGCCGCCCAGTCTATGGTATGGGGTGCTTACGATGTGCTGGATCGACAGATAGCTCAGACGTTGCTCATCTCCAAGCATGGGCATATCGACCAGGCATGGTGCCGTCAACAGGGTTGCTTGATGCATGAATCCGCACATCCCATTCCGGATGAAACCAGCCTGCAAGGCGGTCAAAAACTGTTGGATTTCATAGCCAGCGATGCCAGGCTGCCACTGCTGTTCCTGATATCCGGTGGGGCATCGAGCCTGGTAGAAGTGGTAATCGATGGCCTGGGCCTGGACGATCTGGCCCGGGTGAATGGCTGGTTGTTGGGCAGCGGTCTCGATATCCTGCAGATGAACACCATACGCAAGGCGCTGTCGCGGATTAAGGGGGGTGGGTTACTCGCTTATCTGGATCAGCCCAGGGTGGTGGGATTGGCTATTTCAGATGTGCCGGGTGACGATCCGGCTGCAATCGGATCAGGACTGCTCACCCCGGATGGGGGTCTGGCAGGGCGTCTGAGCGCCCTGACCCTGCCATCCTGGCTCCAGGATAGACTGGACAGGGTGGAGGCGCGGCAGGTTGACATGCCAGCAAAGCCGCCGAAGATTGCGATAGTCGCCAATCTGCAGTTGGCCCGAGAGGCTGCTGCCGATCACGCCGCCAAACTGGGCTATAGGGTGTCACTGCGGGATGAGTTTCTCGCTGGAGATGCCGCTGCAACAGGTAAGTCACTGGCGCAAGAGTTGTTGCGGGGGCCATCGGGTATTGTTATATGGGGGGGTGAAACCACGGTTAACCTGCCCTCTGAGCCAGGCCGGGGTGGAAGGAATCAGCACCTTGCCCTGGCTGCGGCTCGTGAATTGGCTGGCAGCTCGAATTGTTATCTATTGGCGGCAGGCACCGACGGTAGCGACGGACCGACTGAAGACGCCGGGGCGCTGGTGGATGGTGGTACGGTATCCCGTGCGGCTTTGCATGGCATGGAGGTCGATCGATCCCTGGCGAATGCCGATTCGGGAAGCCTGCTGGAGGTCAGTGGTGACCTTATCTCTACAGGCCCCACTGGCACGAATGTGATGGACCTTGTAATTGGTTTGCGGGAGTGAAATGGGTATAGAGGCACAGAGTCTTTTTCAGTCAGCCAGGGGCTGTCTGTTGTCAGAATCGGTGGATGAGAAGCTGCGACTTACCGAATTGACGGCGAATGCCTGGCTGGCCGGCGAACTGGTACTAGCAGGTTGGACTCCCTGCGAGTCAATCACTCAGGCGGGACGTCCGCAAGCACCTGAGTTGGTCCATCCGAGCCGGCTGCCGAGGCGCGGCCTGGGGAGTGAGCAGGGTCGTCTGGCGCTGATTCACGCGATTGCCCATATTGAGTTTAATGCCATCAATCTGGCCTGGGATGCGGTACAACGCTATCCGGAGATGCCCAGGGCCTTTTATGATGATTGGATCCAGGTGGCACGGGAAGAGGTCCACCATTTTCGTCTGCTGCGTGAACGGCTGCATGCCGGTGGAGCGGAGTATGGTGATTTTCCAGGTCATAACGGTTTGTGGGAGATGGCGCAGAGGACGGCCCACGATCCATTGATCAGAATGGCCTTGGTGCCGCGTATGCTCGAGGCCCGGGGATTGGACGTGACACCGGGTATCATGCGCCGTTTCAAGGCGATTGGTGATCATGAAACGGTAGCGGTGCTGGAGATCATTCTGCGGGAAGAGGTTGGGCATGTTCAGTTCGGCAGCCGCTGGTTCCACTATCTCTGTCAACAGCGGGAGTTGGATCCGGAACAGGCCTATTTTGACCTGCTTGAGAATTTTCTGAACGGTGAAATCCGCTGCCCGCTGCATCACCAGGCGAGGCGGGAGGCAGGTTTCAGCAAACGGGAGCTAAACCGCCTGGAGGCGTTATGTACAGAGGGCTGATCAGGGTTTACCTGGCCTGGATGGCGCTGTTATCTGTGCTGTTACCGGGAAAGGAGGTGCTTGCTGATGAGCGCCAGGCCGGACTCCTGCAGTTTGCTGTGCGTGATGCGAACGGGAGTGAGGTGACCAGCCGGCTACTGGTCACACCGAGCATGTTGCGTATTGAGCAGCAAGGGCAGGATAGGGGTTACATCCTCTACGACAGAGAGGCAGCGACGATCTATAGCGTGACCCCGGAGGAGCGATCGATTCTGGTTATCCAACCGCAACCCAACCGCGTGCAAATCCCGCAGCAGATGAGACTGAGGGTCGAACAGGTGGTCGACTTCGATGGCCCTGACATCGGCGGCAGTAAACCGCAACACTGGCGACTGATTGTGAATGATACTACCTGCCGCAACGTGATCCTGGCGCCAGGTTTGATGACAGACGCGCTGGCGGTGTATGGGGACTATTTAACCCTCCTGGCAAATCAGCACTACCTGAGCCTGGACGCCATCCCCGCCGAGTATCGGGATGTATGTGACGATGCCATTCATGTCTTCGCCCCCGTCCTGTTATTGCAGAAAGGACTACCGATCCGGGTGTGGGATCAAGATGGTACTCAGGAGAGGTTGCTGGATTACTCCAGCCAGCATAGAGTCAGTTCCAATCTATTTCGTTTGCCCGAGGACTATGAGCAAGTGCCGATGAGCGGCGTGCGTTGACTGGTTTTGCCTGGGTCAGCTCAGGGATTGCCGCTAGGCGAATATCTCTCTGCTGAAACCGTCGGCGGTGACGCAAAGCATCTCACCGTGATCCTGGTGCCATTCCGCCAATACATGCCGGTAATGGCGCTGGCCCGCGAGCTCGATGACATGGTCCGCAGGACGATGGGTATGGCCATGGATCAGACGTTGCGTCTGATATTCCACGAAATAGGACGCCACAGTCTCCTGATTGACATCCATGATCGATTCCGGTTTCAGTGATTTGGCCTCGCCACTCTTGGCCCGGTAGCTGTTTGCCAGGGTCAATCGCTGTTGAATCGATTGGCTGAGCAGGCGCTTGATATTCTCCGGATCACGTATTTCCCGGCGAAATTCCATATAGGCCTGATCGTCGGTACACAACAGATCGCCGTGCATCAGCAGGGTTGGACTGCCGTACAGATCCACCAGGGTAGGATCCTGCAACAGGGTGGCCCCGGTATCCCTGCAAAAGTCATCCCCAATGAGAAAATCCCTATTGCCGTGCATCAACCACAACCGGGTGCCGGATTGGCTGAGTCGTCGCATAGCCTGCTTTATGCTTGGAATCGGTGGTGCTTCATAGTCATCCCCCACCCAGGCATCGAACAGGTCACCCAGGATATAGAGATGGTCCGCCTTTGGGGCCCGGTCTGTGAGGAAACGAAGGAATAGCTGCACCTGATCCATCCGCTCGATGGATAGGTGCAGATCAGATATAAACAGCTGTTGGGTCACTCAGAGATTTCAGCCTTCTCGATCACAATATCCTCCACCGGCACATCCTGGTGTCCTGCCTGGGTGGTGGTGGCTGTCCCTTTGATCTGGTTGATCACGTCCATACCGCTGGTGACCTTGCCGAAAACGCAGTAGCCCCAGCCATCCTGACCCGGATGGTCAAGGAATTTGTTATTCGCCACATTGATGAAAAATTGCGCAGTGGCGGAATGGGGTTCCATGGTTCGCGCCATGGCAATGGTGCCAATCTCATTTGACAGGCCGTTCTTGGCCTCATTCTCAATCGGCTCACCGGTCTGTTTCTGGATCATGCCGGGCAGAAAGCCACCTCCCTGGATCATGAAATTATCGATGACCCGATGAAAGATTGTGCCGTCGAAAAAGCCATCCTGTACATATTGTTTGAAGTTGTCACAGGTTTTCGGGGCATTGGCCTCGTCCAGTTCAATGACGATGGGGCCGAGATTTGTTGTCAATGTGATCATGAAATATCCTGTTTGCAGTAGCTTGAGTGTAAAATGGTTTACTCGAGAACAGTGACCTTCTCGATGATGATGGGAGACTTGGGAACATTGCGCATACCTCCGGTAACTCCGATAGGTTGCTTGGCGATAGTGTCTACAATCTCCATGCCCTTGGTGACTTCACCAAATACAGCATAACCCCAGCCGTCCTGCCCGGGATAATCGAGAAAGCCATTGTCTTTATGGTTGATAAAGAATTGGGCTGTCGCGGAATGGGGTGCGGAGGTTCGCGCCATGGCAATGGTGCCGCGCCTGTTTTTCAAGCCGTTGTTTGCTTCATTTTCCACCGGGTCCCGGGTCTGCTTCTTATCCATGGATTCGGTGAAACCTCCGCCCTGGATCATGAAGTCTTTGATGACGCGGTGGAAGATTGTGCCGTTGTAGAAGCCATCCCGGGCATATTGGACGAAGTTCTCGACGGTTTTTGGCGCCTTCTCCTTGTTTAGTGACACTTCGATTTCGCCCATCGATGTCTTCATCAATACCTGTACCTGGTCAGCCCAAGCGTTGACGGATAAAAAGGCCATTAACAACAGGCATGGGAGTAGGGTAAGTGGTGTTTTTTTCATGGAATCCTCATGGTTAGCACTTTCCAGTCGGTGCATCATAACGGTTCGCTGGCGGCTTAAAAAGGGGGGATGGGTCTATTTGCAGTACCGGTCAGGGGGTTACTACAGGAAATAAAAAAGCCATGCGCGCCGGCATGGCTTTTTAGGTGCTGAGTAAGGAGGTATATGAGGTCAGTTGTTTTCGGCCCCCTGAGCAATCCAGTTTTCGATCACGGCGATCTCCACCTCACTTAACGCCTCCTTGCCATGGGGCATGCGAATCGACGGATCGACCTTGCCGGCAACCAGGCGGTAAAACGAGCTGGAGAGCGGATCGCCGGCCACCACCACGGGGCCAAACTTGGTGCCTTTCATCAGGCTTGCATAGCTCGCGGTGATAAAACCGCTGGCTTCTGCTCCTGCCCCCCCGGATAGATGACATTCTGTGCAATATTTGTCGACCAACGGTTTGACCTCTGACTTGAAACTTACCGGCGCCGGCCCGGCACTGCAGCCCACCAAAAGGGAGGCGCAGAGTGTCGATGAAAGTAAGAGAGTCGTGCTACTAGACATTGAAGAGCTCCTTAATGAATCTATTTATAGGATTGACTGTTTTAACCCGCACAGTAATCCACTTGGTATGTCCAACCTAAAGTACTGCTTCCATTATAAGGAAGAATAATTTTGCCTGCATACCCCTGATATGCAGAAGGGTCCATCGGGGCAAAGACGACGCCTATTTAAGGGTCATTACCCAGCTAACTACACCCTTTATATCATCTAGACTCGCCTGGCTAGGTGGCATGGCGACACTACCCCAAACCAGGGGTTCACCGGGTGTGCTTCCTGCTTTTACTTTCGCTGCGAGTCGGTCAACAGCACCAGCTTCACTGCTGTATTTAGCAGCGACTTCCTTGAAGGCCGGTCCAACCAGCTTCGCATCGGCTTTATGGCAGCCAAGGCAACCCGAGCGCATGGCCAGGGTCTGGTCAGCTATTACGCCATGGGTGAAGAGTGTTGCCAGAATCATTGAAGCAATTGCGATTTTGCGCATCAGAAAACTCCAAAACAGTTTCATACCGGTCATACCGGGTGCAAAAACACCGGTAGCTGACCCTATTTAGTCCACATACACTGTGTCGGGAGACGCCCCGGATTCTTTAGCACTCTCATTGATGACAGGGTGAAGGCCCATATCAAATAGCATGTGGAGCCATTATTGGGTATGAATAGTCTTCTGTTTTACTCTGTTATGCGGATGGCGTAAAAAAATCCGCTATCAATCCTCTAAGTTTCTGTCCCGCCCTGATATTTGCTTGAAAATCAGTAAATTTACTCAAGAGTTTCCATATGTTGCCGAGAAATAGAGACAGATACCCAGTTTGTTTCATTTGAGAGAAGGTTTGACCATGAGTAAGTACATCTCGGTGCAGTGGAAGATTCTGACCCCGATGGCCCTGATTTTTATACTCATCATGTCAGTTGTAACCATCTATTCTGCACACCAGCAAAAGGATCGCTTGCTAAGACTGACGGAGAATCAGATATTTGATGTGCTGCATGGTTACCTCGACAGTATGAATGCCATGATGTTTACCGGGACCATGGGCAACAGGGAGATGTTGAAACAGAAGATCGAAAAACGTGACGGTGTACTGGAAGTGCGCATGCTGCGTGGAGAGGCGGTAAACAAGACGTTTGGCGCAGGATTCGATCATGAGAAGCCCTTGGACGACCTTGATAAGCGTGCCTTGAATGGTGAGCAGATTGTTCAAGTGGAGGAGATCAAAGGGGAGCGGATTGTCACCATTATCGAACCCTTTGCCGCCGTATCCGACCGAAATGGCACCAACTGTTTGACTTGCCATGCGTTGCCGGAAGGGACGATCCTTGGTGCGGGCAGACTGACATTCTCTCTGGGAGAGCGGGATAAGGCGATCGATCACGAGCTGCTGGTCGGCGCCGCGATCAACTTTCTTGTGCTACTGGTCGGACTTTTCATTATCAATATGATCATGCGCAGGGTCGTGATCAAGCCGTTGTATGGTCTACGCAGCACCATGGAGCAGATCGGCGCCGATGCCGATTTACGTCCGCGGGTGACCCTTGGCGCGAATGATGAGTTTCATCAGGTTGGTACCGCCGTCAATACCATGTTGGACAAATTTCAACCGACGATCACCGATCTGGCTCAAACCATGGATGGATTAGCAAACTCCGCCGAACAGCTGGCGACGGTCACGAAGACCACCCGTGATGGGGTGGATCAGCAGGAAAAAGAGACCACCCAACTGACGGTAGCTATCGGTGAACTCAGCCTGGCGGCTGAAGAGGTGGCGAAAAATGCGGCCGGCGCGGAACATGCGGCGGTTGAGGCGAGATCCAATGCGGGAGACGGCAGCGATGTGGTGGCCCAAGTATCCGACTCCATCAAACGTCTGGCCAAGCGGGTCGACGATGCCGCTGTGGTTGTGCGCCAACTGGCTGAGGGTACGCAAAGCATCGGCCAGGTTTCTGAGTCGATCACCGCGATCGCCGAACAGACCAATCTACTTGCCCTGAACGCGGCTATCGAGGCGGCGCGGGCCGGTGAGCAGGGTCGCGGTTTCGCCGTGGTGGCTGACGAGGTACGCAACCTGGCGCAACGCACCCAGGAAGCGACCCATGAGATTCAGGATATCATCGAGCAGTTGGTATCGGCCTCCAACCAGGCGGTTAAGGTAATGGATGGCAGTAAGAAAGAGGCTGACCAAAGCGTTACCGACTCCAACCGAGCGGGCGATGCCTTGGCGCAGATTGCCAACGCGGTGGAGTCTATCAGTGAGATGAATTCCCTGATCGCCACCGCAGCCTCAGAACAAACCTCCGTGGCCAGTGAAATCAACAAGAACATCATTGCCATCAATGAGGTATCCCACCAGACAGCCGAGGGGACCTGCCGCACACTTAAAGAGAGTGAAGAGGTCGCCCAGATCTCTGCTCAGCTGGATCAGATGGTCAATCAGTTCAAGGTTTGATGGGGTAGAATCGGGACCGCCCGGCGAAAGCCGGGTCAGGTCTCCCGATGATAGATACTACGTAATAATTCCCGACGTGATATCGGCGACTCCTGGTTCTCTTCTCCGCTGTCTAATGTCTGTTCGGCAACGGCAAAACCGTCGACGTCGATATCGGCCTCTTCCTCTCCGCGCAATATTCGCCCGAGCAGCTCTTCGTCATAGGGATCTTCGTCCGGCTGTTCGACCTCGACCATCAAGGTCTGCATAAAACTTCTCGCAGCCGCCTCTGCATGCTCCTGATCGACGAACTCATGCATGGGGGAGTAGAGGGAATGGGTCTGACAGCAACCGATACCGTCAATCTCGTTGACCATGAACTTGTATTGGTTGGCGGGAAAACGGTGGGGCTGTTTGTGCCCCAGTGCCATATCGCTCCAGTCCTCGTCTTCGCCAGGAAACATCATCAAATTCATCATCCAGGGGGTGATGATGACGCCGACAACACGTCCCTCAAATTCCTGGAAACCTACGCTCTTCACCTTCAGCATGGGATTGAGCAGGGGGATTCCCTGCATCTGTTCCTGCTCGATGCGCAGGAAAACATCTTCGATCTGTTGGGTTAGTGCTTTCAGGTCAGTCATATCGGTGCTCATTGTGGCTCGTTTAGGCACTCCCTGCCCTGCAAAAAAAATCGTCCATTCCTTAAGTAGGGTGGGGCAGGGCCCCACCCTACACACTACACGCGTAGGGTGCGGCTTGCCGCACCGAAAAATCCGAACATCGGGGCACAATGGTGCGGCTCGCCGCACCCTACGTACCTTATAAACACTTCCGGTTCAGGGCTGCCCGAGGCCGGGAAAGTAGTGATCCACATCGATGTCCTTATTCTCGCTCATGATGGCGCTGAGTCCATCCAGGGCCTTATCGATATTGCGTGCATCCTCTTCGCTGATCACCTCTCGTGCGGAGCCAAGAAAGGTCAGCAACCAGGTCCCCACAGGTTGGGATCCGGTCAGCATCATATTGATCTGCTCCTCCCCACTGCGGGTGCGGCAGCGGGCGACGAAATCACCTGCCTCGATCACTTGGGCGGGGATGCCTACGCACATCGCTGTTTCTTCTTTAATTCAATGAGTCCGCAAATGAACGCGAATAAACGCAAATGGTTCACACGTAGGGTGCGGCTTGCCGCACCGAAAAATCCGAACATCGGGGCACAATGGTGCGGCAAGCCGCACCCTACGCCTATTTCGGGTTTAATGGTGGGGCAGGGCCCCACCCTACACGTTGTCATAAAATATTCGCGGTGAATCATTTCATCCTGCCAAACCCGCTGCGGCCTCGAACTCGGCCTCCCGTTTCCAGTGCCCACTGCGTGCCTGGGAGCGGGATTCGAGTGCTATGCCCAGCGAAGCCAACTCGTCCACCAGCATCTGCACCATGGCCTGCAGTCCCTCCTCTGCCTCGGGAGTCAGACCCAGCCGGTTCTCCAGGGAGTGGGGCACCATGCCGACGATGGTGACCTGCTCCGGTGTCTCACCCTTGAGAGTGAGCAGGGCGAGCAGATCTGAGACACCGAGCTGATGGTTGGATAGCTTGGTCTGAAAAAAGGCCGGAATCTCATGGTTGGCGATGCGTACCAGGCTGCCATAGGGTGCGCCGGTATTCACCGCATCGGCGATGATCAGGTTATCCGCCTGGCGCATCGGTTCGAACAACTCCATGCCCGTGGTGCCGCCATCGACGACCTCCACACCAGTGGGGATGTGATAGCGGTTCACCAGCTCCTCAACGGCGCGGACGCCAATACCTTCATCCTGCATCAACACGTTGCCCATGCCGATCACCAGGGTCTTTTTTACACTTTTTTCCATTCAGGAACTCCCAGGCTGCAATCTTCAGAGTGCCTTGACCCGCACGATCTCCTGCTGCTCGGTGTCGACCATATGGATGGCGCAGGCGATACAGGGATCGAAGGAGTGGACGGTACGCAGTACCTCCAACGGCTTCTCAGGATCTGCCACCGGGTTGTCCATCAGGGATGACTCGTAGGGGCCGATCTCGTCGTTGGCGTCCCGAGGACCGGCGTTCCAGGTGCTGGGCACCACCGCCTGGTAGTTCTTGATCTTGGCATCCTCAATCACTACCCAGTGGGAGAGGGTGCCACGGGGCGCCTGGTGGAAGCCGACGCCTTTGACCTCGCCCTTGGGAAAGACCGGGGCGTTGAAGGTGTCAAGGTCGCCGGTGCCGATATTGTCCACCAGCCTCTGCCATTGATCATGCAGGGTATCCATCATCACCGCGCAGCGCACGGCGCGGGCGGCATGACGGCCGATTGTGGAGTTGACCGCCGAGAGGGGGATATCAGGGTTCTGGGAGACCGCCTTGAGGGTGCCCATGGCCTGATCCAGGTACTTGGTATAGCCCGCATGACCGCTGGCCACACCCACCAGCACATCGGCCAGTGGACCCACTTCGGCCCGTTTGCCGTAGAAGGTGGGGGCCTTGACCCAGGAGTAGGCACCTTCATCCTGGAAGTCGGTGTACTCCGGCTCGGTCTCGCCCACCCAGGGGTGCAGGGCGTCGCCGCCGGTGTACCAGGCGTGCTTGGAACTCTCCGCCACTCCGTCGCGGAAGTAGGCGTCGCTGAAGGTGGTGATCGGTTTCATGCTGTTGATGTCGCCATTCTCTATGTAGCCGCCGGGCAGATCGAATACCGTGCCCTTGGCGTCCTGGGGACAGTCGGGTACCGTCAGGTAGTTGTTGACACCACCGCCGATGCCGGCCCAGTCCAGGTAGAAGGCACCCACCGCCGGCACATCCACCAGGTAGGTCGATTTGACGAACTGGTCCAGCTTGTCGATGAAGCCCTTGATCAGCATCAGGCGCTCGATGTTGAGCACCGAGGGGGCATCGTGGCCGATGGAGTTGCTCACGCCGCCCACTGCCACGTTCTGGATATGGGGGCTCTTGCCACCGAGGATGGCGACGATCTTGTTGGCGTGGTTCTGTACGTCCAGGGCCTGCAGGTAGTGGGCGACCGCCAGCAGGTTCACCTCAGGTGGCAGCTTCATGGCCGGGTGACCCCAGTAACCGCTGGCGAAGGGACCGAGCTGGCCGCTGCCGACAAAGGTCTTGAGCCGCTCCTGTACCGCCCTCATTTCATGGGGACCGTTCAGGGGCCAGTCGGAGAGGCTCTCCGCCAGCTTGGCGGTGGCCACCGGATCAGCGTCCAGGGCCGAGACCACATCCACCCAGTCCACCGCGGAGAGGTGATAAAAGTGTACGATATGGTCCTGGATGGCATGGGCGGTCTGGATAATATTGCGAATCAGCTGGGCATTGACCGGCACTTCCAGGTCGAGGGCGTTCTCCACCGCTCTGACCGAGGTGATGGCATGCACCGTTGTGCAGACGCCGCAGAAGCGTTGAGTGTAGGTCCAGGCCTCGCGGGGATCGCGACCCACCAGGATCTTCTCGATGCCGCGCCACATCTGACCGGATGACCAGGCCTTACTCACCTTGCCGTCATCCACTTCTACATCGATACGCAGGTGGCCTTCGATACGGGTTATCGGGTCAACAGTAATTCTTGTCGTCACTTGGGAATCTCCTCAATTAAGTGTGGTGCGACCCATAAATGATGCCTATCAGCGCAACGAGAAGCCGTTAGCTGCAAGGCGCGTCTCGCAGGGAATGGCATGCCCTTTCCAAGAGACGCAACGCAGTAGATGACGGCTTCTCGTCGCGCCCGTAGGGAGGACCACAAATGTCCCAATACTGCGTTGCACTCCTTGTTAAGGGGGCGGCCATTAATGGCGGACTGCGCCTTGTCTTGGGACATTTGTGGACCTCTGATAGGTATCATTTATGGGTCGCACCACACTGTTACGCATGTTTTGCGTCATGTAGCACGGGGAATTTCTTCACCACGAACAGGAAGGCCATGATCTCCAGGGCCACCATACCGGCGGTGACCATGATCTCCGGGGTGGAGGGGAAGTAGCTGTAACCCGGGCCAGGATCGTAGGTAATCAGAAAGGCGTTGAAGCGGTAGAGCGAGCCGGCAAAGAGCATCGAGACTGATGCCCAGAGCAACAGCGGGCCATGGCCGCGGTATTTGGCTGAACTCAATACCACCAGCGGGAAGACGAACAGGACCGTCTCCAGCAGGAACATCAGGCTACCCAGGTCGCCGGCGAAGATCAGCCCCAGCTTACCGTTCAAGAGGATTTCGCCGAAGCGAACGATCAGGTAGGCGCTGATGAGTCCGACAATCCCCTTGCCCAGGCCGGCCAGCAGCGGCGTTTCAGAGGGACGGCGAAAGCCGACCGCACTGAACGAGGCCTCGAAGACCACCACCGCAAAGCCCATGGTCAGGGCGGTGAGTATCGCCAGCAGCGGTTGCAGATGCAGCGATTGCCATAGTGGGTGCACCTTGTAGCCCATGGCGATCAGCATGGAGCCGAGAGAGGACTGATGCATGGTGGGCAGCAGCACGCCGAGGGCGATGAAGATGAACAGCACCTTGTTCAGGGACTTCACCAGCCCTTTGGCGCCGAACCGCTCCAACAGGGTGGGGGCGAACTCGATGCAGAGCACCAGGATATAGGTGGCGACACAGAGGCCGACCTCCAGCATCACCGAGTTAAAGTTCATGTGCCAGGGGGTGAAGATATTGTAGAACTGCCACCAGCGGCCCATGTCGATCATGGCGCCGACACCACCCAGGCCGTAGCCAAGCAGACTGGCCAGCAGGGCGGGGCGCATCAGGGGATGGTACTTGCCCTTGTTCATCACATACACGGTGATGGCCAGGGCGTAACCGCCGCAGGCCAGGGCGGTGCCCACCACCACATCGTAGACCACCCAGACTCCCCAGGCGTAGCCGCCGTTGAGATTGGTGACTATGCCCATGCCGTGGATGAAACGCTGGGCCAGGTAGTAGGTGCCGATCACGGCGATGACGCTCAACACCAGGAAGGGCAGGGTGAGGATCGGCCGTTTCAGCGGTTGGTATACACTCATGAGTCGTCTCCTTCCCCGTCGTCGGTGTTGCGCCGCACCACATAGGTGAGCCCGGCCAGCGCGATGGCGGGTAGGGCCATGTAGCTGTAGAGGGTGTGCTGCACTGTCTCCGAGATGGAGGCGTAGGAGCGCTCCTCAAGGGGTGGCATGCCCAGCTGATCGAAGGGGATGGAGGAGATGTGCAGCACGTTGGTGCCGCCGGCCTCTTTCTCGCCCCAGATGTGGTCCTGGTATTCAGGCACCGCCTTCTCGTGATGGCTCTCCGGATTGCGTACATCGCCGCGGGGATAGTTGTAGGTCTCACCCGGCTTCAGGGTCATGCGGCGCTTGGCCTCTTCCATCAGCGCCTTGCGCGAGCCAAACAAAGTGGCACCGGTGGGGCAGACCTCGGCGCAACCGGTCATCTGGCCGTTGTCGATGCGTTCCACCCCGGCCTGGTTACACATCTGGCACTTGTGGATCTCACCGAAGGGGTTGTCATAGTCGAACTGGGGCACGTTGTAGGGGCAGCCCACCATACAGGTGCGGCAGCCGATGCAGGCGTCCGGGTGGTGGGTGACGATGCCGGTCTTCGGATCGTGCCGCATGGCGGTCACCGGGCAGACTGATACACAACCGGGATCGACACAGTGCATGCAGCTGCGCTTCTCGAAGGCGTAGCCGTCTTTCACCGCATCCTTCTGATCGCCCTTACCCTCGGTGTAGACCTTGATTACGTTGAGGGTCTCGGCCGAGAGATCGTGAGCGGCATCCCAGGCGGTCTCATCGCCCAATGGCGTCGCCGGCATGTCGTTGACCTCTTTGCATTTCGCCACACAGGCCTTGCAGCCGATGCATAGGGTCGAGTCGTAGAGCATGCCGATGGCTTCATCCGCCGGCTCCAGGTTGCCTCGCGCCTCGGCGTTGCCGGCACCCAGCAGGGCGGCGCCACTACCGAGGGAGGCCTTGAGAAAGTCTCTGCGTTTCATGTGACCCCCTTACTCCCCGTCTTTCTCTTTACCGTCGAGCTTCTTCGACGCCATCGCCGTGGCGCCCACTGCCAAACCGACGGCGACGCCGGCAATGGCCGCTGCGCCGGAGGAGATGCCTGTGGAACCCTCCCGGTCTTCGATGCCGGGGAACATGTTGGGTGGGGTATGGGTCTTCACGTCTGCCAGGCTGAACAGGGGTTTGCTGAAACCGACACCCCCTTCGGAACAGCCGAAGCAGGGGTGACCGACACCGATGGGCCAGACACCGCCACCCACGTTGTTGAACTCCAGGCTGGGACAGTTGTTGTAGGTCTCGGGACCCTTGCAGCCGAGCTTGTAGAGACACCAGCCCTTGCGATGGCCCTCGTCGCCGAACTCCTTGGCGAAACGGCCGGCGTCGAAGTGGGGGCGGCGGTAGCAGTTCTCGTGGATGAGCCGGCCGTAGGCCCACTTCGGCCGCCCCTTCTCATCGATGGGGGGCAGCTTGCCGTAGGTGACAAAATAGAGCACGGTGCCGATGAAGTTGGCCGGGTTGGGCGGACAGCCGGGGATGGTCACCACGGTCTTGCCGGCCAGGAGTTGGGGTGCGCCCACCGCGCCGGTGGGGTTGGGTGAGGCCGACTGCACCCCGCCCCAGCTGGCACAGGAGCCGAAGGCGACAATAGCAGCGGCGTGTTCCGCCGCCTCATGGGTGATGTCGACCATGGTCTCGCCGCCGATCTTGCAGAAGATACCGTCGTTGGCGGTGGGGATGGCCCCTTCCACCACCAGCAAGTATTTGCCTTTGTTCTCCGCCATCACCTTCTTTTTAATTTCCTCAACCTGATGGCCTGCCCCGGTATCGAGGGTCTGGTGATAGTCGAGGGAGATGAGATCGAGGATGAGGTGTTCGAGGGAGGGTTGCTCGGAGCGTAACAGGGCTTCGCTGGGCCCCGTGCACTCTTGGCCGTGAAGCCAGATGACCGGCGGGCGCCTTTTCGGGTCGGCTACCGCTTGCGCCATGGCCATAGCAGCATTGGATGACAGACCGAGAGAGGCTGCCACACCGGTACAGAACTTGAGAAAGGTCCTGCGAGAGACGCCGAGACGTTTCTCCACTGCTGAAAAGTCGAAATCATGGGCTGCCATCTGTCAGTCTCCGGTTATATTGATGAGGCGATCTGGGTACTGCAGTCTGTAAGAGACAAGTCAATAAAATCCGCAATTTTTGTGCCGGAATTATTTTGTTTTATGTTTTCATTGGCTTAGTAGGTTCGGAGAATTGAACACACATGAAAATGTGGCAGCGGTAATTACAATATTATTTCCGTACTGGAAAGAAGGTTTACACTTGTTAGGGTTATTATCCAAGTGATTTAGTATGTTATGTGCCGGGATTTTTGCACCATTGTGGTTGCTGAACGGACTGACTGCCACGCTTTGTGGTAGGGGCCGCTTTTCGCTAAGATGCGCGGCACTTATTCTCCAGTTGATGTGACCCACTATGCTCAAGCTCTATAACGATCTCAGCAACCGCAAGGAGACCTTTCAGCCTTTGCAGGCCGGTAAGGTTCGCATGTACGTGTGTGGTATGACGGTCTACGATCTTTGTCACCTGGGGCATGCGCGGGTAATGGTGGTGTTCGATGTGGTCTATCGCTATCTGCAGGCAAGTGGATACGATGTCAGCTACATCCGGAATATCACCGATATCGATGACAAGATCATCAACCGGGCGAATGAGAGGGGGGTGCCTTTCACCGAGCTCACCGAGGAGTTCATACAGGCGATGCATGAGGATGCCGATGCCTTGGATGTGCTGCGGCCCACGGACGAGCCCAAGGCGACCCAGCACATGGATGAGATCCTGGCGATGATCTCCCGCTTGATCGAAAATGGCCATGCCTACGCCGTGGACAAGGGTGATGTCTACTATGATGTGCGCAGTTTCAGCGACTACGGCAAGCTCTCCGGCAAATCCATCGAGGATCTGCGGGCCGGCGCCCGGGTGGAGCCGGGTGATGCCAAGCGGGACCCTCTCGACTTCGCCCTGTGGAAGGCCGCGAAACCCGACGAGCCGGCCTGGGATTCACCCTGGGGTCGCGGACGCCCCGGCTGGCACATCGAGTGTTCGGCCATGTCCACCAAGGCCCTGGGTGACAGCTTCGATATCCACGGCGGGGGTGCGGACCTCACCTTTCCCCATCACGAGAACGAGATCGCCCAATCCGAGGGGGCGACCGGCCATCCCTTCGTCAAGTACTGGATGCACAATGGCTTCGTGCGTATCAATGACGAGAAGATGTCCAAATCACTGGGCAACTTCTTTACCGTCAGAGAGATCCTGGAACACTACCGAGCCGAGGAGGTGCGCTACTTTATCCTCACCAGCCAATATCGTTCACCCCTCAACTACGACACCGAGCACCTCGACAATGCCCGTGCCGCATTGACCCGCTTCTATACCGCACTCAGGGGGTTGCCGCAAAAGGCAGCGAGCGGTGGTGAAAACTATGTCGGTCGTTTCCGTGACGCCATGGATGATGATTTCAACACCCCGGAGGCGCTGGCGGTGCTGTTCGATCTGGTGCGCGAGATCAATCGTTTGAAAGAGAGTGATGCGGATGCCGCCGCGGCCCTGGCCGCCGTGCTGAGACAACTGGGCGAGATGTTGGGTATTTTGCAGGAAGACCCTGAGGACTACTTACGGGGTGGTGTGCAAGCCGGGGATGACACCCTATCAGACACGAAAATCGAAGCCATGATCCAGGCACGCATCGATGCCCGTACAGAGAAGAACTGGGGTGAGGCCGATCGTATTCGCGATGAACTTCAAGCAGCCGGCATCATCCTGGAAGACGGACCACAAGGCACCACATGGCGCAGGGGATAAGCTTATCGGTGCACCCCAAGGGCGCACCCTACACGTTAGCCAGGATCGTAGGGTGCGGCTTGCCGCGCCGTTTGACCATGATGTCGCTACTTTGCTGAGCTATGCAACTCCGCCGCCTGCAGGGTGTTCTCCAGCAGGGTGACGATGGTCATGGGTCCGACTCCACCGGGCACCGGGGTGATCCAGCTCGCCCGCTGGCTGGCCGCGGCGAAATCCACGTCCCCCACCAGTTTGCCCTCGTCATTCCGATTCATACCCACATCGATGACGATGGCTCCCTCTTTGATCCAGTCGCCGGGTACAAACTCCCCGCGGCCGATGGCAACCACCAGGATGTCCGCGTTACGCGCCTTCTCCGCCAGATCCTTGGTGCGGCTGTGACAGACCGTGATGGTGCAGCGGGCCGCCAGCAGTTCCAGGGCCATGGGGCGGCCGACGATGTTGGACTGACCGATGATGACCGCATCCAGTCCCTCCAGTTTCTGCCCGGTTTTCGCCAGCAGGGTCATGATCCCCTTGGGGGTACAGGAACGCAGCAGCGGCATGCGCAATACCAGGCGACCCACGTTGTAGGGGTGGAAACCGTCCACGTCCTTGGTGGGCAGGATGCGCTCGATAACCGCCTCCTCGTCGATCTGCTCGGGAAGGGGCAGCTGCACCAGGATGCCGTCGATGGCTTCATCCCCGTTCAATTGGTCGATCAGTGCCAATAGTTCATCCTGGGTGGTGGTAGCCGGGAGATCATGGGAGACGGAGTGGAATCCCACCTCGTCACAGGACTTTCTTTTATTCCTGACATAGACCTGAGAGGCGGGGTTGTCCCCCACCAACACCACCGCGAGACCGGGTCGGCGCAAGCCCGCGGTCACGCGTTCATCCACACCCTGCTTGATCTGTTGCCTGAGATCGGCCGCAATGGCCTTGCCGTCTAAAATCTGCGCACTCATCGGGATTCCCGGGGTCTCAATAAAACTAGGGATCGGATGATACAGAAAGCCGGCCCCACTGTCAGTGCAAAGTGCCCGTCGCCATTGACCTCGCGGGGCTTCGCCAGTATTATTCCCCCCCTTTGCTCACCCAGGGTGTAGGGATATACTTTTGGGATGATTTTTCGGGGTATAGCGCAGTCTGGTAGCGCGCCTGCTTTGGGAGCAGGATGTCGGGAGTTCGAATCTCTCTACCCCGACCAGTTTTCTGCGCCCGTAGCTCATTTGGATAGAGCATCGGCCTTTGAGCGCACACCGGGAGAGGTGTGCAGATTAGGAGCCTTTATGGGGAAACGAACCCATAAAGTGGATCGCACTGTATCGGGGAAACCTTAACAGGTGGTGCTGATGGCAATCCCGAGGAAACCTCTGGTTAGGCCAACCCGGAAGAATGGATGGGCGAGTCTGCAGCCGAGGGATCCGTAGAGACTATACGTGCGACACCTGAGACGGTGAAGAGATAGTCCAGACCACAAACCCCGAACAGGGGGCGTCGAAAGACGTAGTTGGTAAGCTAAGCCGAGGGTAGCAGGTTCGAGTCCTGCCGGGCGTGCCAAGTCTGCAGGATCGGTTGTGGTTTCACAGCCGGGTTGAAAAGTTTAATGGTGGACGTAGCTCAGTTGGTAGAGCTCCGGATTGTGATTCCGGCGGTCGTGGGTTCGAGACCCATCGTCCACCCCATTTATGCAAGCACCCGATAACCGGGTGTCTCATCAGCTAATGGGCCATTAGCTCAGTTGGTAGAGCAGTGGACTCTTAATCCATTGGTCGAAGGTTCGAATCCTTCATGGCCCACCATTAAATAACTGATTTAAATAAAAATAATAAACATTTATCTGGATAGCGATAGATGGCGAATTAAAAAAAGACGACGGATTGACAACGAAATAATAATTATATCGTCAGAATCATATTTGTGTTACAAAAAACAACTTTTAGACGAGATTCAAAATGCTATTTATGATCTTTGCTATAGTCTAAATTATTGACTTGATTAAAAATAATTGTTATCAAGTTATGAAAGGGATAGGATGATTTGTGGGAAAGAAAAAGGCGTCAAATCGGGGCAGAAAGGATTCTAGGATCCAAGAGCCGACACAAGAAAGTAGTAAAAAAGGTTGGGCAGATGTCGCTATAAGGTTTATAGATGCGCTATATGATCTTGCTCAAACCGGTAATCTTGTAGGCTTGGTGCTCTTTGGTGTTGTATGTTGGATATTTTATATAACGTACAAATTACCTGCAGAATCTGTGGAAGGTTTGTTGTATGGCATTGGGAACTTTTTAGCAAGTGAATCATTCTATATTGTTCCATTCACTGCTGTAATTGCGTATTGTGGCTATACGAACCTCATTCAGAAGCGCGTTTATAGAACTCATATCAAAGATCTTGCTGAGCATAGACAACTACTCATACATGGATTAGAGAGCGGGGAATTGAGTCATCTAGAAACTCATCATAGTAGTGAAAATGACTAAATACGAAAGCTCACTGTGTAGTCAGAAGAAAGGAGATAATCATGCTAGCGATTAATTTCATTATCGCGTGTTTGTCGCTGTGGTTGATTATGCTTATTAATTATCACTTCTTGCAACCAGCTTTAAAAAATCAACAAAGATTCAAATTATATAAATTAAGGGATGAATTGTCTTTGTTGGCAATGCGTGGTGAATTAGATGAAAACTCTGATGAGTATTTGACACTTATTAAATTGATAAACAATGCAATTCGTGCTACTGGTTCATTTCAAGTAATCGATTATTTGAAGTTTATATTCAATTTTCACAAAGACGAAGAACGTAAAGCTAGATTTAAATCTATAATAGAAAAAATTGATCAGGCAGATCATAAAGAATATTGCAGAATAGCAAGTGATGTATTTGAGGTTTTACACGATATACTTCGTTCAGATACCAGGGCACTTAGGTATTTCTTATTACCGGGTCTACTTGCTGTTGGCTTCTTATTAAAAATCGTTAAGATTACTAAACTGATTGAGAAGGTTGAAAAGAAGCAAGAGCAAATTAATGAGATGGACGAAGATCTAGACGACTATAAAGACCAGTTTGAAAAAAAGACCTGTGCGGCATAGTGCTTTAGAAACAGTTAATCTTTTAATCAAAAATAATTAGGTCAACGGATTCAGCTTAGCAACCTCTTCAAGGTGATCAGGTGATAAATGAGCGTAACGCATAGTCATCTGTAAAGTTGAATGACCTAAAGCTCGTTGTAGAACCAGAATATTCCCACCATTCATCATAAAACGACTAGCAAATGTGTGTCTGAGGACATGGGAGAGTTGACCAGGCGGTAGCTCAATACGAGCTCGCTCAACGGCATTCCTGAAAGCAGAGTAACAGCTTTCAAAGAGTCTGTGATTATTGTCAATAGTCGAAAGTTTTTTATAGAGGCAATCGGATATTGGAAGTGTCCTACTTTTTCCATTCTTAGTTTTGTTGAAAGTAACTTTCAAAAAGCCAATTTGGGATTTCTTCAGATTTTCTGCTTCGCTCCACCTGGCGCCTGTTGAAAGACAGATCTCTGCTACTATTCGAGCACTACTGTTAGTGGATTTGTCTAGTTCTTCAAGGAGGACAATAATTTGGTCATCTGTTAGAAAACTAAGTTCGGTATCATCGATTTTGATTCTTCTAACATTTGCGAATGGGTTTTCTTCTTTCCATTCATTGATTCTTTTAAGTTCATTTATCATTGCCCGCAAATAAGCGAGGGCATTATTAACAGTCGCTGCACTGTTACCTTCCTGGATTCTCTGAGATCGCCAAGTAAGAAAATTACTTGCATATAATTCGTAGGCTTTAGGATCCTTCATTTCGTTGCAGATCTGGAGTAACCATCTCTTCCGATTTTTAGTGTCTTTGAGATTGTGTCCGTGAGTTTTCCACCAGATATCAATGAGTTCGCTTAATTTACGCTTGTCTTTTGCAGGATTCCATTCCTTTGACTCCAGGTGTTTGCCTTTTATATAGATCTCAAATCTGTTTGCTTCAGCCTTTGTTTTGAATTTCTTCCGTATGCGCTTTCCCGATCGACCACCTGGCTGTATGTCTACTAGCCATCCATTAGCTGATTTATTGATCATCCTTCTTGCTCATTGACGCCTTAATTAAAGCAGATATTTTATCAATATCTGGTTTTGTTTGACCAAGATCCTCACGTGTCCTTCCAGTTACAAACCACAAACAGAGTTCAGGCCATTTCATACAAAGATTCTCGAAATACTCTTCCGTGATTCTCTGCCTACCGGTTTCGAAGTAAGTCAAAGCTGATGTTGTAGTACCGGTAAGGTTCGCAAAATCTGGCCTGTTCATTCCAGTCATTCCTCTAAATGCTTTAATGCGGAAACCAGCTCTAGTTATATATTCATTAGTCATAATTATGTGGATATAAGTATAATGGATTGGTAATTATTAACAGTATGTAATAAATATTACCTATAGTAATTAATATATATCTTTCCTTGTCTATTATGAAAGCGCACAGGTAACTATAGCATGTTTGATCTGATGGAAATTAGTCCAGTTTTCACAACAAAAATGGGGAGGCAAAAAAATATAGACGGGGGTTTCGGTCAGGGCTTGACTTATAAAAATGTGTGTCATTCTGGAGTAGTGTTGATAAAAAATTTACTCCAGGAGAAACAGGTGAAGGACATCAAATTTTTTCCAATGACTCAAGCAAAATTCGCAGAAACGACAGGTGTAAGTTTGGCAACAGTACGTGCCTGGGTCGCACGGGGTCACATACCAACATTAAGGGTGGGGCGTCGCCGTCTTGTCGACGTAGCAGCGTATCTTGAACAGATACGGGAGCAGGGACAGTGATGAAACCACGATATCAGGTTGGTGATGTTGTAGCGATAGAACCACTGGGCGGACAGAAATTCGTCGTTGATGGCGAGTACGAGCTAAACGGAGACCGGTGGTATCAGCTATCAAATGTTGACGGCACATCGACCAACCTCAACGTTCCCGTCAAATATATAGCATCGATTGTGATTCCTGATGATTCGTCGAAATCCTGACATCCGCCTGTGTAGATCCAAAATCCTCGCTATCGAAATTGCGAACACGATGATGGCGTCTCGCTGTAGTTCTGGGTTGGTAGGTATTACGCCGGATACAAATATAAATATTAGATTGTCTCAGCATTTCCTATCCCATCCCATAGTAAGCCGATTATGCGAGGAATACATAAATGAAAATAGTTGAATGTCCATCCTGTGGCTCAACTCATCTACGTACGAGTGTAGAACCATTCGAATACTGTGACCATTGCGATAGTGTTTTCCCCATTGATGATTCACTCATGAAATCAGAATTTTCAGAGTGTACTAATGAATTCACTCCCCCCCATGCAATTGAGGGGGCGGAAATGTTGTCCCGTACGGTAATACGGGACGTAGTCGTTCCGATCAGAGTGCCGCGCCTGAAACTCTCTCGGCAACTCGAGAGGCGCAGAGGGGAAACAGTTTTTGTTGACTATCTTAGTTTCACCCTGGTGGAGGGAATAGTTGAGGGTTACGGAGATACGAGACTTCGAAATGTAGCGCAATTATTCGTAGATGCGATTCCAGAACTTGGTTTTTCAGAATCAGACCGGGGTTTGTACGGATTCACTCACAGTGGTGATTTAACAATTGCTGGTGAAACGGTAGGAAAAATAGCTACAGGTGGAAACAACGGCCGAACATTTGTTGAATTCACAGGTAAGGCATGTGCATGGATCGACAGAGAAAAATGGGCAACGTGGCTTGATCAGGTCAATGCACGAATCTCTCGCGTCGACCTTGCGTATGATGACTACGAGGGTAGTCATTCTGTTCATTGGATGAAACAACAGTATATAGATGGAGAGTTTAAGAATCGCGGTCAAAATCCGAACGTATCTCAGATAGGACCATGGTTAAATCGAGACCTATGGGAAAACGGTCTTACCCTCTATGTTGGTAAACGTCAAAACGGAAAAATGCTCCGGTCATATGAAAAGGGGCGTCAACTAGGTGATTCCAAATCGAAATGGGTCAGACATGAGGTTGAGTTTCGTCGCACACGAGAAAAGCCTCTAACCACAGACATGATACGTAATCCTGTTGAATATTTAACTGGTTCATACACACCACTGGAATGGATCGCAGACGTAACACCAGCACGGGTTGATAGAGTCAAACTAGAAACCAAAATTACGTTTGAAACGCTCGTCCATTATGCGCGTTTGTGCTATGGCAAATTATTCCATGTGATGAGTCAGGTTATAGGTGACCCAGAAAAAATAATACAACAGCTGTGTGTGGAAGGGTTTCCACGAAGATTAAATCAATCCGCGATGGTCGCGGCATAACGTCAGAGGTAAAAACTATGTTTATCAAAATCAGTGTAGAGTCGGATCAATTGATAACCAAAACGAAACGAGACAAGAGCGGAACCTATCAGGTCCAGGAGGGCTGGGCTTACTGTCATGGTCCAAATGGTCCACATCCACATCCTCAGAGAATTGAACTGTTTCCTCCAAAAAATGGAAATGCAGTTAATCCCTACGCAGTAGGAGAGTATACGCTCGCTCCCGATAGTCTCTCGGTACGATATTCACGATTTGATGTTTTCACCAGGCTGATTCCCTGGGAACAAGCAATTAAGGCAGCTCGTGAATTGATCGTCGCGGACAAAAAGGCAGCATAACGATGAACATGATCGTCTGCGAGGGAACAATTACACAACTCGCCGACGGTTCGCCAGCATGTTCGACGGGATGGCAACAGCAAATTGCAACCATTCCGTTTGACATTGCGCAGATCGATCCAGCGATCGCAACTGCGTATTTCGTCTCTGGGTTTGTCGTCTTCATTGTTCCATGGGGAATGGCCTGGGGATTATCTCAACTATTACATTTTATCAGGAGGTCCTAATTATGGACGCAGCAACAGTAGCAACAATTACGGGAGCAGTTGATTACGCCACCATCATCACAGGGCTCGCAGCCGTCGCTGTTGCAGTCGCAACTTTTTACATCGCATACCGCGGTGCAAAAATGCTTCTGCAGGCGATTCGCACAGCCTAGAAAAAAACGGGGGCCGTTGGCCCCCATTAACTTATTTAGGGATATCAGAGAGATGTTAGATCTATATCACTGGACATTCCTCATGTGTGGAATAACGATTGGGTATCTTTTTGTGCACAGGCTATGAAAATATTATTTATAATATTAATGATAGTGCCCTCCTTGGTTTTTGCATGCGAGCCGTTCGCAGATTCAAACAATCCCGCGCAAGCACTCCCTGGTAGTTGGGCAGATGTCACAACAGGCGGATCCTACGCAACACCCGCAATTGATGGTGTTTGGGTAGATGTTCATGTCCACGAATATGCCGATGGTACAACCTGTCAAACTGCTGATGACGAATATCCGAGGCGATATTGTACAATTACGGGCGGTGGAGATGATCCAGAAACTCCAGATGTAATAGAGCCATACGAAATACGAGTAGTATTCAGCGAGACATATGTGATCGAGTGCCCACAGTACTACTCATACGATCGAAATAATGATATTTGTGTTTTGATTTATCCTGAGCAATGTATAGCAGATCAGGTATGTTCTGACGGTTCACCAATTGTACTAGACGGGTGGCCAGATAATTGTGACAGGCCAGAACTACAACAATGTGAGGATGGAAGCTGGATTGAGGTTACAGCTATATGCCCTGGATATACACAAACTGGCCCGGATTGTTCAGATTATCAAACCTGCCTTGATTTTGCTGTAGCAAATACTTCATGTTCTACAGGATATGAAATCGAGTATACATATGTAGATCCACTAAATTTTTCTACAAGTTGTGTTCAACAACCACCAACATCACCTGATTTGGTCGAAAATGGAGGAAATGAAAACGGTAACCCGTACGATGATCCAGGAATAACGCCGAATGAAGATGGAACCATACCAACAGTTGAACAAACAGATCCTATCGAACTGGCAGGTGCCATAGATACGGCGCTCCAGGATAATTTCTCACAGGTCGAGAGAGCTGTTCGTGATGGTACAAATCAAATAATCAACCAGGTAAACGAACAAACATCTGATTTGACTAACAATAATAATTCAAATGCAAACCAGATTACGCAACGATTAGATCAATTAATTCAAGAACAGCAACAAACAACAGGAGCGATTGAGGACCAAACGTTCCAACAATCGATGAATTCAGTTACAGGGCCATGTGATCCCACGCAACCGGACTACTTGGATTGTTTGTCATCAAATATTCAAGTATTACCAGAGCATGAATCAACACCTACATTTTCAGAGTCATTATCAGAGTTATATGAGCGGATTTATAATTCACAACTAATATCTGGATTAATGTCAATAACAAATATAGTTCAATTATCACCAAGCCAATGTGTAGATTTTGGATTTATATTTCCGCTGAATGGAGAGTATCTATCTACTGATATACATTGTCAGTTAGGTGAGATGATCAGGCCGATTTTTACAGTTATTATGCTTGTAGTATGGACTGTTGTAGGATTTAAGATATTCGTGAGTGCGTAATATGAATGAATGTAATTGGAACGATATTACATGTGGACTTACTTGGTTGCTAGAGGGCCTAGAGAATCTTGCAAGAATTGTATTTAATTTTATAACAACTGGTATAGCAGATTTAATAGACTATATACCATATCCAACATTTCTCGATTTCCAGACTGTATATACTATACCGGCAGAGGTCTCGTATTGGCTGGAAATGCTACAGTTCCAACACGGTTTTACAATATTTACTACAGCATACGTTTCACGATTTGTATTAAGAAGGATTTTGTAAAATGAGCATATCTGCGTATGTGGGGATGCCAGGTCATGGCAAATCATACGGTGTTGTGAAGCATGTAATAATACCGGCCTTAAAAAAAGCGAGAAAAGTATATACGAACATTCCGATGAATGAAGCGGAATGTAAAAGGCAATTTAGTATTTCACCTGTTTGTTTTGATATCGAAGACATTAAGCAGAATATTAATTGGTGGGCTGAAGTATTTGAGCCTGGCTCTATTATAGTTCTGGATGAGGTGCAAAAGCTTTGGCCGGCAGGACTGAAGGCAAATGTTATTCCTGAACAAGAACGAAACTTTCTATCAGAGCACAGGCATCAAGTGGGAAATGATGGTCATAGTACAGAAATCGTACTTATCACGCAGGATATAGGCCAAATGGCCACGTTTCCTCGCGCATTAATAGAAACAACCTACAGGGTCGTTAAACTTTCAAAGATTGGTGCAAATAAAAAATATAGGGTGGATGTGTTCTTTGGGCCAGTTAAGTATCCTTATCCAGCCAATAAAAGAGATAATGAGTTATATGGTTCGTTCAAAGAGGATGTGTATTCGTTGTATACGAGTCACACAAAGTCATTAACAGGCCAGGCAGGTGACGAAACAAGAACAGATAAACGGTTCAGTATTCTAAGTGGGTGGAGAATAAAGGCAATGATATTGTTCGTCATTCTTGCTATACCCATTGTGATATTTGCAATAGGGAAAGTTGCGAAACAATATAATATAAATGAAGGATCAGAAGCAAAAGTAGTGAACATTAACAAAAAAGATGAGAAGGTAACAAATGATGTGCCAAGACAATCTAATAAACAAATAAAAAATATTGAAACGCTTCTATCAAGTGCGAGTAGTATATATATATCATTTAATAACGGTATATACCCTAAAATTCAGTATTTGATAAAAATCGTATATGGAAGATCAGAAGTAACTATTAATCCACTCGAATTGTATGCGTTAGGTTATTCCGTTACACCGCTCGATCAGTGCCTAATAAAAATAACTGGAAATAATTACGATGGATATATTATGTGCCAACGAGATGATGAAGAAGAAGGAATGATAAGTGGTTTTGTTAAGGATTCAATCCCTGTGCTGTAGATTACAATCTTTTCGTTTAGACCATTCTTTCAAGTCGAATCTAATCACCACGATAGCAAAAAAAGTGATAATCCAAATAGTTATCGTATATATCCAAAAAAGCATTCTTTCACCTACCATATAACAAATAAGTACTGATTATCATTTACAATAAAAGATCACTATGGTTATTAGTATACATTTTCTTAATGGGTCGAGAGAGATCGTATTGACAAAAGGAAATACGATCTCTCTCCATCCATGTCTCGATGACGACGGAACGACGACAGAAGTGAGTAATAGTGAACAATCATGAATAGTAAATATTAATAAACTATTGTTTTGATTAACAATGAAGAATAGTGAGTAGTAAAAAATAGGACTCTTAATCCATTGGTCGTAGGTTCGAATCCTACATGGCCCACCAATCACATATATCGAAGCCCGAACCTAAGCGTTCGGGTTTTCTGTTTCTACAGGGGAGATTCGAACCTACGACTTCAAACAAGCCAGGTTCGACAGCCGAGCAAAGCGAGGCTGAACGTATGAGCTTAGCGAATACGACCCGAAGGGCGAGGCGCAGCCGAGTAATCCTACATGGCCCACCAATCACATATATCGAAGCCCGAACCTAAGCGTTCGGGTTTTCTGTTTCTACAGGGGAGATTCGAACCTACGACTTCAAACAAGCCAGGTTCGACAGCCGAGCAAAGCGAGGCTGAACGTATGAGCTTAGCGAATACGACCCGAAGGGCGAGGCGCAGCCGAGTAATCCTACATGGCCCACCAATCACATATATCGAAGCCCGAACCTAAGCGTTCGGGTTTTCTGTTTCTACAGGGGAGATTCGAACCTACGACTTCAAACAAGCCAGGTTCGACAGTCGAGCAAAGCAATCCTACATGGCCCACCAGTTTCTCAATGGGTTAACAGCAGAATCCAGGGGAGGCCTTGATAAGCGGTAACGGGTGAAGTTGCTTTTACCCTTGCGACTCGCTGGCTCAGGCGACGAGTTCCGTCATCAGGCGGGAAGTATCGAAAGGTGTGGCCGTTTCAAATAAAATACCGACTTCTTTCTTCTGCGTTAAAAAGCCTTCACATTGTTTGAATTGTTTTTGTATCCACCTCCGTGGCGCTCGTCCTTGGGGCTATAGACAAGCAGGTCATGGTGCAACTATTTCAGATAAGCGTGATGGTCGGTCTACTTCTTCCGGCTGTTCAGTTCTCCAGGTGTGCCTGCATTGATGCTCTATACTCGTATATCAGTATCGTAGCAGACGGTTGACGAACGTCATGTCAGAAAAAAGAATCTTTATCAGTTATCGTCGGGATGATGTTCCAGGCTATGTCGCGAGACTGGAGGATGATCTGGAAAAGGAATTTGGCGAACATACTGTGTTCCGGGATGTGGAAGATATCGCCGGTGGTACCGAATGGAAGGAAGCCATCGATTCCAATCTTAAGTCCTCCGCTGTTCTGGTTCTGGTGATCGGTCAACACTGGAGCCGCATCTGGAAAGAACGGCAGGATGATCCGGTTAATCACGTGGCGCTTGAATTGCAGCGTGCGCACGAGCTTGGCGTTACTATTATCCCGATAACCATGAACGGTGGAACCCTGGACCCCGGGCTAGACCTGGGAGACGTTGCCTGGCTGCGTGGCAAGCAAATGTACGATATTTCAGACCGCCAGGGACGCTGGCAACATGACCTGCGTGGACTGGTAGCATTACTAGAGCGCGAGCCTGGTCTGAATCGGCCGGGTCCACTGCCCCCCGAGCCCATAAAGTCGAAAGCCTGGCCCTGGTTCATCCTGGCCGGTCTGGTGATGGGAGTCATCGTCTTCGGCTTGATGCCCGGTAATAAAGCACCGCAGGTGGCGGGCGATGAGGATCGTCGCGCAGACGATTCCAAATCCGTAAATGAAATACAAGTGTCTGAGGATAAGGAGATTGAGGTTGGCACAGCCGCGCAGGCGGACAGGGAGTATTCGCCACCTCCGATCGCTGGCAAATGGGTTAGTGTAAATGATGGTACTCTGTATGTGGTTGAGTCGATAGACAGTCAGCGTTTCTATATCAGCAGTCCGGGCTACGGCAACGGAGAAGGCGAATTCATTCCAGGTATGCCGCGAAAATTCAGGATCACCATGGAAGGTGTCGGTTACGGTGAATATTCTCTCTCCAAGACCAACGACAAGGTGATGGGCTGGTTCGTGGAATCCGATTCGGGTGACAAAGTCTACGAGACATTGACCCGTCTGAAATAGTATTCATCCAAGCCTGACACTGCACCCAAGCTGGCGACCCTGGCATTTATGTTTCTTTGTTACCTAATTAACGCTCTCTTGCCCGGTTGTTTCGGTTTGGCTGATCGCTGTCTTTATTCCGAGCAGATACGCTCAAGGGTTGCAGCGATAAGTTGATAGGCATTCGGATCTTCGGCAAGGAAGTTGTGTCCACCGTCAAAAAAATGCAATTCCGCCCCGGGTATTTGCTGGTGCATTTTTTTGACTGCTTCAGGTTTGGCCTGTCCGTCGTATGTCCCACCGCATACAAGGGTGGGTATCCGAATGGCAGGTAAACGCTCATAGGTATCGTGATGACTGCGCGCTTCAATCTGGCGGGTGACCCCAATGATTCCGTCGGGCTCTTTCATGAAAGGGGTGGCGTCTGCCGCCTCTTCAGCCAACTTGAGTTTTGTCTCCTCGGGGTGGTCGGCCTGCCAGGCTTGGTTATAGCGTGTATCCCTTATCCCGAGCATCTTGCGTGATCGTTCATCGGGTGAAAACCGGGTGAGTTCATGCAACGGATAGGATGATCCCCCGGCGCCACCGCTGGTGGTACAACACAATACCAGACTGCGGATCCGCTGCGGACTTCGGAGGGCCAGTTCCTGAGCAACCATGCCACCGAAAGAGACACCTATGACATGCGCGCTTTGCCAGCCCACAGCGTCCATGACGGCTGCTGCATCCAGGGCATACTGCTCCATGCTATAGGGGATATCCGGTTTGTCGCTCTGTCCCGTTCCACGGTGATCGATGGCAAGGATATCGAATCTATCTGCCAGGCAGGTGTTGAATATGTTTGCTTTGCAGCGCAGGTCGCTGCCGGTACCCGGCAGAAAAAGTACCGGGCAGCCCCTACCCTGTTGTTGGTAGTAGAGTTGGAACTGGGATGATCTTGCATAGGGCATGGTCAGTAGCGATGAAGATTACAAATTATTGAATTGATATATCCCGAGAACCTCTTTTGACGCCACTGAGTGTATATCAGCCGGGATCAGCTATGCAGTCGAATCTATCCAGCTGGGCAAACACCAGAATCCGGTTACAGGCATCCTGGATCATCTCCGACCTGTTCTGCCAATCCTCCTCTTCAGGTAATACAGACCCATCCTCAAACCTGTTCAGATCTTCTCGAGCGTCTTCCAGATAGGCCTTGCCATACAACCGGAGATGGATCGATTTGCTTATTCCCTTCATGGCGCCTTCTACACCGGATTGCAATACTGAGGGTGCTGCGCCGGATGCGATGCCACCGAGCAGGCTCCTGACATCTTTTCTGGCTCGCCTTAGGCTTGGACGTTCCGCGTAAAGCGCCACTTCAAGCAGGTTCGAAATGCGTTTTAAGCGTATGGGGCTGCCTTGATAGGGTAGGGTGGAGTCGTCAGGTTTGACCTCGCTGCTGGCGACGCGCAGGGATCTTTCGGCCTCCCTGATATGGGTAAGAAGGGTGATGGCATCACCTATGCTCTCTTCGTACTGGCCCACGGCGAGGTTGTAGGCGCCATAGCTTGCGAGCAGGGAGAGCAGTACATGACCACGGTAGAGCCTGGTTTCATACTCGGGGGCTTTTGCGAGTGCACAATCGAGGAAAGAGTCGATCTTCGCATGGCCGCTGAGCAGCGCCTTGATATAGCCGGTTGATACCTCGCCTTCATTATCGGTCACCGTGTGTTGATTACCATCCTTGTCGGTAAACTGTTGTTCTGCACAGCGCTTGTCGAATATGAGTTCGCTTTTGAGAAACCCTGGCAGCGTCATCGAGCTGCAGCCACTAATGATGATAGCTAATAGGCAAACGGCAGTAAGCGATTGCGCTCTAGAAGACATGATCTATCCCCCTTGTTTTTATTAAATTCCATCAAACGACAGCAGAAATGGTTGATTGCGGATGTTGATCAGATGGTGTCCGTTGAGAAAGAATACGATTTCATCTGACTTGGGTATTGCTTTGAATATTTAACGACCCACTATCAGAATAGCAGGATATCCTGCATATGGAAGTGATAGGAAGAGCTCGGTTTATCAGGCTGTATGCAATTTGGATGGAGTTGCAAAAAGGTGCAAATGACCTTTCCAGGCATCGGTTTTACAGTGCAAAATCAGTGATATTCAAGATAGATGGGTAGCTTACCCCAGAGACGGATTTGTTTGATCATGTTATGAGCCTGGAACTGGCAACGATCAGATGCCTTCCGGTTTTCAGAATTGTGTCTATTCTATTAATACTGATATTTGCGCACACCGGAGATGTCAGAACAGATCACCAATTTCCTTGCCAACTGATAACGCTGCCAACTTGTGGTCTAGGTTATTGCTGCTTCTGCAAGGGCGTTTTGTCAACAGTGGCTGGGAATATATCCGGGATTGCATTCAATTGCACAGATTTGTCATGTTTCTTAGCTGAGCCTTCTGTCTGTTTTAAGGTTGAAGACAAGGATCGGGAAAAAATTCAGGCTGCATAAATACCCGATATGTTGAGAAGAAATACAATAATCTAAATTGTGAAACATGGTAGTCATCATCAGGAGAGGATAATGGAAGAACGGCAAGAGAAGTGCGAGGATGAAAAAGAATCACGAATAAAAGATGTAACTACCATTCTTAAAGGTGAAGACAGACCTTACGCTTTTAGTTTTGATCTTGCCGGTAAACTTATCAAGGATAGCGAATTTGGTCTTGCGAGACGTTTGCTTGACCGTATGGTGGAGAACGGACTTGGCGATCACAAGCAGAAGCAGCAGGTGGCAAGGAAAAGGGCGCTGGCAACCTATAAGGATCTTCACCTCAATCGGGAAACGGCGCTTAACGAGGCAATTGATATATTGAAGGGAGCATTCGATCTATCAGAAACTCAAGATACCGAGGTGCTTGGGCTGGCCGGGGCTATCTACAAACGCATGTGGGAAGTGGAAGGTGCCAGGAAGCATCTCTCCATGTCTGCTAACTATTATCGAGCGGGTTACGTGGCCTGGCAGGCAGCCCTAAAGAAGGAAAAAAGTGGAGATGAACTCACTGAGGCCGAGGCAGAGAATGCAAACAACGGTTACTATCCGGCAATCAACGCTGCCTTTGCACTGGGACTGCTTGCCACCCTCGAGCAGGAGCAGGCCAACGAGATTGGGATTACCTCGCCCATTGCAACAGTTAACAGAGAGTTGGCGGACAAGATCAGGCACGACATCATCGATGCTCTGTCAGCTAAATTCAAGACAAAAGAGCAGTTTGGAAAGTATGATTACTGGCCGTTGGTGACATTGGCGGAGGCATCGCTGGGACTCGAGGAGTACGCTGAGACTAAAAATTGGCTGGCCAAGGCGCGAAAAGTGCCTGAGATCTCTGAGTGGGAATATTTTACAACCGCCAAACAGCTGGTGCATCTGGTTCAGATAAAGACTGGCGCCAGTCCTCACGGTCCGGAATTGGAGCGGACAGACGGCTGGAAGGCCTTGATCGACTTCCTTGGGAACAATGCTACAGGTCTTCGCTCCATCTTTCAGGGTAAGATAGGTCTCGCGCTATCGGGTGGCGGTTTCCGGGCTTCACTGTACCACATCGGTGTGTTGGCGAAGTTGGCGGAGCTCGATCTGCTGCGTCATGTCGAGGTCATCTCCTGCGTGTCGGGGGGATCGATTATCGGGGCGCACTACTATCTGGAGTTGAGACGCCTTTTCGATAGAAATGAGGGAAATACTCCCCATGATCGGGTGTCGCGGGATGACTACATCATACTGGTAAAGAAGATTGCCGCTGACTTTCTGGCTGGAGTACAAAAAAATCCACGTATACGTATCCTGGCAAATCCCTTTCCCAACTTTAAAATGATTTGGTCTCCCACCTACTCGCGTACAACCAGGTTGGGGGAGTTATATGAAAAGTATTTCTATGCCAAGGAGGAGGAAATAGAGGACAAGCGAGACCTCCATATCAATGACTATCGTGTTGATCCCCCTGAAAACAGTCCGGGTACATTTGTACCCAAAAAACATAACTGGAAGCGTGACAGCAAAATTCCCGAACTGATTCTTAACGCAACAACCTTGAACTCGGGACATAACTGGCAGTTTACTGTCACCTGGATGGGGGAGTCGCCAGTTCAGGTAAGTCAGGAAGTTGACAAGAATACCCGTTACCGTCGCCTACATTACAGTAGTGATGCACCACCGGAATACCGACAGGTCAGATTGGGCGATGCAGTGGGCGCTTCTTCCTGTGTGCCGGGTTTGTTTGAACCGATCACCATGGACGGACTCTACCCGGATACAGTGATTCGTTTGGTGGATGGCGGCGTCTATGACAATCAGGGCATAGCCGGGCTTCTCGAACAGGACTGCAATGTACTCATCGTCAGTGACGCGAGTGGGCAGCTGAATACCGAAGAGGATCCAAGTGGCGGCATACTGGGGCCCCTGTTGCGCACCAACAGTACCCTTATGCACAGGGTTCGAAATGCGCAATACGATGATATAAAGGCAAGAAAACGCTCTTCATTGCTTCGCAGTTTCGCCTACTTCCATCTCAAGCAGGGACTGGATGGCGTTAACATGGATTGGGAGACTTGCGAAAAGCTGGCGGATAAACCACTGCAGAGAGAAACGCCGGTGACTGAACATGGAATACGCAAGGATATACAGAACCTGCTGGCTGGTATGCGTACCGATCTTGACTCTTTTTCGGATATCGAGGCCTATGCATTGATGACCAGCGGTTACAGGGCAATGGGACATGAGGCGCATTGTCTAACAGGGATTTCTCAGGATAACAGCCCGCCAAGTGACTGGGACTTCCTCAAAGTAGAGCAGGGTATGATTCAGAACAAGCATCCGATGTATGAGAAGCTGATGAAGCACTTGAAGGTATCATCCAAATTGTTTCTCAAGGTCTGGCAGTTGCATCCGGTATTAAATGTCATCTCATGGGTTGCAATCATTGGTCTTGTTTTGGGCGTGCTTTACTGGCTGCTCACCTGTCTTGAGTGTAAACCGCTTGAAAGCCTGTTTGGTTCGGTGTCTGAGAGCTTGACCCGTTCCAAGATCCTTATGCTGGTCGGTGGAATGGTTGTGGCATATCTGGCGACTGCCCTGTTGGGGGCGCGCAAGGGAAAACGGGTGATCGCATTATTCAACTACAAAGACACCCTGCGTCGCTTGGGTATAACGCTTATTGCCAGCCCGGTTCTTGCGATATTCGCGTTGATTCATCTACACATATTTGATCGGATGTTTTTGAAGCTTGGTAAAATAGAGTGACTGGGCTTGAAGAAGACGATACACATAAAAAATGGTTGATATAAATGTAAAGCAAATCTTCCTAAGCTACAGCAGCCCCGATCAGGATCAGGTCGAGCAGATCGCAAGGCGGCTCGACAGGGAGGGCTACAAGGTCTGGTATGACAATGCCAGCCTGGTGCCTGGGGAGAGTTGGTCCGATGCCCTGGATAAAGGATTGCGTGGCAGTTCCCACTGCCTGGTTTTCGTCGGTTCTGATAGATTAAATCCCTGGCAACATGAAGAGGTTCGTACAGCCATAAACCGGGCTGTCAGAGAGAGAAGTGAGTTTCGGCTTATACCCGTGCTTTTGCCTGGGGTGAAAACCCAGCCGGGTGAAAGTGAGTTACCCGAAGGGATAATGAATCGTCACTGGGTTCAATTCAAAACATCGGTGGATGAAGAGGATGCCTGGCGCCGTTTGATCAGTGGTCTGCAGGGTAGGGAACCCGGTTTGCCTCTCGAGGGTGAGACTGGTCCCTGTCCCTATAGGGGTATCGGTGTCTTCAATGTGGATGATGCCGATAATTTCTACGGGCGGAGATCGATCACCGACTCAATACTCGCTCGCCTGCGGGAGCGGGTCACTCAACCGGGTCATCCCCGCTTTTTTGCCATCATCGGTCCCTCGGGTACCGGCAAATCCTCTTTGGCAAGAGCCGGTGTTATGGCCGGCATCGTCAAAAAAGGGATGTTGGATGATTGCGGCCGATGGGTTCATCCTCCATTGATATTCAAGCCCGGTACTCGTCCCCTCCATGCCCTTGCGCTGGAATTGATCAAGCATGATGCCACCAGACAGCGCTTCTCACCATGGAGTGTGGCAGAAATTGAGTCCAAATTGCGGGAACCGGTGGATGGCGAGCACAGATTTCTCAGTGACGAAGTCGCTGCGGCCCTGCAGGGAGATGCCTACCTGCCGGTGCTTGTCGATCAGTTCGAGGAGCTGCTGAAGCCGCTGACAATGTCGGCAAGCGGTGATGAGGAGGCCCAGCGTAACCTTGAAAAGTACCATCAAAATCAGTTGCTGCCCTTTGTCGGCAATCTCTTCTTCGCTGCAAGGCAAACCCCCGGCCGCCTGCTCTTCATCGTCACCATGCGTGACGATTTTTACGGCCAGTGCGCCTTCGACCAAAGGCTGGCGGCACTGGTCAGTGAGAATCACAAACTCCTTACCCCCATGACCCCCGACGAGTTGCGTGAATCCGTAGAGCAGCCAGCCAGGTTAAACGGTAAGGCGGTAGAGCCTGCGCTTCTGGCCCTGATACAAAGCGACATGCACAACCGGCCGGGTGCCATGCCGCTGCTGCAGGATGCCCTGGAACAGCTGTGGGACAGATGCGGAAAGACACTCACAAGCCGTGTCTATACCGAAGAGGTGGGTGGCATCAAAGGTTCGCTGAAGAGCAAGGCGGATCACACCTATGGCGGCTTGACAGACCAATCCAGGCTCGCTACCGAATTACGGCAACGAAGAGAGTCGCTTATCCGACAACTGTTTCTCGATCTGGTCGACCAGGGCAGCGGTGTCCCGACCAGCCGCCGTCGGGATCGCAGTGAACTACCGGACGATACCGAAATGGACGAAATCCTGGACGCCTTCGTCAACGCCCGTCTGTTGCTCAAATCCCACGACAAAGCGAGTGACAAAACCTACTTCGAACTGACCCACGAAGCCCTGATCGAAAACTGGCCCAAACTCAAGGATTGGTTGAAAGATAAACAGGAGGACGATCAAATCCGCCAGCGCCTGGAGCAGGAGGCGGCCCGATATGCCAACGAACAGGAGCAGTACCAGGATAAGCCCGAGAAATGGCGGCAGATAGAGCCGGAGTTTTTAATGAAAAACAAGCGCTGGGTCGAAATGGCGCATTGGCTTGAGGGTAATCCGGTCTCGCCAAGTCAGTTGGCGGTGAGGTTCATCGATCGCTGTCGGACCTATTCACAAGAGCAGAAAGCGCGGAGCTGGAAGCGGGGCGGTTTGGCCCTTCTGGGTTTGATGATAGTTGTCCTGTTGGTGTCGTTCAGCTATGTAAAGCTGACCCATAACGAGTTGCAAATATCTGTTGTCGATACGGAGGGAAAGGCCATTGACGATTATCGACTGTTTGTCAGTAAGGAGCGTTCGACGTTGGCTGACGGTTCAGTTCGGTGGTTCCGATCAATTTTCGTGGAACCCAATCAGAATTACTGGTTACGCATTGAGAGGGATGGCTATTTTCAGTCGGAGCGCGAAACCCTAACCGGCCATGCCGGGAGTACAAAAGAGCTGGAATTGACGCTCTATCCACAGGTAGCGCCAGAAATGGTCGAGATTGAGGAGGGTGAATTTGACATGGGTTCTGATCCCGAAAATGATAGCGATGCTGGCAGTGATGAGCAGCCCCAACATCACGTTGAGATCAAGCCTTTTTACCTGGGAAAATACGAAGTGACTTTTGCGGACTATACAGTCTTTGCCAATGCCACCGGTCGTGAGCTTCCCGATGATGAAGGTTGGGGTCGTGATCGGCGGTCGGTGATCAATGTAACCTGGGCGGATGCGGTGGCCTATGCCGAGTGGCTCTCGCAACAGACCGGCAAGCGCTACCGGCTGCCCACCGAGGCGGAGTGGGAATACGCGGCCAGGGCAGGCAGCACCACGAATTACAGTTGGGGTGATGATATCCGTCAGGATAATAAGGTCTGGGCCAACTGCGATGGCTGCGGCAGCCAATGGGATGGCAAACAGACAGCGCCAGTGGGTTCCTTCGAACCGAATGCCTTTAGCCTTTACGATATGGCGGGCAATGTCTGGGAGTGGACCCAGGATTGTTGGCATGATGATTACCAGAATGCGCCGTCCGATGGCTCGGCCTGGCTTGAGAGTGAGCAGGTAATTTGTGGCCGGCGTGTGGTCCGTGGCGGTTCCTGGAACGGCGTTCCGAGGAGCCTGCGGTCCGCCTACCGCGTCAGGTTCAACCCAGTCGTACGGTTCGACTTCCTGGGATTTCGTCTCGCCCAGGACCCATAACCCTTTATACTCTTTTCTTTTACCCTTTGGGGGGTTCAGGGGGCGAAGCCCCCTGGTCGCAAAATCAGGCCGTCCAATCTGCTTCCAAAAGGGCATGTCAAACACGCCACACAGCAATCGTTATCAGGTATTTCCCCGATGAATCCACCGTCATCCCGATCCATCTTGCCAGCCCGGATGTGGGGCCTGGGGGGTTGGGAACCTAAAGGTGAATAAGCATCAATGGACTAATTTTGTTGGTCACTGCAATGTACTTGAGAGACTCTCCACACAAACCGTCATTAACGATAACTGTTTGTTTGTAAAAAGGTCTCAAACCGATTTAATTTTATTTCATTTTCTCGGGACCTATTTCCACTCTCCCCGCGTCTTGACCTGTAACACCGGCAGGAAAGCAAACAAACCAACATGGAAAGGGTGTGACTATCCACCAACCGTTAAGACCAAAGAAGAGGACATTAAAATGACCGAACAAAAACAACTCGTGGTAATAGTAACCCGTGGATGTGACGATGAACGCGCATCCGTGGCCTGGAGTGTGGCGAACGGTGGTATCGCCTCCGGCTATAAGGTGACCATGTTTCTGGTCAGCGCCGGGGCGGACTGGGCGCGCAAGGGGGCAGCGGAGCATGCCCGTCCCAATCCCCTCGATCCGCCGGTGACGGAGATGATGCAGAATGTGCTTGATCATGATGGGGCCATTATGGTCTGCCCACCCTGCGCGAAGGTGCGTGGCTATGAGCCCGAGAATCTGATCCCCGGTGCGGAATTGGCGGGCTCCACCGCGATGCTGGGTGTGGTCAGTGAAGGGGCTTCCACCCTGACCTTTTAGGCTATGCTTTGTTCCAGTGCCAGGGTAGCTGGCACTGGAACCCATAGACAGATGAGCGACAACGAAAAAAACCAAACCAAGGCCTGGTTCAGCCAGGCTGTCGACGACTGCATGTCCTCGCTCTACGCCATGGCGCTGCGATTGACCAACAACCGCGCCGATGCGGAGGACCTGGTCGCCGAGGCGGTGACCAAGGCCTGGAAGTCGCTACACCTGCTGCAGCAGCGTGACCGCTTCCGTCCCTGGATCTACGCCATACAGCGCAACCTCTACATCAGCCAATATCGAAAAAAGAAAGCAGGTCCCGATACAGCGAGTTATGACGCTCTCTCCGAAGGCTGCGGCGACGGGGAGATTGCCTCCCTGTTGATGGAGCAGCCGGATGAATTTCTCACCTGGTGGGCCAATCCCGAGCAGGCGTTCATCAACGACCTGCTGGGCGAGGAGATCATCAAGGCCCTGGAAGCACTGCCGGAGACGTTCCGTGAAACAGTGATCCTGGTGAACCTGGAGGGGCTCGCCTACGATGAGGCGGCGGAGGTTCTGGGGGTCTCCCCGGGCACCATCCGCTCACGGATGAACCGGGGCCGCACCCTGTTACAAAAACAACTATGGCTGCATGCGATCGACGCGGGATTGGTCAGCCAAGATTCACTCATGGAGTCCACGAGATGACAAAACATGACCATACCGACCACGAATCCGGGATCATCGACAGCGATTGCCTCGAGGCCTTTGATCACGTCTACGCCTATATCAACGGTGAATTGCATGACGAGGAAACCCGGGCGAAGATCGAGCACCACCTGAGTCACTGCAAGAGCTGTTATTCCAGGGCGGAGATGGAGCGCAAGATCAATGAACGCCTGAGGGCGAAGCAAGAGCCGTCACCGCCAGAACAGATGAAAAAGCGATTGAAGGATCTGATTGACGGATTTTAAAAAGATCATTGTATTTTAATTTAGGCTCCTTCGTAGAGTTTTTAGACGGACTTTCCTGATACCGTCATTCCGGCGCATGCCGGAATCCAGATCTGCCAAAGGATTGTCGATCGTTTATATTTCAGCGAAGAGTACTTCTCTTCAGATCAGGTCTGGATATAAATCTCGCCAGTGTGGATTTAGCTCTTCAATTGTCTTTATCTTCCAGGCCCTAGATTGTTCTTACGCTTCCAAACCCGCTTTTTTAGATTTGATGTCACACCTATGTATAGGGTTCCATTCTGTTTGCTGGCCAATAGATACACGCACGGTTGTCTTTTCATGCCAGCTCCCTGGCTGTTTCCTGGATTCCGGCATGCGCCGGAATGACGGAATCATAATTAAGAGATCAGCTTGGTTGTTGTTTTGGTAGCTTCAGTTATTTGAGAGATGGCTTATTTGAAAAAGATATTACAAAGGTATCCAACATTGTGTATGTACTTTAAACAGGTTGGTGCTATTTTATCATTCACAGCCACCCGCATATTTTTCTGAACAGCCAACTTTTTGAACAAGGGATGAATGGACAACATGCCTAATTATAACGACCGTAACGACGCTGGAATAGTCACTCAACTGCGCATACCTGCACCACCCGGCAGCCAGCTCGAGCTGCGTTTCGCCGATATCCTGCAGCGGGACTGTTACGACCCTGATGGCTGGCGCCGTGAGACGCTGACCGCGGTGGCGAATGAGCCGGGCTGGTTCGAGATCGATCTCGACGCCCTGGGCCTGGTGGACGGCGACTACGAGTATGAGTTCATCAAGGACGGCGCGGTCGACAGCCCCATCGCCGACCCCTATGCGGTCCATATCACCCGCTTCGGCGGTTACCGGGGAATCTTCCAGATCCGCGACGGCCGGCGTTGGCAGCAGCCGTTCAGCTGGGAGGATGAGTTCATCCCGGGAAACGAACTGAAGAACAACCACCAGATGGTGATCTACGAGATGCCCATGCGCTGGATGGAGAGCGCGCCGGAGAAGGCGCGCCAGGTGGGGCTCGGCACCTTCGAGAAGGTGGTGTTCGCCCATCTCGACCGGCTCAAGGCCCTGGGCATCAATGCCATCGAGCTGCTGCCGGTGCAGGACTCGCCGGATACCCTCAACTGGGGCTATGGCACCCGCTTCTTCTTTGCCCCCGATATCGACATGGGGTTGCCGGTGGAGCTCAAGTTCTTCGTCAAGCAGTGCCATCGGCGGGGGATTAGGGTGATCTTCGATGTGGTGATGAACCACGCCCGCAACTGCCCCCTGGCGCAGCTCGACTATAATCGTTTTTTCCTATCCAACGAGGATGAGGAGCGCTCCCATCGGGGCGATGACTATGGCGCCAAGCTGTTCCGCTACTGGCCTGATCAACAGGGTCTAAGGCCGACCTGGGATTTTCAGCTGCGCATGGCGGAGTACCTGATCACCGAGTACCATGCCGACGGTTTCAGGATCGATGAGTTCAAGGGTATCAACCACTGGGAGTTCACCCAGCGGTTTCGCGATCATGCCTGGCATGTCCATCAGCAGGCCTTTCCCGGACGCCCCTTTCTCATCATCGCCGAGGACTCCTGGCGACGGGCGGTGATCACCCATCAGCGGCCGCACAATCCCAACGGCCGCAAGGTCACCGACTCCATGTGGAATTTCGCCTTTCGCGATGAGTTGCGGCGCACCTTTTCCGGTGATCTGCATACGGCATGGGGAGAGCCCTCGCGGCGGGAGCGCATGCGCTGGATGGTAGCCGGCGACCAGACCTGGAATGACTGGACCCGTCAGGCCGAGCCCGGTTTTTATGATCTCTCCCAGGCGGTCAACTACCTGACATCCCACGACGTGGAGAACGATGACGAAAAGCGCATCATGAATTATCTATTAGCGCCGCTTTTGGATGAGCGGGGTTATCGCGGTACGGTGGACGATATCCGTTGGGTCACCGATCATCTGGAGACAGGCGCCGACGATCAGCAGCGTTTCCTCCATGGCCTGGCCCTGGAGCGCCTGCGCAGCGCCTTCTGCCTGTTGCTGACTTCGGTGGGGATACCGATGATCCTGGCCGGTGATGAGTTTGGGGATGTGCACGACCTCGACCATCACAACTGGCGCCTGAAGATGTCCGATCCGGTGGATTGGCAGCGCCTCGATGCCTCTCCCAATAACCGGGATTTGTGGAACAAGGTCGCAGAGTTGATCGCGCTGCGCACCGAACACCCGGCACTCACCCGCAACGAAACGGCGTTTATCCATTTCCATAACGATTTCGATCGCAATCAGGGAGCCAAGGTGTTTGTCTACTGCCGCACCCGGGGTGTCCCATTGGGCGCTGACAACCAGATTGTTGTGGTCGGCAACATCGGGCCGCACGATTTTACGGGTTATAACCTCTCTTGGTATTGGATGGATCTGGACTCGGTGAAGGAGATCGCGCCGCCACAACAGGGTGCACGCTTGGAACAGAATGATGCGGGCTCAGTGCGGTTGTCATTGGCCCCTTTTCAAGTCAGGGTGTTTACTACCTGATCGGCTGGGGGATTTTGCAGGGATTGCTATCCAACTTGGACTTCCGACATTATCAGCGCTCAGACTGTTTCATGACCTGTTCCCAAAAACGGGCCCAGAAACCCCGTTGATCCTCTATCCGGTCCAGGCGTTGCTCAATGGCATATAAAGCCCCGGTGATCTCATCCTGCTCTTCTGCAATATAGGTTTCTGCAGGTTCATCTTGTTCACTGGCTGCTGGCTCCTGGGAGTCAAAAATCAACTGCTCGATCCATTCGCCGATGGTGACGCCCTGGCGGTTGGCCTCATTTAGGGCATACTGCTTCGCTTCTTCGGATATCCCTTTTAGCAGCCACTGATTGGGGGCCTGTTTTTTTACTCGTGGGATGGCTTTTTTCGATACGGCCTTTTTCTTGGGTGCTGTTGCTTGCTTTGTTTTGCTATCGGACTTCTTTTTCATGTTCAGCGACTTTTTCTTTTCGGCCTGCTTCAGGGTGATCGGCCGTTGCGGTAGATTTGCATAATCCCGCGACGGCCGCTTAGGCGGTTTCTTGGGGATGCTGTGGGAACTATCCCTACTTCTTTTATCTGCCATGTGACTGGTCGGGTGCTGCCTATTATCGTCCTTTGAAAACGCCAAGTGATGACATCTTATCCTCGGTCTTCCGCTTGCTGTCCCGCGTCTGTTTCTGGATGGGACCCTTACTTGGAGGAAGACGCTTTTTCACTGCCTAGTGTAGCGGAAATTTCTGCCATTAGAGGAGAAAAGTTATCGGCGCCACTGTTGAACCTCCGCTGCCAGGGGATTGGCGCTGTCGGCTAGAGTGGGCGCGACGGACAAGTATCAAGATGGGTGGGGAGGGGGATCTGCGGTGAACAAACCATCTATCGATAAGTCAGGCCTTATCGATCGTGAGTTCTAGGGCGGTATGGCTGGGTGTAAAATCAGGCTATAAGACTGATCAGCACGGAGACCGCCCAAATGCCTGCCGCAGCCAGTATAAGTGTGTCGATGGATAGCAGGGGATTGTTTGGCGTTTTCATGGTTTTACCTCTTTACTACTCTGGGTAGACCGTTACAGCTTCAAGCCAATGTCATGGTACCTGGGTTACTTAAGTCTTCGCCTAAGATGTCGGCAGATTAATTAATAAATTTAATCTCTGCATTGCGTATTCTCAATTCAAACTAACAGGTACTTTTAGTTCTGCTTGGATTGATTTTAGCACCAGTGTCTTGTCAGGAGGGCATTTAGTCCCTAAAGTGAGAGCCAGGGAGTCGGCCGGACAGCCGCTGTTTCCAACTGGATTCAGAGGAAAGTCCGGGCTCCGACGGGCAGGGTGCCAGGTAATGCCTGGGAGGCGCAAGCCTACGGAAAGTGCCACAGAAAATATACCGCCAGCGGTTTCGACCGTCGGTAAGGGTGAAATGGTGCGGTAAGAGCGCACCGCGCCGCTGGCAACAGCGGTGGCAGGGTAAACCCCACCCGGAGCAAGACCAAATAGAGGGACTGACAGGCCCCAGGGCCTGACGAGTGCGGCCCGCACTGTCCCCGGGTAGGTTGCTTGAGGTGCGTGGTGACACGCATCCCAGATGAATGGCTGTTCACGACAGAACCCGGCTTACAGGCCGGCTCCCGCTTCTTCTTCCACTTTCTTCCACGTTTTGGGGAATCTCCCCTTATCTCTTCATAAACTACTTTAGGTTTGAGGGTCATGCCGCTGTATTTTCAGTGGTTAGGACTGCCTTGAGGGCGCTTTGATTTGCTCCTCTAAGCCACTGAGCGGCAAAGAGTTTTCACGTTCTTTACCTTGACAAGATGGTATATGCAGTCCTAATATGGGTTGAAGTGGAAGAATGTGGAAAATTAGGGAAAATAGATCCATTAAAGGGGCGCAGACTTGTTTCGCGGGATTTCATCACTCAACCTGGATGCCAAGGGGCGGCTTGCGATGCCGACAAAGTATCGCGAGCAGCTCGTGGCCGCCTGCAATTCCGAGTTGGTGGTCACCGTCGATAAGGATCACTGCCTGCTGATCTATCCCAAACCCGTCTGGATCGAGATTGAAGAGACCCTCAGGTCGCTGCCCTCGTTTAACGAGACCACACGTTTCCTGCAGCGGCTCTATATCGGCAATGCCCATGAAATAGAGATGGACAGCCAGGGCAGGATCCGTCTTCCACAGGAGTTGCGACGCTTTGCCGACCTGAATAAGAAGGTCGCCCTGGTAGGGCAGATAAATAAGTTTGAGTTGTGGGATGAGGCGACTTGGAACAGCCGGCAGGAGGCCCAGTTGGCGCAGGTGGATATCAACAAGCTCGATCTGCCGGAAGAGTTCAAGTCACTCTCGATCTAATGAAGCAGGCCCACGATTCAGTGCTGCTTCAGCCCTCCATTGAGGCGCTGAAGATCGACCCGGCGGGTAGCTATATCGATGCTACCTTTGGTCGAGGTGGGCACAGTCGAGAGATTTTGCGTGCGTTGGGTGAGCAGGGTCAGTTGTTAGCTATCGACAGGGATCCGCAAGCAGTGGCTCATGCCAAGCGGGTGTTTGGTCAGGATGCCCGTTTTAGCATCGTTCAGGAGAGCTTTGCCATGCTAGCCGAAGTGTCTGAACAGGCTGGGCTGATGGGACGGGTCAACGGCATCTTGCTGGACCTGGGGGTCTCCTCCCCGCAGTTGGATCAGGCTGAGCGTGGTTTCAGTTTCACTAAGGACGGGCCTTTGGATATGCGTATGGATCCTGACAGTGGCATCTCGGCGGCTGAGTGGCTGGCTCAGGCCGAGAGTAGAGAGATAGCTGATGTATTGAAGACTTATGGCGAAGAGCGGCATGCGCGGCGTATTGCCCATGCCATCGTGGAGGCAAGAGTGCATACCCCCATCACGACGACACTGCAATTGGCGGATATCGTGAGCAAGGCCAATCCTGCCTGGGAAAAGAGTAAGCATCCTGCGACGCGCAGCTTCCAGGGGATACGTATCTATATCAATAGTGAATTGGATGCGCTGCAGAGAGCGCTGCAGGCGATTATCGATGTGTTGGCGATTGGCGGCCGATTGGCGGTGATCAGTTTTCACTCCCTGGAGGATCGGATGGTAAAGCGTTTTATGCGCGAACAGGCAAAGGGCGATCGATTTCCACCAGGGGTGCCGGTTACCCAGGATAGTTTACGCCCGCGCCTGCACCTTGTGGGTAAGGCAGTACGACCGAGTGAAGATGAGACCGCTGCCAATCCGCGGTCGCGCAGTGCGGTTTTACGTGTCGCGGAGAGACTCTCTTGAGTCGTACCGGTCACATGCTGTTTGTATTGTTGATGGCGGCGGTGCTGGCATCCGCGATTGCGGTTGTGTATAGCAAATATCTCAGTCGTAAGCACTTTGTGGTGTTACAGGAACTCCAGGCGGAAAAGGAGCGCATCGGCATCCAATGGGGGCGTCTGCAGTTGGAGGAGAGCACTCTGGCTACCCATTCTGAAGTGGAAAAAAGGGCACGGGACAGGCTGAAAATGCATCTGCCCCAGTTTGATGAAGTTGTAGTGATCAGGCGCTAATCATGGCAGGCGGAAAGAAAAGAAAGACCCAGCAGGCTGAAATCATCAGGCTGCCCAGTTACCGTGCACGGCGGATCGCAGTGCTGGCGGTGATAGGGCTGGCCTTCTCTTCCCTGGTGTGGCAATCCATCGATCGCCAGGTGTTTGAAACCGCCTTTCTACAAGAGCAGGGCGAACAGCGCTATCTGCGCACGATACGGGTCAGCGCCAGTCGGGGTATGGTCACCGACCGCAATGGGGAGCCCCTGGCGATCAGCACCCCGGTGAAAAGCGTAGCCGCCAATCCAAAGGTCATAAAGGGTGACAGCGAAACCATAGGCGCCATTGCCTCGACCTTGGGCCTGAATCCCGATCGACTGCGCAGGTTGCTCTCCAGTGAACGAGGTTTTGTCTATCTCAAGCGGCGTATCAATCCCGACCTTGCGCAGCGGGTGGATGGCCTTGAGCTGGAGGGTATCGACCTGCTCTCCGAATACCGCCGTTTCTATCCCAGCGGTGAGGTGATGTCGCATATTGTCGGCTTCACCAATATTGATGACAAGGGACAGGAGGGGATAGAGCTGGCATACGATGAGTGGCTCAGCGGCAATCCCGGCGCGAAACGGGTGATCAAGGATGGCAAGGGACGGGTGGTGAAACAGGTGGAGAATATCCAAAGTCCCTCTCCGGGCAAGGATCTGGTGTTGAGCATCGATCGCCGCCTGCAGTTTCTGGCCTATCGTGAGCTCAAGGCCGCGGTGAGTAAACATAAGGCGAGATCCGGATCGGCGGTGATCCTGGATAGTCGCAGCGGTGAGATTCTGGCGATGGTCAACAGTCCGTCGTACAACCCGAATGCGCTGCGCGGTCGCCGCTCCAGCAGTCTGCGTAACCGAGCGGTAACCGATGTCTTCGAGCCCGGGTCCACCATCAAACCGTTCACCGTGGCGGCGGCTGTGGAGTTGGGGCGGTTCAAGCCCAATACGCCTATCGATGTCTCACCCGGCCAGATGAAGGTGGGACGTTATCTGGTCAGGGATAACCGCAACTACGGCATGATCGATGTGGCGGCTGTGCTGCGAAAATCGAGCAATGTGGGGGCCAGCAAGATAGCCCTGTCGATGCAGCCGGAGACATTGTGGAAACTCTACTCGAAGCTTGGGTTCGGTGAGAGTCCCTATAGTCAGTTCCCCGGTGAGTCCAGTGGACGGCTGCCCCACTTTTCAGATTGGTCCAGTTTTGAACAGGCAACCCTCTCGTTCGGTTACGGTCTCTCAGTGACGCCGCTGCAACTCGCCAGGGCTTATGGGGTACTGGCCAATGACGGGGTGCGCATGCCGGTCTCGCTGCTCAAACAGGAGCAGGCAGAACCGGGTGAGCGGGTTATGCGTAAGAGTACCGCCAGGACGGTGGTCAAGATGCTGGAGGCGGTGGTGTCCAGTGAGGGCACGGCGCCGCTTGCCGCAGTCCCAGGTTATCGTGTGGCGGGCAAGACGGGGACGGCAAAAAAATCGGTGGCCGGAGGGTATGCGGAGGATAAATATCTCTCGCTGTTCGTCGGTATTGCGCCGGTGAGTGATCCCCGCCTGGTGATGGCGGTGTTCATCGATGAACCCCAGGGTAAGGAGTATTACGGTGGACTGGTGGCCGGCCCTGTCTTCTCCAAGGTGATGAGTGGCGCCCTGCGGTTGTTGAATATTCCTCCTGATAAGCAGTGGCACGAGAATACCCTGATGGCTCGATTGGGGGATCGGCAATGATGGCTGCCGAGCGAATCACCAGCGGGGCGACACTGACATCCCTGTTGCGTGGGCTGGTCTCCGTGCCGGCCAATGATGATCGTGAAGTGACTGGGATTACCTTGGATAGTCGTGATGTGACACCGGGCTCGCTCTTTATCGCCTGTGCCGGTGAGCATCATCATGGCTTGGCGTTCGCCGAGCAAGCGGTTTCCCAGGGGGCAGTCGCGATCATCTGGGAAGCAGATAATCTTGAGGGTGAACGTCTGGCGGCAGGGTTGGAGCTGCCTGTTCCCTTGCTGGCGCTGGCGCAATTGACCCGGCATGTGAGTCGGATTGCGGGTCGTTTCTACCAGCATCCCAGTCGCCTGATGTCCGTCTATGGGATCACCGGCACCAATGGCAAGACCAGCATCAGCCAACTGCTGGCCCATGCGCTGATGTGCGAGATACCCTGCGGCATCATGGGTACCCTGGGGGTGGGGCTCCCCGGTCATTTAAAGCCCACCGGTTATACCACTCCCGATGCAGTGACCCTGCAGCAGTATTTGCATGATCTGCTGCAGCAGGGTGTGGCGGCGGTGAGTATGGAGGTCTCATCCCACGCCCTGGATCAGGGTCGGGCTGGGGCGGTGGCCTTCGATTGCGCCATCTTCACCAATCTCAGTCGTGATCATTTCGATTATCACGGGACCCTGGAAAACTATGCTGCCGCCAAGCAACGACTGTTTCAGATACCGGGCCTCGGCAGTGCGGTGCTCAATCTTGATGATGCCTTTGGCAGAACCCTGCTCGGATCATTGGCGGATGGGGTGAAGCTGCTGGGTTACAGTCTCGAACCGGCGGCTGATCTGCCTGCCGGTCTCGATGGATGGGCGCAGGCCCTGGATATTGATCCCACCACTCAGGGAATGCGGATCAAAGTCTCGACCCACCTTGGTGACGCCAATCTGGAGACACAACTGCTGGGTCGCTTCAATGCGGCCAATCTATTGGCTGTGCTGCTGGTACTGCTGCAGCGGGGCTGGTCTCTGCAGCGTGGTGTGGAAGTGCTTTCATCACTCAATACAGTGCCTGGCCGGATGGAACTGCTGGGTGGCGGAGAGAGACCCGGCGTGGTGGTGGATTACGCCCATACGCCGGACGCCCTGGAGAAGGCCCTGTCGGCCCTGCGCATGCATTGCCCTGGCTCGCTGACTGTCGTATTCGGTTGCGGCGGTGACCGGGATCGGGGTAAACGTCCGCTGATGGGGGAGTTGGCTGAACGGCTTGCCGATCGCGTGGTTATTACTGATGACAATCCACGCAGCGAGTCGAACAGTGAAATCATTGAGCAGATCCTGTCCGGCATGAAGACGCCGGATAGGGCGCTGGTCGAGCCTGATCGAAGTCGTGCCATTCATACTGCGATTGCAGATGCAGCAGCGGGTGATCTGGTGCTGGTGGCGGGTAAGGGGCATGAGGATTACCAGCTGGTGGGAGATGAAGTTCTTCATTTCGATGATCGGGAGCAGGTGACCGCCGCCCTCCATGAGTGGCCGGGGGTGGGGCGATGAACACCCTGTGCCTCTCGCAAGTGGCGTCAAGCCTGAATGGTACCTGGGTCGGCGAAGATGTCAGTTTCAGTTCTGTCAGTACAGACAGTCGCACACTGCAGGCGAGAGATCTCTATGTGGCCTTGAAGGGACCTCACTTCGATGGTCATAACTTCATCGGGCAGGCGATTGACAAGGGTGCGGTGGGGGTGATGGTGAGTGAACCCCAGAAGCCGGAGATCCCACAGCTCCAGGTAAAAGATACCCGGCTCGGACTGGGTCGGTTGGCCGGGGTATGGCGAGACTCTTTTCCGCTGCCACTGATTGCCATCACCGGCAGCAATGGCAAGACGACTGTCAAGGAGTTGGTTGCCGCCATTCTCCAGCAACGGGGGAGGGTGCTTGCCACCCAGGGAAACTTGAACAATGAGATAGGCCTGCCACTGACACTTCTGCGCTTGCAGGATGAGGCCTTTGCGGTGGTGGAGATGGGGGCCAATCATCCCGGCGAGATCGGCTACCTGAGCCATATTGCCCATCCGGATGTGGCCCTGATAACCAATGCGGGTGCTGCCCACCTCGAAGGGTTCGGAGATCTGCAGGGGGTGGCCAGGGCGAAAGGAGAGATCCTGAGCGGACTCAGGCCTGGTGGTATCGCGGTATTGAATGCGGACGACGACTATTTTCCATTGTGGCGTGAGTTTCTGGGCGAGCGCAAGCTGATCAGCTTTGGCAGCTCAAGACAGGCGGCCGTGCAGTGCGATCTCTCTCGGGCAGAGATGCGCTGGACGGAGAACGGTTTCTACAACCATATGCAGGTCAGCTACCGGGAGGATCAATTCGATGTGAAGCTGGCACTCGCCGGTAGACACAATCTGATGAATGCCCTGGCCGCGATTGCGGGCGCTTTGGCGATGGGCGCATCGGCTAGGGAGATCGAACAGGGTCTTGCCAGTGTAAAACCGGTGGCGGGTCGTTTACAGATGCACTTCACCACTGCGGGATATCGCCTCATCGACGATACCTATAACGCCAATCCCGACTCGGTGGAAGCTGCAGTCGATGTATTACGCAGTGCGCCGGGAGAACAGATCCTGGTGCTGGGAGATCTGGCTGAACTGGGTGATCAATCCGTTGCCCTGCACAATCAACTCGGTGCAAAAGCGAAACTGGCGGGTCTCTCCCGACTGTATACCCTGGGGGAGCTGAGCCGGTATGCAGCTGAGGGCTTCGGTGACGGAGCCTTGGCGTTTTCTGATTTGGATCAACTGATCGGGACCCTTGCCGGTGCGCTTCGCCGAGGCGACACATTGCTGGTGAAGGGTTCACGAACTGCGGCCATGGAACGGGTGGTTGATCGCCTGATTAATGAGGGGAGGGGCTGAAAGTGTTGCTCTATCTTACCGATTGGCTTACCCAGTTCGACAATGGTTTCAGAGTATTCCAGTACTTGACGCTGCGTACCATCCTGGGGGTCTTGACTGCGCTTTTGATCTCCCTGGCCCTGGGTCCGGTGATGATACGCCGTTTGAGCTTTCATCAAATCGGACAGACGGTACGCGACGATGGTCCGGAGACACACTTTTCCAAAGCCGGAACCCCCACCATGGGGGGGGCGCTGATTCTGGTGGCGATCGCCATTGCCACCCTGCTATGGGCGGATCTGGAAAACCGCTACGTGTGGATCGTGTTGATTGTAACCATGACCTTTGGCCTCATCGGTCTGGTGGATGACTACAAAAAGCTGGTCCTGAATGATCCCAAGGGTCTGTCAGCGCGGTGGAAATATTTCTGGCAATCGGTGGCGGGATTGGGTGCCTCGTTGGTGTTCTACTACACCGCCAGTTCATCCATGGAGACCGCACTGCTGATCCCCTATCTGAAGGATGTCTCTCTGGATTGGGGACCGGTATTCATTCTATTCAGTTATCTGGTCATCGTCGGCTCTTCAAATGCGGTCAACCTGACCGATGGGCTCGACGGTCTGGCGATTCTCCCGACGGTGATGGTGGGTGGCGCATTGGGGGTTATCGCCTATGTTACCGGTCACTCCGATTTTGCTGCCTATTTGAAGATCCCCTATCTGCCCGGGGTAGGCGAGTTGATCGTCTTCTGCGCTTCGTTGGTTGGGGCTGGACTGGGATTTCTCTGGTTCAACACCTATCCGGCACAGGTCTTTATGGGGGATGTGGGAGCCTTGGCATTGGGTGCGGCCCTGGGTGTTATCTCGGTGGCCGTGAGACAGGAGATCGTACTGTTCATCATGGGTGGGGTCTTCGTCGTGGAGACGGTCTCGGTGGTATTGCAGGTCTTGTCCTACAAGCTGACCGGTAAACGCATATTTCGTATGGCGCCACTGCATCACCACTTTGAACTCAAGGGCTGGCCCGAGCCGAGGGTGATTGTGCGTTTTTGGATCATCACCGTCATCCTGGTGTTGGTCGGTCTGGCGAGTCTGAAGATACGCTGATGGCGAAACAAGTGACAAATTCAGCTAAAACACTGATCGTCGGATTAGGCGCGACCGGACTCTCTTGTGCGCGCTACCTGGCGGCCCACGGGGAATCCCTGGCTGTGACCGACAGTCGCGAGAATCCGCCGGGGCTGGAGGCGCTGCGCAAGGATTATCCCGACATGGCGATGTTCCTCGGCGGCTTTCAGGCGGAGGTATTCCATGCCGCCAGTCGACTGGTGGTGAGTCCGGGTGTGTCACTCGACGAGCCACTGATTCGTGCAGTCAAAGAGCGGCATGTAGAGATAGTCGGTGATGTGGAGCTGTTTGCCAGAGCGGTAAAGGCGCCGGTAGTCGCAATTACCGGATCGAATGGCAAGAGCACAGTCACAACCTTGCTGGGAGATATGGCGCGTATGGCCGGTATCAGGGTGGCTGTGGGTGGCAACCTTGGGCAGCCCGCGCTTGACCTGTTGGCGGATGAAGTTGAGTTGTATGTGCTTGAACTCTCCAGTTTCCAATTGGAGAGCACCCATTCACTCAAGCCCCAGGCTGCGGTTGTGTTGAATGTCTCCGCCGATCATATGGACCGCTACCGGGATCTGGAAGAGTATGCCGCCACCAAGGCATCACTTTACGCCAATTGCGAGATTATGGTGATCAACCGTGATGATGCACGGGTCGCCGCTATGGCGGTGCCGAATACAACCACCATTGGATTTACCCTGGGGGCGCCTCAAGGAGACGATTTCGGTCTGCATGAACTAGATGGAATCAAATGGCTGAGTGAGGGGCATACCCCCCTGATGCCGGTCACCGAGCTGCGCATACCTGGTCGTCACAATATGGCGAATGCCCTCGCTGCCTTGGCCTTGGGCAGTGCCGTGGGCCTGCCGCAAAACGATATGCTGGCAGCCCTGAGAAGCTATACCGGCCTGCCCCATCGCACCCAATGGATCAGCGATAAGGGTGGTGTGCGCTGGTATAACGACTCCAAGGGTACCAATGTGGGGGCTACGATCGCAGCCTTGGAGGGACTTCACCCTGAAGGCGACAGCAGCCGCAGTGTTTTGATTGCAGGTGGCGATTGCAAAGAAGCCGATTTTTCACCCCTGGCCCCGGTGGTGGAAAAAACAGCACGGGCCATCATTCTCATAGGCAAGGACGCATCTCAACTGGAATCAGTACTGGCGGGCCAAGTGCCCATACAGCATGCGGCAACACTTGAAGAGGCAGTAAGTCTGGCCGCGGAGTTGGCACAGCCTGGGGATCGGGTGCTGCTATCTCCAGCCTGTGCCAGTTTCGATATGTTCCAGAATTTTGCGGCCCGTGGCGAGGCCTTCATCCAGGCGGTGGAGGCGCTCTCGGCATGAGTACCCTGGTAAGTAGACAGGCGCATGATGCGCGTGCCGGCAAACCCACCATTCAGCCCCTCGTGGACTGGTGGCTATTAGGTGCGGCAGTTGTACTACTCTGTTTCGGTCTGGTGATGGTCTCGTCTGCATCGATGACAGTGGGAGAGCGTCTTGGTGGTTCGCCTTTCTTCTATGTCTATCGCCATCTATTCGCCATGCTCCTGGGCTTGCTGGCAGCCTATCTGGTTTTTAAAATTCCGATGCAGCAGTGGCAGAAGGCAGGACCGTTATTGGTCTTTACGGGGCTGTTGTTGTTACTGCTGCTGTTGATCCCAGGGATTGGCAAAAGTGTCAATGGTGCCACCCGCTGGATACCCCTGGGGGGCTTCAACCTGCAGAGTTCCGAATTCATGAAACTCTTCATGGTGCTCTATATCGCCGGTTACCTGGTGCGTCGTCAAGATGAAGTCGCGCGCTCCTTCTGGGGTTTCGCAAAACCGATGCTGTTGTTGATCATCACCAGTTCACTGATCCTGCTGCAACCCGATTTCGGCACCACGGTAGTCCTGTTCGCCACCGCCACCGCTATGTTGTTTCTCGGCGGGGTTGTGCTGTATCAGTTTTCCATGTTGATTGTCGTTGCCGGAGTGGCAGGTTGGGCGCTGATCTACTTCTCGCCCTATCGGTGGCAGCGTATGACCACCTATTTGAATCCGTGGGACGATCCCTTCAATACCGATTTTCAGCTCACCCAGGCACTGATCGCCTTTGGCCGCGGTGAAGTCAGCGGGGTCGGGTTGGGTAATGGAATCCAGAAACAGTTCTACCTGCCGGAGGCGCATACCGATTTCATCATGGCCGTCGTGGGTGAGGAGTTCGGCCTGCTCGGAACCCTGGGTGTGATTCTGCTGTTCGCCTTCATTACCTGGCGTGCATTTCAGATAGGTGTCAAGGCGGAACAGACCGGTCAGCGTTTTTCCAGCTATACCGCCTATGGCCTCGGACTCTGGATTGGGATGCAAGCCTTCATCAATATAGGTGTCAATGTCGGTATGCTGCCGACCAAGGGCCTGACACTGCCGTTTATGAGTTATGGGGGCAACAGCATCATCGTCGTCTGTATGATGATTGCGCTGTTGTTGAGAATCGATTTCGAGTCACGCCAGAAGCGAGTCAAGAGCAAGCACAGGAGGCGATCATGGAGCCTCATGTGATGGTCATGGCCGGTGGTACAGGTGGGCATCTATTCCCGGCACTGGCGGTGGCCGACTGGATGAAACAGAAAGGCTGTCGCATCACCTGGTTGGGCAGTCGCTCCGGTATGGAGAACAGACTCATACCCGAGTATGGCTATCCCCTGGAGACGCTTCAGGTCAAAGGCGTGCGCGGGAGTGGCCTGAAGCGGCGTTTGGCCGCACCCTTTACCATCAGCAAGGCGCTCTGGCAGGCCCATCGCGTGTTGCGTCGCACCCGGCCGCAGCTGGTGTTGGGTATGGGCGGATTCGCCACCGGTCCAGGTGGTTTGGCTGCCAGATTGATGCGAATACCCCTGGTGATACAGGAACAGAATGCGATTCCGGGATTCACCAATCGCATCTTGGCCGGATTTGCAACCAAGGTTTTCGAGGCCTTTCCCGGCAGCTTCGGTGCTGAGGCACAGGCGGAGACGGTGGGCAATCCGGTACGCCGGGAAATTCTATCCCTGCCCCTGCCGGAGGTGCGCTTTGCCCAGCGTGGGGCTGCGATCAGGTTGTTGGTTCTCGGCGGTTCCCTGGGTGCCCGGGCACTCAATCAATGCGTACCGGAGGCGCTCTCCATGATGCCTGAGGCAGTACGCCCGCAGGTACGCCATCAGGCGGGTGAAAAGCTGCTGGATGAAACCCTGGAAAGATATCGGGAACTGGCGGTGGAGGCGGAGGTGATGGCCTTTGAAAAAGAGATGGCCGAGGCCTACGCCTGGGCCGATCTTGTCATCTGTCGGGCCGGTGCGCTGACGGTTTCCGAACTGGCCGCAGCGGGGCTGGGGGCCATACTCGTTCCCTATCCCTTTGCCGTGGATGACCATCAAACACGGAATGCGGAATTTCTGGTGAATGCGGATGCCGCACACCTGATTCCACAGCATAGTCTTGATGGGCGAAACCTGGCGCGGCTGTTGGGTAGTCTCTGCACAGACAGGAAAAGGCTGCTGGCCATGGCCACTGCGGCACGTGGCCTGGCAAAGCCGGATGCCGCCGCTCAGGTAGGGCGCTATTGCCTGGAGGTGATCGCCCATGAGTGAGCAACTGCGCAATCGCTATGCCCCGAACAGCATGGGCCGTATGCGCCGGATCCATTTTGTCGGTATCGGTGGTGCGGGCATGAGTGGTATCGCCGAGGTGATGATCAATCTGGGTTATCAGGTGACCGGATCAGATCAACGGGAGAGCGCGGTGACCTCGCGACTCACCAAGCTGGGGGCCGAGGTAATGTTCGGCCACAAGGGAGAGCATGTGGAGGCAGTGGATGCGGTGGTAATCTCCAGCGCCATCAAAGAGGATAATCCCGAGGTCTGTGCGGCTCGAGATGCCAGGATACCGGTGGTGCCGAGAGCGGAGATGCTGGCGGAGATCATGCGCTTCCACTACGGCATCGCAGTGGCGGGTACCCATGGCAAGACCACCACCACCAGTCTGGTTACCAGTATCCTGGCTGAAGCCGGTCTGGATCCGACCTTTGTTATCGGTGGCAGGCTGAATAGTGCCGGCGCCAATGCGCGCCTGGGTGATGGGGAGTACCTGGTTGCCGAGGCGGATGAAAGCGATGCATCCTTCCTCTGCCTGCAGCCGATGTTGGCGGTGGTGACCAATATCGACGCGGATCATATGACCACCTATGGCGGTGACTTCAACCGCTTGCGCGGAACCTTCCTGGAGTTTCTGCATCATCTGCCGTTTTACGGCCGGGCGGTGATGTGTATCGATGACGAAGAGATACGCAATCTGTTGGGGGAGATCTCGCGGCCGATTACCACCTATGGTTTCAGCGATGATGCCGATGTACAGGCGGTTGCCGTGGTAAGTGATGGACTCAAGACCCATTTTACCCTGCGCGCGGAAACCCTGGCGGAACCACTGCAAGTCACCCTCAATCTGCCGGGCAGGCACAATGTATTGAATGCCCTGGCGGCTATCTGTGTCGCCCTTGAACTCAATATCGAGAGTGAAAGCATCAAAACCGCGCTACACAATTTTGCCGGTATCGGTCGGCGTTTTCAGACGACAGGCGACTGCCGGGTGGATGGTAAACAGGTGATGTTTATTGATGATTATGCCCACCATCCGCGGGAGATCGATGCCACTCTGACGGCGGTCCGGGATGGGTGGCCGGAACGGCGTCTGGTGATGGTGTTTCAACCCCATCGTTATTCACGAACCCAAGAGCAGTTCGAGGACTTTGTACAGGTTCTCTCGAAAGCAGATCTATTGATCGTTAGTGAAGTCTATGCCGCTGGAGAAGAACAGATTCAGGGCGCCAGTGGACGCGATCTGAATCGTGCCATACGCATCCGGGGTCAGGTCGATCCTGTGTTTGTGGAACCGTTGCAGGAGTTACCGCAACTATTGCAGGGACTGCTTCTGGATGGGGATATTGTTCTGACCCTGGGTGCCGGCAGTATCGGTTCCATTGCGGCAGAACTACCTCGACGACTCTGTCAGGAGGTGGAGTGATGGTTTACGGAATCGATATGAAACGGCTGCATCAGGGATGTGGTGAATCCCTGCAATCCAATCTTCCGGGGATCCCGTCGGTCCGGCCCGCTCTGCTACCCGATCTATCCGAGGGGCAGCGGGATTTATCACAGGTTGTCAGGTCAAAAAACGGCAATCCCCGTGGTGAGAGTGAATACAGATGATGCCTGCGTTCAATCAACAATCCTTACGCGGTGAGATGCGTTTCGATGAGCCGCTCTCACGGCATACAACCTGGCGGGTTGGTGGGCCTGCAAGCTGTTTTTATCGTCCTGCGGACCGTGACGATCTGGTGCAGTTCCTTAGTCAGTTGAGCCCTGAGGAACCTCTGTTCTGGCTTGGCTTGGGAAGCAATCTGTTGGTCCGGGACGGGGGTTACAAAGGCACTGTGATTGCAACTAAAGGCTGCCTGGTTGCCAGTGAGTGGCGTAGTGACGGGTTGCTATATGCCGAAGCGGGCATCGCCTGTGCCAAGGTGGCGCGTTTGGCAGCCAGGGCGGGTCTTTGCGGGCTGGAGTTTCTGGCAGGTATACCTGGCACCCTGGGTGGTGCCTTGGCGATGAATGCGGGGGCCTTTGGCGGCGAGACCTGGGAACAGGTGGTCAGGGTGGAAACCATCGATCGGTTTGGTCAGGTGCGCAGCCGCCTGCCGAAGGATTTTAAGGTCGGATATCGCCAGGTAAAAGGAACCACCGGGGAGTGGTTTCTTGCGGCCGAACTGAAGCTGGAAGCGGGTGATGTTGATGCCGCTCAACAACGAATCAAGCAGTTGTTGGAACGCCGCGCTGCGACACAACCCACCAGTCAACCCAGCTGCGGTTCGGTGTTTCGCAATCCGCCTGGCGATTTCGCTGCACGCCTGATTGAGTCAGCCGGATTGAAAGGCAGGCGTTTGGGTGGTGCTCAGGTATCGGAGAAACATGCCAACTTCATAATCAATACCGGCCAGGCCACGGCACGGGATATCGAGATGCTGATTGCTGAGGTGCAGCGTGAAGTGGCAGAGCACAGTGGTGTCGAACTCAAGACCGAAGTCCATCGTATTGGAGATTCGAGTTGAACGAAAACCTATCACAACACTCATTCGGCAGGGTCGCCGTACTCATGGGTGGCCAGTCTGCCGAACGTGAGATATCGCTGAGGAGCGGGCGTGCCGTGCTGGATGCGCTTGTGAGCAAGGGTGTTGAGGCTATAGGGGTAGATGTGGGTGATGATGTGCTGGGCCAACTCGCCGAAGGCGGTTATGAGCGGGCGTTCATCATCCTTCACGGGCGTGGTGGGGAGGATGGCGTCATCCAGGGTGCGCTGCAGCGCATCGGTCTGCCCTATACCGGTAGCGGCGTGCTTGGATCGGCCCTTGCCATGGATAAATACCGTACCAAAGCGGTATGGCGGGGGATAGGTATCCCGACCCCCGAATCCGCATTGATCGTGAACGAGAGCGACTTGGAAAAAGCTGCGGCAGTGGGTTTTCCGTTGATGATAAAACCGATCTGTGAGGGCTCCAGTATCGGTATGAGTAAGGTGGAGAGTGAGGATCAATTAGGCAGCGCCTGGGAAGTGGCCCGGCAATACGATACGCAGGTCCTGGCCGAGCGTTGGATCGTCGGAGAGGAGTACACCACCACCATCCTGCAGGGAAAGGCGATGCCGATGATCCGCCTGGAGACGCCCCATCTTTTTTATGACTACCAGGCTAAATACTCGGCAACCAGCACCCGCTATCACTGTCCCTGTGGTCTTGAACGGGCTGAAGAGAAGAGTTTACAGGCACTCTGTGTGGAGGCATTCGAAGCGGTTGGCGCAAGTGGCTGGGGGCGGGTCGATCTGATGTTGGATGAGCAGCATCGACCCTGGCTGATCGAGGTGAATACCGTTCCCGGTATGACCGATCACAGCCTGGTGCCGATGTCGGCCAAGGTGGCGGGTATCGATTTCGAAGAGTTGGTGGTACGAGTTCTCTCCACCAGTCTGGGGAGGGATGAGCATGAGTAGGATGCGTAATCATCCATCTGCACAAACGCCGAAGCTGGCTCGGCTTTTAGACAAAGCCAGGCTCATGTCGCTGCTGGTCATGGTGTTTATTGCCGGGCTAGGCGGGTGGAGTGTCACCCGATTGCTGGATCCCATGAGCATGCCGGTACGGGTTGTGAGTGTGGATGGTGAAATCAAACATCTCAACAGACAGGGATTGGAACAGACCGTGGCTCAAGCGGTAAGCGGTAATTTCTTCACTGTCGATCTGATGCGGATACGCAACCAGATCGAGCAACTGGCCTGGGTAAAGAGTGCCAGCGTGCGCCGGGTATGGCCCGACAAGCTGGCCCTTAGGGTGGTTGAACAGGTACCGCTGGCGTATTGGGGTGAGGATGCCATGGTGAACCGGCAGGGTGAAGTATTCAGACCGAAGCAGTTAACTCGACTACAGGGTCTGGTAACACTGATCGGTGAAGATGAGAGTGCAGAGAGGGTAACCCAGGGTTATCTCAAAATACGTACCCTGCTGCAGACAGCGGGACTTGAGCTGAAACGTCTCCAGGTCGATGCCCGCCAGTCATGGCAGATCGAGACCAGTGGCGGTTTGCAGCTTGATCTGGGAAGGCGGGATGTGATGCCAAGATTGAGTCGTTTCGTACAACTCTACCCCTTCCTGAAAGGACAGGTTGAGGCAGAGCTGGAACGGGTGGATCTTCGATATACCAATGGTTTTTCGGTCTACTGGCAGTCAGCGAATACCGAACAGCAAGCACAAATGGATAGCCCATCCAGTGGGGCTAGGATAGTGGGAAAGTGAATGACTAAACGAAGTGAGAAAAATCTCATCATCGGTCTCGATATTGGTACTTCCAAGGTAGTGGCGATCGTCGGTGAGATCAAAGCGGATGGCGGTATCGAGATCATCGGTATCGGCTCTCATCCATCGCGCGGTTTGAAAAAGGGCGTGGTGGTGAATATCGAGTCCACGGTGCAGTCGATTCAACGTGCGGTTGAAGAGGCGGAGCTGATGGCTGGGTGTGAGATTCACTCGGTCTATGCGGGCATCGCCGGCAGCCATATCCGCAGTCTCAACTCCCATGGCATCGTGGCCATCAGGGATAAAGAGGTTACCCAGGGTGATGTGGAGCGTGTGATCGATGCGGCCCGCGCAGTGGCGATACCCGCGGATCAGAAGATTCTCCATATCCTGCCCCAGGAGTTCATCATCGATGAGCAGGAAGGAATCCGCGAACCCAGCGGCATGTCGGGAGTGCGGCTCGAGGCCAGGGTGCATATGGTCACCGGTGCGGTGAGCGCGGCGCAGAATATCGTCAAGTGCATCCGCCGTTGCGGCCTCGAGGCGGACGACCTGATTCTGGAACAGCTCGCCTCCAGCCATTCGGTGCTGAGTGAGGACGAGAAGGAGCTTGGAGTCTGTCTGGTTGATATCGGTGGTGGCACCACCGATATCGCCGTCTTCACCGGTGGTGCGATCCGGCATACGGCGGTGATACCCATCGCGGGGGACCAGGTGACCAACGATATCGCTGTGGCGATGCGCACCCCGACCCAATACGCCGAAGAGATCAAGATGAAATATGCCTGTGCCCTCACTCAGTTGGCCACCAGCGACGAGACCATCGAAGTGCCCAGCATCGGTGAACGGCCGCCGCGCAGACTCTCCAGGCAGACCCTGGCTGAAGTGGTCGAGCCCCGCTATGAAGAGTTGATGACCCTGATTCAGGCGGAACTGCGGCGTAGCGGATTCGAGGATGTAATCGCCGGTGGCGTGGTGCTGACTGGCGGCAGTTCGAAGATGGAGGGTGTCATCGAGCTGGCGGAAGAGGTGTTTCACATGCCGGTCAGGCTGGGGGTACCGCAATATGTCAGCGGACTCTCTGACGTGGTGCGCAATCCCATCTATTCCACCGGTGTGGGGTTGTTGCTATTTGGTCAACGAAACCGTTCCCAGGGTGGGCACGAGTTGGCTAATGAGGGTGGAATGAAAGCGATTTGGGATCGCATGAAGCATTGGTTTCAAGGCAATTTTTAGTTGTAACAAAGCGGTGCCTGAACAAGGCGCCGTAGGTGATGAGATAGTTTTAATTTTTTCTGTCAGGCGCGACAGTCGAGGAGGTAGACAATGTTTGAATTGATGGATACGCACAGCCAGAGTGCTGTGATCAAGGTAATTGGCGTGGGCGGCGGCGGTGGCAATGCCGTCAACCACATGTTATCGGGCGAAATCGATGGTGTCGATTTTATCTGTGCCAACACCGATGCACAGGCACTGCGTAATAGTGAAGTACGCACCCAGCTGCAGCTCGGCTCCGATATCACCAAGGGTCTGGGAGCCGGGGCGAATCCCGATATCGGCAGGCAGGCCGCGATGGATGATCGTGACCGCATCGAAGAGGTATTGTCTGGTGCGGATATGATTTTTATCACCGCCGGTATGGGGGGAGGCACAGGAACCGGGGCCGCACCCGTGGTCGCCCAGGTAGCCAAGGAGCTGGGTATTCTGACGGTAGCGGTGGTCACCAAACCGTTCGGGTTTGAGGGTGGCAAGCGGATGAAGATTGCAGAAAAGGGTATGGAGGAGCTGGGTGTACATACCGATTCCCTGATCACGATTCCCAATGAGAAGCTGTTGGCTGTGTTGGGCAAGGAGATGAGTTTGCTGAACGCATTCAAGGCGGCAAACGATGTGCTGCTACATGCGGTACAGGGTATTGCGGAGCTGATTACCCGCCCCGGACTGATCAATGTGGACTTTGCTGATGTTCGCACCGTGATGTCCGAAATGGGTGCGGCGATGATGGGATCGGGTGAGGCCTCGGGTGACAATCGGGCCCGCGAGGCGGCAGAGCGTGCAATCCGCAGTCCGCTGCTGGAGGATGTCAATCTGGCCGGTGCCAAGGGTATCCTGGTCAATATCACAGCAGGATTGAATCTGGCGATCGGTGAATTTGACGAGGTGGGTAACACGGTGCGTGAGTTCGCCGATGATGACGCCACCGTGGTGGTGGGAACGGTCATCGATGCGGAGATGGCGAATGATATGCGGGTGACCGTGGTCGCCACCGGTCTTGGAGAACGCTTGAAGGCAGAACTGCCAAAGCCCACCCAGGTGGAGGAGATTGCCCACGTCAAACTGGTGGATGCGGATGACCCGCAGGCAGCGCCGGATGATTATCGTGAATTGGATCGGCCCACAGTGTTGCGAAATGGCCAGACAAATCGTCCGTCCGCCGCAGCCACCGCCGATGGCAATCTCGATTATCTGGATATCCCGGCTTTCCTGCGTCGCCAAGCCGATTAAGGCCTTCACAAAATGCCATCTAAGGCCTAGGATTAAAGAGAAATAGTTGCAGAAAGGCAACATGTTGTATTTTTTGTTTCCTGAGAGAGCCAGTTGGTGTAGAATCGGGCCTCTGTTGGATAGGTTAATCTTGGGCGGTTTGTGCGGGATGAGTGCTGGCTGCTGTTTCTACAACCAGATGCTTGTGCTAGTATGCGCGGTTTTTGGGCCTTCAAGTAAGGCAAGCTACAGCTTTGGGAGCTGAAAGTCGATGATTTGGCAACGTACGTTGAAGAACGTCATACGCGCCACGGGAGTGGGGCTGCATACCGGGGAGAAAGTCTACCTCACCCTGCGTCCGGCGGCTCCCGACACCGGGATCGTTTTCAGACGCGTCGACCTCGACCCGCCGGTCGAAATACGCGCCTGTGCGGAAAATGTGGGTGATACGAGGCTCTCAAGCACACTGGTGCAGGATGGTGTGCGGGTTTCAACCGTGGAACATCTGCTCTCCGCCTTCGCCGGATTGGGTATAGACAACGCCTACGTCGACGTCAGTGCCGCTGAGGTGCCGATAATGGACGGCAGCGCGGGACCCTTTGTTTTTCTGCTGCAATCTGCGGGCGTCGAAGAGCAGAATATGGCTAAGCGCTTCATTCGCATCAAGCGCAAGGTTGAGGTTGAAGAGGGGGACAAACGCGCCAGTTTCGAACCCTTCGACGGATTCAAGGTCTCCTTCACCATCGATTTCGACCACCCAGCATTCAAAGAGCACTCCCAGTTTGCCACCGTCGACTTCTCCTCTACCTCCTTTGTCAGAGAGGTCAGTCGCGCCCGTACCTTCGGTTTTCTGCGTGATATCGAGATGTTGCGTCAGAAAGAACTGGCCCTGGGTGGCAGCCTCGACAACGCCGTGGTTGTGGATGACTACCGGGTTATGAATGATGATGGATTGCGTTATGAGGACGAGTTCGTCAAACACAAAATCCTCGATGCCATTGGTGATCTCTATCTGCTTGGCCACAGCCTGATCGGTACCTTCAATGGTCACAAATCGGGTCATGCCCTGAATAATCGTCTCCTGAGGGAGCTGATCAGCCAAAAGGATGCCTGGGAGGAGATTACTTTCGATGAGCCCGAGGACGCCCCGATCTCTTACATGCAACCGGCACACCTCACTATCTCCTGATTACCGAAGCTAACGATCCGGTTGTTTAAAGGGCTGTTTGCACAGCCCTTTTTTTATTGCATTACCCAGTGTAGAGGGTTTGAAAAATCCTATTGAATCGAGTCGGGGGATGCTTGCGGCCCTCCCTTGGTTGTGAACTGAATAGCACCTGAGATGTTATGAATTCTCATCCCCGTGACGACTGATCCTGAGTATCGCTTCCCGCAGCGAAGGGTCCTCGATGGCTTCAGCGGACTGTCTTAATTGTTTGCTGACTGCCGGGCTGAGGGTGATTCGATGCCTGTTTCGTCCGGGCTTGGGTTTGCCTGGATCAGTTGGCAGGATTCGGGTGCGGACCTGATCCACATGAATGTCGTGGGTCTGCAAATGTTTTTGCAATTGTGGTAATAGGTAGCGGAATCGGCTCGCCCATACCGGTGACGGGACGAACAGGCTCAGGCAGCGATTTTCCAATACGGCAGCCTTGAGTTGTGTATCAAGGGGCTTTGGGAGTAGTTTTATGAGTTGCTGATGAAGGGCCTTTTGGGTCGACAATCGTGATCCCAATCTGCCAAGGGCTGTGCCCGAGTCGACTATTTTTGAGACTGGTTGCATTGTGTGAGCTTAGAGAAAATATTGATAAAAAACATCACATTTTGTAAAGAAAGTGATAAAGTTCGTTACCTTGCGACCGACATTAGTTATATATAGCTTGTAAATTAGCCATTTTTAGCGATGGATATCATATACTTACGCGGAATCGGACAAACCTGCAGCACTACCATGAGATGCCTGCGCGTCTCACTTTTGGTGGGTCTCGTCACACTTTTCGGGGCAGGCATGCTTTGGTTTGGTTATCAGATGGGTGTCAACGATACGGAGTTTCCCGAACATCAGCTGGTGACCAGTCTGAAGCAAACATTCGCCAGGGAGCGTCAAGCGCTGGAGGATGCCAAATCCGATACCCAGGGTGGAATCGATGCCCTGGCAATACGTATTGGCCAGTTACAATCACAGCTATTGCGCCTGGATGCCCTCGGTGAACGCCTGGTCAATATCGGTGGGCTGGATAAAGGCGAATTCAGTTTTGAGGCACCGCCCGCATTGGGTGGACCGGAAGAAGTGAAGTTCTCCCGCAGTGAACAATCGGCATTGCCGGGCCTGCTTATGGAGATGGAGCAGTTGGAGCAGATGATCGACCATCGTCATCAACAACTCACCCTGGTCGAGGATCTGATCATGAACTCCAACCTGGAAGAGTCTATCCACCCGACCGGGCGACCGGTCAACAAGGGTTGGATCTCTTCCTACTATGGCATGCGCAACGATCCCTTCTCCGGCAAACGGAGCATGCACAAAGGGATGGATTTCGCCGGCAAGGATGGCTCGGAAGTGGTTGCGGTCGCCGCCGGGGTCGTGACCTGGTCCGGGGAGCGCTACGGCTATGGTAAATTAGTAGAGATCAACCATGGTAAAGGCTATATCACCCGTTACGGCCATAATAAAGAGATCGTTGTAGAAGTCGGTGATCGTATCAAGCAGGGCCAGGTCATCGCCAAGATGGGCTCTACGGGAAGGTCAACCGGTCCCCATGTCCATTTCGAGGTGCTACGCAACGGCAGGACGATCGATCCCACTCGTTTTATCCTTAACAAGCGCAAATCAGGATGAGTCCCTATCAGGGGGCAATTTACCGGGTAGCCTCCAACATTTGATTGAATCGATTGCCGGGTTCGAAGTTAAATAGCCTAGGCGGTCGCAATCCAGCTAACCTCATCCTTCAGCAATTTCACCGCTTGCTGTATCATCCACAAATTTCCCATCTGTGACGGAAACCCCGATTAATGGTAAGTAACATCTTTAAGAAGATCTTCGGTAGCCGAAATGAGCGCCTGGTCAAACGCATGTCAAAGACGGTCTCCCAGATTAATGCCCTGGAGGCTGATATTGAGAAGCTCTCTGATGAAGCTTTAAAGGCAAAGACCAGCGAATTCCGCACTCGTCTGGAAGCGGGCGAAAACCTCGACAACCTCATGTACGAAGCCTTTGCCGTGGTACGGGAGGCGGGTCGGCGGGTGATGCAGATGCGTCATTTTGACGTTCAGCTGATCGGTGGCATGGTACTGCATCAGGGCAAGATCTCAGAGATGAGGACCGGTGAGGGTAAAACCCTTGTGGCCACATTGGCCGCCTACCTGAACGCCCTGCCAGCCAAGGGTGTTCATGTGGTGACGGTGAATGACTACCTGGCGCGGCGTGATGCCGCCTGGATGGGACGTATCTACGATTTTCTCGGGCTGAGCGTTGGTGTGATCAACTCCTCTGGTGGTATGGGGCCCGATAGCAGCTCCTATCTCTATGATCCAGAGCACGACGGCAAGAGTGACGGATATCTCCATCTGAAAGCGGTCGGCCGGCGACAGGCCTATGCTGCGGATATCACATATGGCACCAATAATGAGTACGGTTTTGACTACCTGCGCGACAATATGGCCTTCAGCGCAGATCAACGGGTGCAGCGCCCGCCCAATTTCGCCATCGTTGACGAAGTGGATTCGATTCTCATCGACGAGGCGCGTACACCGCTGATCATATCGGGACCGACAGAGGACTCCTCGGAGCTGTATAAGGCGGTCAACAAGATCATTCCCAATCTGACTCGACAGGATCCGATCACCAATGAAGAGGGAAAGCCCGATTTCGGCCCGGGTGACTTTTCTGTGGATGAGAAGGCGCGCCAGGTCTTTTTCAGTGAGGAGGGACATCAGCATCTCGAGGAGATGTTGACCGAAGCCGGGTTGTTGGAAGAGGGCGCCAGTCTGTATGACTCTGGGAACATCATTCTGATGCATCATGCCAATGCCGCACTGCGTGCGCATGCCCTGTTTCAACGCAATGTGGACTATATCGTCAAGGACGGTCAGGTCATCATCGTCGATGAGTTTACCGGTCGCACCATGCCGGGCAGGCGCTGGTCGGACGGTCAGCACCAGGCGGTTGAAGCGAAAGAGGGTGTCGAGATTCAGAATGAGAATCAGACGCTTGCCTCGATCACCTTTCAAAACTACTTCCGTCTCTACAACAAGCTGTCAGGCATGACCGGTACCGCGGATACGGAAGCCTTTGAGTTTCAGCAGATATATGGCCTGGAGGTGGTGGTCATCCCGACCAACATGCCGATGATCCGGGACGACATGGGGGACCTGGTCTACCTGACCCCGGAAGAGAAATATGATGCGATATTGGAGGATGTACAGGATTGCGTGAAACGAGGCCAACCGGTCCTTGTGGGTACAGCATCCATTGAGACCTCCGAGCTGGTTTCCGAGCTGCTGGGCAAGGCAGATGTGGATCACCGGGTGTTGAATGCCAAGCAGCATGAGCAGGAGGCGGGGATCGTGGCCCAGGCCGGTCGCCCCGGATCTGTCACTATCGCAACCAATATGGCGGGGCGAGGCACTGATATCGTGCTGGGTGGCAATCTCGAGTCGGAGTTGGAGGAACTGGGAGAGAACCCCGATCCGGCGGAGGTTGACGAACATAAAGCGGCCTGGAAGCAACGTCATCAGCATGTGCTTGATGCCGGTGGTCTGCATGTCATCGGCACCGAGCGGCATGAATCCCGACGTATCGATAACCAGCTGCGCGGCCGCTCCGGTCGCCAGGGTGATCCGGGGTCGAGCCGTTTCTATCTATCCCTGCAGGACAATCTGATGCGCATATTCGCCTCCGACAAGGTGGGTGGATTGATGCAGAAACTCGGTATGGAGAAGGGCGAGGCGATTGAGCATCCGTGGGTGTCGCGAGCGATCGAGAATGCCCAACGCAAGGTGGAGGGGCGTAACTTCGATATCCGAAAACAGCTGCTGGAATATGACGATGTGGCGAATGATCAGCGCAAGGTCGTGTATGAGCAGCGAAATGAGTTGATGGATACTTCGGATATCTCCGAATCCATCACGGCTCTGCGCAGTGACGTGTTGGACGGCGTCTTTCACAGTTACGTACCCAGGGAGAGTATCGAGGAGCAGTGGAATGTGCCCGGCCTTGGCGAGGCGCTGGGCGAGCTGTTCGGTGGCGAATGGCCAATCCGGCAGTGGCTGGAAGAGGATCATGATCTGCATGAGGAGACATTGAAACAGAAGATTGCACAGGGCTTGCAGGATATCTATCAGGACAAGGAGGCGCTGGTAGGTACGGAGAATATGCGTCAGTTCGAAAAGGCGATCATGCTCCAGACCCTGGACGGGCACTGGAAGGAGCATCTGGCGGCGATGGACTATCTGCGCCAGGGTATCCACCTGCGTGGATATGCGCAGAAGAATCCGAAACAGGAGTACAAACGCGAGGCCTTCGCCATGTTTTCCAGTATGCTGGACAGTATCAAGGAGGAGGTGATTGGGTTGCTATCCAAGGTCCAGGTGCAGATGCCTGAAGAGATGGCTATCCAGGAACAGCAATCAAGGGTGGATGAATTCGAGTTCAAGCACGAGACCTTCGAAGGTCTGCCGGAAGAGATGGCGGCACCCGCAGAGATGGCGGAGCAAGAGCAGGAGCCCCATCAACCCTTCGTGCGCGAAGGTCGCAAGATCGGCAGAAACGAGCCCTGCCCCTGTGGATCGGGTAAGAAATACAAACAGTGCCATGGTCGTATAAGTTGATATGAGTCCCCCTCAATTCGCCATCCCCGGGATACGGCTCGGTACCGCGGCAGCGGGTATCAAATATCCCGACAGGGAGGATATGGTGATTGTCGAATTGACTCAGGGTTCGAGCTGCACCGCGGTTTTCACCCGCAATGCCTTTTGTGCCGCTCCGGTGCAACTCGCCAAGCAACATCTCACCCTGGGACCCCCAAGATTCCTGTTGATCAATTCGGGCAACGCCAATGCCGGCACCGGTGATCAGGGTTTGCAGGATGCTCAAGCCAGCTGCCAGGGGCTGGCGCAGGCAGCAGGTTGTAGTGCACAACAAGTGTTGCCCTTCTCCACCGGTGTGATCGGTGAAAACCTACCTGTGGCGCGCATGCTCAACGCCGTGCCGGCAGCCATGAATCACTTGACCGTTGATGGTTGGGAAGCGGCCTCCCGGGCCATCATGACCACCGATACCCGGCCGAAACTTCGCTCGCACCATTTTGAGTTTGAGGGTGTAAAAGTAGGTCTCAGCGGAATCGCCAAGGGTGCAGGCATGATCCGACCCGACATGGCGACCATGCTTGCATACCTGGCAACAGACCTCGGGCTATCCCAGGATTTGCTGCAGCGCTGTCTGGAGGATGCGGTCGGACCATCATTCAACTCTATTACCGTGGATGGTGATACCTCAACCAACGATGCCTGTGTGTTGATGGCCAGTGGGGCATCCACCCTTGAACCGGTCACAGATCCTGATTCCGAGCTGTATAAGTTGTTTGCCCATGCGGTGAAACAGCTCTGTATGGAGCTGGCGCGAGATATCGTCCGTGATGGTGAGGGGGCAACCAAGTTGGTGGAGATTCTGGTGCAGGGTGCAGCGGATGAAGAGGAGGCGAGGGGTGTCGCCTATACCATTGCCCACTCCCCCCTGGTGAAAACCGCACTCTTTGCCTCCGATCCCAACTGGGGCAGGATCCTCGCTGCGGTGGGTCGCGCGGGAGTGGTCGATCTGGATATCGATCGGATTGAGATCTGGCTTGACGAGACCTGCATCGTGCGAAACGGTGGCCGGGCGCCGGACTATACGGAGCAAGCGGGTGCCTCGGTAATGAATCAGGAAGAGTTCACCATTCGCGTCAGTCTGGGGCGTGGTGGCGCACAAACACGGGTACTAACCTGTGATCTCTCATATGACTATGTCAAGATCAATGCAGAGTACCGTACCTAGGGCCTGTTAACACTAATCCAAAGCACTCTGTTGTGCCTGAAAAAGCGCCAATCAAGGCGTACCCCAAGGGCACTTCCTGCGGGCGCGAGGAGAGAAGTTTGGTCACTCCAAATGAACGACGAGCAACGCTGAGTGGCGCTTTTTCAGGCGCACCCCAAGGGCACTTCCTTCGGGGCGCAACCCGAAGGGCTGGGGCTGTTTTTGCGCCCAGCGGCGTTATCATTCGCTCATGTAGCCGGGCTACACCACGCTCATTCTGCCTTGCTGGGCGCAAAAACAGTCCCAGCAGAGTGCATTGGATTAGTGTTAACAGGCCCTAGCGACAATGATCCATGTAGCCGCAGCAGCCATCTTCGATGACGAATCCCGCGTGCTCGTTACCAAGCGTGCCGCGCATATGCACCAGGGGGGGTTGTGGGAGTTCCCGGGGGGTAAATGCGAAGCGGGCGAATCCATACATCAGGCCCTGGCGAGGGAGCTCAAAGAGGAACTCGGTATTGTGCCACTCGAGTCTGATCCCCTGATTCGGATCAGGCATGATTACGGCGATCGTGATCTGCTGCTGGAGTTTTTTCGTGTCACCAGATTTCAGGGTGAAGCCAGGGGGCTCGAGGGGCAGCCCTTGAAATGGCTATTACCGAGTGAAATGGAGCCGCATCGATTTCCTGCGGCCGATCGGCCGGTGATTACCGCACTCCAATTACCCGGCCGCTATCTGATCACTGGCGAGGACCCCAGGCAGTCGGATGGCTTTCTGCGTAGCTTGGAGAACGCCTTGGATGCGGGTGTGGGCATGGTTCAGTTACGCGCCCATGATCTGTCCGATATCCGCTATCGGGAGTTGTTGTCCGTGTGCCTGACGCGCTGCCATGAGCAGGGGGTCAAACTGGTCATTAACCGACCCGAGCGGGTGTTGGATTGGTGGCAACAAGCCGATGGTATCCATTTTACGGCACGCCAGCTGATGTCACTCGATCGGCGTCCTTCAGGGGCCGGTCTAGTGGGTGCTTCCTGCCATAATCCGGAGGAGCTGGAACGGGTGGCGGCGCTGCAGCTGGACTATGCGCTGCTCTCACCGGTAGAGCCGACAGCTTCTCATCCGCAAACCCCCGCCTTGGGTTGGACGTGTTTTACAGAGTGGGTAGACCGAATCAGTATCCCTGTGTATGCCCTGGGTGGTATGCGCGCCGCATCCCTGAAACAGGCAAGGCTTGCCGGTGCTCAGGGGATTGCGGGGATTTCGACTTTCTGGCGGCTCAATCCTTAAACCCGTACTCCTCGATCAGCGTCTGCAACATCTCCGCCGCCTCGGGTGACTTATCGATGAATTCAAAACCTGAATCGTAAAAGGCGGAATTGACATCCTTATCGCTCCAACGGCAGATTGCTTTGAAACTCATGGAGTTAAGTTCACCCTCACTATCCGGCAGGCGTAGTTCCAGGTGCATCTCTTGTCCGGTCTCCACCGGTTTTTCGCTGATCAGCATCATGCCTTCGGTATTGATGTCGACCACATGCCCCAAGGGTGTGTTCCCATCCAGCCGCCATACCCGCAGATAATAGATCAGATGACGTCGTTTGATGGTGCGCCGGTCTGAGGGATGTGGGGCGTTTTCCTGATTGTGTTGACTTGGCCTCTTTATATACATCTCGTTAACCCTTACATAATTTAACTGCTGATGTTTCTGCTATTGCGAACTATACAGATTGTTTGTCGCTAACCTACCCATCGGCTGCTAGGGGAAAGAACTTAGGCTGGGATTGCCTAAGCGGGTTAATGATGCCCAGTGTGACCGGGCATACATTCGGCGTGGATTCTATTATTCCAGGATTATCAGTAACTTGTCTGGTATGAAAATAGAACCTAATTCTTGCTATTATATTACTCCAATAGTAAACCCCTAGGGGTTGAGTGAGTGGTTGTTAGCATGGAATTGCTTGAGCATTGAAAGGGACGACAAACATGTTTATTAAACCGTTCAATAGCGGTCTGTTTTTGAACTCAGAGTACCAACAAGCACTGGTGAGATTGGCCATCTGGCTATTCAGTCTCGTGTTTATGTGGCTGGCTACGACCACAGCTTACTATGCCGTCGACACAACCCTCTATTTGACCCTTTACGGATGCTATTTTGTCATTTTTCTGGCAGCGCTGATCAGTATCGTTTACCGATCAGATCTTCGGTACAGAAAGGGGTTAATGCTGCTTGTCGATGTCAGTGCCACCAGCTTGGCCATCCTCCTGACAGCGGATGCAATCAGCCCATTCTATCTGATCTACCTGTGGATCTATCTCTCCTATGGGACCAGATATGGCAAAAAATTATTAATCACGGCTGGGGTGCTGAATTTCAGTGCTTACAATCTGGTTTTGATCTATCTGCAATCCTGGCAGAGTCATGGTTTCGATGCCTTCTTTTTTCTTTTCCTGTTGGTGGTCATCCCTCTCTATCAATATTTCTTAATGCGCCAACTCTACGCTGCCAAACAGGAGGCGGAGTTGGCAAAAGAGGCACGCGGGGATTTCTTGGCAACCATGACCCATGAGTTGCGCACCCCATTGATTGGTGTTCTTGGAATGACCCGCTTAATGCACGGGACGCCGCTGGATACTGAACAGAAAGAGTATCTCCACTCGATTCAATCATCGGCTCAGCTGTTAAAGTCATTGATCAGTGATGTGCTCGATCTTTCCAAGATAGATGCCAATAAACTTGAATTGATACCCGAGTGGTTGGATATTCGGAGTCTGGTGAGTAGTGTCTCATCGAGTCTGGCTGATGCGGCCCATGAGAAGCAACTTGAGCTGCTGTGCTGGGTCGATCCAAATGTGCGACAGGAACTCCTTGGCGACAAGCTGCGTATTTCGCAAATACTGTTTAACCTGCTAGGTAATGCGATCAAGTTTACCGATAAGGGATATATCCATCTGGAGCTGGTTTATGTCGAGGAGTATGGGGAGTTAACTCAACCTCATATCCTGATTAAGGTTGAGGATACGGGTATCGGTATTGCACTAGAGCGACAGGACTATGTATTTGATAGTTTCTGGCAAGCGGATATCGGTAATGCGCGTCGTTTTGAGGGGGCGGGTCTTGGTACCACCGTGGTTCGCGATTTGACTCGGCTTATGGGTGGAACGGTGGAAGTGGTCAGCCGCCTGGGTGAGGGATCCACCTTCAGTGTCAGACTGCCGTTGCAGATGCGGGATGGAGAGGCGGAAGCGGACGAACTTTTGCAACTGAAGGATCGCTCTATACTTATCTATGAGCAGGACCCGGTGGTAATGAAGCTGCATTGTAAAGTCGCTCGCGAGTTCGGTATGCAGGTGCATAAAGCGAACTTTCCGAGTGAGTTTCTCTCCAGCCTGGATAACTCTGTTGAGTTGATGATGATTTGCGACTCATTGCAGGATACATCCACAAAAGAGATTCTTTACAAGGCGCAGGCCGTAGTCCCTACAGTACCTGTTATCCTGATAGGGTATCGTGGCTGCATGCATGATTTTGGGATTAGCAAAGATCCTGAAAATACCCTATTCAAGCCCTTTCTCGCCAGGGAGTTTGCATATCTGGCGATGCGCGCCTTGGGCATCAAGTCGAATCACCGACAGACCAGGTTGCAGGCTGATGGGGATGCGGTAGAGAGACAGGGGATTAATATTCTGCTTGCCGAGGATAATGCGGTTGCTGCAAAAGTGATCTCAACCCTCTTAACCCAACGTGGACATAGAGTAAGAATCACCAAGGATGGTAGTGAGGCGCTGCAAGCGGTTGCTGATGATGAATATCAGCTGGCCTTTGTCGATCTGCGCATGCCCAATGTGGATGGCCTCGAGTTTACCCGGCGTTATCGAAGCATAGAACCAAAGCATCGCTATATGCCGATCTATGCCTTGACCGCAAATACTGTGCAGGAGATGTTTGATCATTGCTTGGAAGCGGGCATGGATGGTTTTCTGACCAAACCGGTTGAACCGGAGATGTTGGATGCAATCATCGAGCAGTGTAAAACCAACTTTAATAATCACTGTCTTGGGGGACCGCTTACAGTCCCAACTTAGTGTCTATCGTCCTAGGGCCTGCCAGATATCCAGGGTGGGCTTTGACTGATTCATGGTATAGAAGTGCAGCCCAGGTGCGCCCCCTGCCAATAGGCGTTCACAGAGTTGGATGACAACATCTTTGCCATAGCCGCGAATGGCTTCCAGGTCGTCACCGAATCCTTCGAGTCGTTTTCTCAACCAACGGGGAATCTCTGTGCCGCAGGCATCCGAGAAACGGGCCAGTTGCGTGAAGTTGGTGATAGGCATTATGCCAGGCACGATGGGGATATCGATCTGTAGTTGTTGGCAGTTATCAAGAAACCGAAAATAGGCATCGGCATTGTAGAAAAATTGGGTGATTGCACTGTCCGCTCCCGCCTCTACCTTGAGCTTGAAATTGCTTAGATCCTGTTGCGGGCTGCTTGCCTGGGGATGAAACTCGGGATAGGCCGCAACCTCGATATGAAACTGTTGTGGATAGGTCTCCTGGATCAGAGCTACCAGTTGATTGGCATGGCTCAGGTCGCCGAGATCACCCAATCCGGTACCAGAGGGTAGATCGCCACGCAGCGCAACTAGACGACCAATGCCAATCGACTTGTAGTATTCCAGAATCTCCAGGATCTCTTCCCGGCTGGCTCCGATACATGAGAGGTGCGGAGCCGTGGTGATCTGCTCCTCCATCAGCCAATTCACGGTATCGAAAGTCCGCTTCTGAGTGGACCCGCCTGCGCCATAGGTGACTGAAAAGTAAGCCGGCTGCTCGGCTTTCAGTTCAGCCACGCTGTGTTTCAGATTTTCAAAACCCTTCTCTGTCTTTGGTGGGAAGAGTTCAAAACTAATATTCCGTTTTTGATGTTCTGTATGCATGGTTAACTATTTTTGACGTTATCGTGTTACGAGATTTCGATCCCGGAAAAAGAGCTTGTCAGGCTGTGGCTCTAACCTGCAAATGCGAGCCGCCGGGATAGGGTGGCGCAAGGCCTGATCCCTAAGGTTGACAGAAACCGGAAGCGGCAGCTTCCGGTTCTTTTCCACATTCAATAGCGATAGTGGTCGGGTTTGTACGGTCCTTCAACCGGCACGCCGATGTAGTCAGCCTGCTCTTGGGAGAGGGTCGTCAATTGGGCGCCAATTTTGTCCAGATGGAGCCTGGCTACCTCTTCATCGAGCTTCTTGGGTAACACGTAGACCTCGTTTTTATAGTTTTCCGACCGGGTGAAAAACTCGATTTGAGCCAAAACCTGGTTGGAAAATGAGTTGGACATGACGAAGCTGGGATGTCCTGTGGCGCAACCCAGATTGACCAGTCTGCCCTCTGCCAGCAGGATGATCCGTTTGCCATCCGGGAAGATGACATGGTGTACCTGTGGCTTGATCTCCTCCCAGGTGTAGTGGCGTATTCCCGCAATGTCTATCTCGTTGTCGAAATGACCGATGTTGCAGACGATGGATTGGTTCTTCATCGCTGCCATATGATCGTGGGTGATGATCTTGAAGTTGCCGGTGGTGGTGACAAATATGTCACCCAATGGCGCCGCCTCTTCCATGGTGACAACACGATAGCCTTCCATCGCGGCCTGCAGGGCGCAGATAGGGTCGATCTCGGTCACCCACACGGTAGCGCCAAGTCCCCGCAGTGACTGCGCACAACCCTTGCCGACATCACCGTAACCGGCGATCACGGCGATCTTTCCCGCAATCATGACATCGGTGGCGCGTTTGATTCCGTCCACCAGGGATTCGCGGCAACCGTAGAGGTTGTCGAATTTCGATTTCGTGACCGAATCGTTGACGTTCATGGCCGGAAACAGCAGGGTGCCCTGTTCCATCATCTGATAGAGGCGATGCACACCGGTTGTGGTCTCCTCGGTGACGCCCTTGATCGATTCCGCCATGCGGTGATAGCGCTTGGGGTCCTCTTCCAGGCTGCGTTTCAGCACCCCAAGGATGACACGCCACTCCTCGGGATCATCGTCCTGAGGTTCTGGCACCGCACCCGCATCGGCAAATTCAACCCCTTTATGGACCAGCAGGGTGGCGTCTCCGCCGTCGTCGAGGATCATATTGGGGGCGCCGCCATCCGGCCAGTTGAGTACCTGCTCGGTGCACCACCAATACTCTTCCAGTGTCTCCCCCTTCCAGGCATACACAGGTATGCCCTCGGCAGCGATCGCTGCTGCGGCATGGTCCTGGGTCGAGAAGATATTGCAGGAGCACCAGCGAACCTGGGCACCAAGGGCAACCAGTGTCTCGATGAGCACCGCGGTCTGGATGGTCATATGCAGAGAGCCGGTGATGCGGGCTCCCTTGAGGGGTTGTTGGGGGGCGTACTTCTCCCTGATCGCCATCAATCCGGGCATTTCGGTTTCAGCGATGGCGATCTCACGGCGACCATACTCGGCCAGGGATATGTCGGCAATCTTGTAGTCGGTAAACTGGCTGGATGGATCGGTGATTTTGTTGGTCAACTCACTCATGGTAGTCATCTCCTGAATATCGTGAGTGAGCGCGGTTGCATAGTGTGATCTCCCCTTCCGAGCCTGGCGGATAATAGATCCGTTGCAGCGCTCCTCGGTGGGGAGGTTAAAGGTTAATTATGAATTATGAATTTTGAATTTTGAATTGTCGAGCGCGCTTTGTGCGGCTGACTTGAAACGCCACACCATTTAACAACAGCGCGAGCGCAGCGAGCTCATTCAATTCAAAATTAACAATTCAAAATTATCAAAGACCAGCGTCTTCGCGCAGCACCTCCGCCTTATCGGTGACCTCCCAGGTGAATCCCTCGTCTTCGCGGCCGAAATGACCGTAGGCTGCCGTCTTCTGATACTGGATACGATCATTGTTCAGCAGGTCGAGCATTTTCAGGATTCCGTAGGGACGCAGGTCGAAGTGGCTGCGCACCAGATCTGCAATCTTCTCATCGGCTATTTTCCCGGTGCCGAAGGTCTCTATCATGATGGAGGTGGGTTCAGCGACACCGATGGCATAGGAGACCTGGATTTCACAACGCTCCGCAAGCCCGGCGGCAACCACGTTTTTTGCCACATAGCGGCCGGCGTAGGCAGCGGAACGATCAACCTTGGATGGATCCTTGCCGGAAAATGCCCCGCCGCCATGCCGTGCTGAGCCGCCATAGGTATCGACGATGATCTTGCGTCCGGTAAGGCCGCAATCGCCGACGGGACCGCCGATGACAAAGCTGCCGGTGGGGTTGATATGGATCTTCTCCTGGGGACACCGATCCAGCCACTCCTTTGGCAGAACCGGCTGAATGATATTCTCCATGACCGCTTCACGCAGATGATCGTTATCAATGTCCGGGTCATGCTGGGTCGATAGTACCACTGCGCCGATACCACTGACCCTGCCATCTTCATAGCGCAGCGTGACCTGGCTCTTGGCGTCCGGACGCAGCCAGGGCAGGATGCCGGCCTTGCGAATCTCCGATTGCCGCTGCACCAACCGGTGGGCATAGGTGATCGGCGCCGGCATCAGTACGTCTGTCTCGTTGGTGGCATAGCCGAACATCATGCCCTGATCTCCCGCACCCTGCTCTTCAGGACTGGTTCGATCAACACCCTGGGCAATATCGCCGGATTGTTTACCGATCAGTGACATGACCGCACAGGTGGAGCCGTCAAAGCCCACATCGGAGCTGGTGTAGCCGATATCACAAACGACCTTTCTCACCAGTTCATCCAGGTCGATCCAGGCCTCGGTGGTAATCTCGCCGGCGACGATGACGGCACCGGTCTTGATCAATGTTTCGCAGGCCACCCTTGCCCTATCCGGGTTGGGATCGGTTTGCAAAATAGCATCCAGCATGGCATCCGAGATTTGATCGGCAACTTTGTCCGGGTGACCCTCAGAGACTGATTCAGATGTAAAAATAAAATCTCTAGCCATTAATTTTCCTTAAACTTCAACAGGTGTACGTAATTGGTTTTTCCGCTATCCCATGACGTCGGCTTTCAAGCCTCGTATGGGTTATGCCGGCTTTCAGGAAAAGAGGATTTTACACATCAGCCTGCTTTTTGCATAATGCCCCACCCCACAATCAATTCAGATTATTGAAGGGATTAATGATGGTTTCCTTAGAGACTCCAATTTGTGACTTTGGCGCACCGGCCCCAGATTTTCTGCTTCCCGGCGTAGATGGCCGGGATTGGTCCCTGCAGCAGTGTGCAGGGGAACGTGGCTTGCTGGTGATGTTCATCTGCAATCACTGCCCCTATGTTAAGGCTGTGCAGCAGCGTATTGTCAGGGATACCAGTGAGTTAGCTCAACTGGGCATCAATTCAGTGGCAATCATGTCGAATGATCCAGCCGAGTATGCGGAGGACTCATTCGAGAATATGAAACGGGTTGCCGACCAGATGGGTTTTCCATTCCCCTATCTGTTTGATGAGACCCAGGCCGTCGCCAAGGCCTATGGTGCCGTCTGCACCCCCGATTTCTTCGGTTACAACACAGCGCTGGAGCTGCAGTATCGGGGTCGCCTGGATGCGAGTCGTAAAGAGGCCGCACCCGCCGATGTTAGAAGGGATCTTTTCGAAGCCATGAAATCAGTGGCCGAGACCGGTCGAGGACCCCAGGAGCAAATACCCAGCATGGGCTGCTCAATAAAGTGGAGATAAGGGCCAACTGATTGAAAATACTTGGTTTATTAGGATATTAGAGTTTATTCATCAAGTCAGCTTATTGCCCCGTAAAGTCAGCTGCTTTGCCCAGGTAAGGGGCTTAGGTCAGAATAGCTGACCTTTTGCCCTTCCGGGGTTCGGTTGAGCAATAGGAGTCTACATCCCGGTTCGCTGCGAAACAGCCAGGCGGACGGATGTCATAAAGGGGTTTATTGATAACGAATTCAGTGGCTTGCCACACTATTACTTTTGTCCGACAGATACAGACTACTAACTAATTCTAATCAGGAGGGGTCAATGTCCTCACGAAGAGAACTCGCCAATGCCATACGCGCTCTGAGTATGGACGCCGTGCAGAAAGCCAATTCAGGCCATCCGGGTGCGCCCATGGGTATGGCCGATATCGCAGAGGTACTGTGGAATAACCACATGAAGCACAATCCGGCAAACCCGGACTGGGCGGATCGTGACCGCTTTGTTCTCTCCAACGGTCATGGTTCAATGCTTATCTACTCACTGCTGCACTTGACCGGCTATGAGCTTGGCATCGATGATCTGAAGAGCTTCCGTCAGCTGCATTCCAAGACCCCGGGTCACCCGGAGTACGGTTATGCCCCGGGCGTGGAGACCACAACCGGTCCCCTGGGGCAGGGTATTACCAATGCGATCGGCATGGCCCTGGCGGAAAAGACCCTCGCGGCTCAATTCAACAAACCAGGACATGCTATCGTCGATCACAACACCTACGTGTTCCTCGGTGATGGCTGCATGATGGAGGGTATCTCCCATGAGGCCTGTTCCCTCGCGGGCACCCTGGGTCTGGGTAAGCTGGTCGCCTTCTGGGACGACAACGGTATCAGTATCGATGGTGAGACCGAGGGTTGGTTCACTGATGATACCCCCAGCCGTTTTGAAGCCTACGGTTGGCACGTGATTCGCGATGTGGATGGCCATGATGCGGATGCTATCGATCAGGCGATCGAGGCGGCCAAGGGGATGAGCGACAAGCCATCCCTGATCTGTTGCAAAACCACCATCGGATTCGGCTCGCCGAATCTTGCGGGGAGCCATGACTGCCATGGTGCTCCATTGGGCACCGATGAGATTGTCGCTACCCGTGAACAGCTGGGATGGGCCCACGAGCCATTCGTGGTACCCGATGAGATCTATGCCGGCTGGGATGCGAAGAGTGCCGGCGCCAGTGCCGAGGCTGCATGGAATGAGCAGTTTGCCTCCTATGAGGCGGTGCATCATGAACTGGCCGCTGAGTTCAAACGGCGTATGGCTGGGGAGCTTCCGGAGAATTGGGCCGAGGAGACAGCCAAATTCATCGCCGAGGTGAATACCAAGGCCGAGTCACCTGCGACCCGTAAGGCATCGCAAAATGCACTCAACGGCTATGGTCCCCTGTTGCCCGAGTTTCTGGGTGGTTCTGCCGACCTGACTCCCTCCAATCTGACCGCCTGGTCCGGTTCCAGTGCGATCACGGATGGTAATACCGATGGTAACTATCTGTCGTACGGTGTGCGTGAGTTTGGCATGTCCGCGATTATGAATGGTGTCGCACTACATGGTGGATTCATTCCCTATGGCGGCACCTTCCTGATGTTCTCCGAGTATGCCCGCAATGCGCTACGCATGGCGGCGTTGATGAAGCTGCGGTCGATTTTTGTCTATACCCACGACTCCGTCGGTCTGGGTGAAGATGGTCCGACTCACCAGCCGATTGAGCAGATTCCCACCCTGCGTATGATCCCGAATATGGATCTATGGCGTCCCTGTGATGGAGTTGAGACTGCAGTCGCCTGGAAGGCGGCTGTTGAGAAGAGTGATGGTCCCACCTCACTCATCTTCTCCCGCCAGGGCCTCCCACACCAGGTGCGTAGCGATGAGCAGATTGCCAATATCGCGAAAGGCGGCTACGTGATCAGCGATTGCGACGGCACCCCCGATGCTATCGTCATCGCAACCGGTTCCGAGGTGGGCATCGCGGTTCAGGGTGCTGCCGATTCCGGTAAGAATGTGCGGGTGGTCTCGATGCCGAATACCAAGCTGTTCGACGCGCAGGATGCCGCCTACAAAGAGTCAGTATTGCCTTCTAACGTGACCGCACGAGTCGCCGTGGAAGCCGCTGTCACCGATGGCTGGTACAAGTATGTCGGTCTGAATGGCAAGGTGATTGGCATCAACAGATTTGGTGAATCAGCGCCGGCGGGAGAGCTTTTCAAAGAGTTCGGCTTCACCGCAGAAAATGTGGCTGCGGCTATCAACGAGGTTTCTGCCTGATAACATTCAGCGGGCGTCTTGGGCGCCCCGCTGGAGAGCAATTCAAAATAGATTACAACTCTACATATTAATAAACGGAGAACTGAAATGACTATCAAAGTAGGTATCAATGGTTTTGGTCGTATCGGCCGTATGGCGTTCCGCGCTATCGCCAAAGATTTTCCTGGTATCGAAGTCGTAGGTATCAATGATCTTCTGGAGCCTGATTACCTGGCCTACATGCTGAAATATGATTCAGTACATGGCAATTTCCCTGGTGACGTTGCCGTGGACGGCAACAACATGGTCGTCAATGGCAAGACAATCCGTCTTACCGCGGAGCGCGATCCGGCGAACCTGAAATGGGATGCTATCGGTGCCGATCTGGTAATCGAATGTACCGGTTTTTTCCTCACCGAAGAGACCTGTCAGAAGCATATCGACGCTGGTGCGAAAAAGGTCGTACAGAGTGCTCCCTCGAAAGACGCTACACCGATGTTCGTGTATGGGGTCAACCACAACACCTACTCCGGTCAGGCAATCGTCTCAGCCGCTTCCTGCACCACCAACTGCCTGGCCCCTGTTGCCAAGGTGTTGAATGACAAGTGGGGTATCAAGCGTGGCCTGATGACCACCGTGCATGCCGCAACCGCCACCCAGAAGACCGTTGACGGGCCCTCCATGAAGGATTGGCGCGGTGGCCGAGGTATCCTGGAGAACATCATTCCATCCTCCACCGGCGCCGCCAAGGCCGTGGGCAAGGTGCTTCCCGAACTGAACGGCAAGCTGACCGGCATGGCCTTCCGCGTGCCCACCTCGGATGTCTCAGTCGTGGATTTGACTGTCGAACTGAATGGTGACGCCAGTTATGAAGACATTTGCGCCGCCATGAAAGCAGCCTCCGAGTCCGGTGACCTGGCCGGTGTGCTGGCCTACACCGAGGATAAGGTGGTCTCCACCGATTTCCGCGGTTGCGGTAACCCCTCCATCTTCGATTCAGGTGCAGGCATCATGCTGGATTCCACCTTTGTCAAAGTGGTCTCCTGGTACGACAACGAATATGGCTATACCTGCAATATGCTGCGTATGGTTGAGCACGTTGCCAAATAAAGCTCATCGGCATGGGGCGGGTATGACTCGCCCCATGTTTTTATACCCCGAATTTTGAATTATGGATTTTTACATGACAGCTGGTTATCGAACCAAATTGTCAAGAATTCATAATTCAAAATTCACACTGCAAAATTATAATTGACCTAGGAGTTCGTAATGTCTTTCATCAAGTTGACCGACCTCGACCTCGCTGGTAAGCGTGTCTTGATTCGTGCCGATCTCAATGTCCCCGTCAAAGACGGTAAAGTCACATCGGATGCCCGTATCACCGCCTCCATGCCGACCATCGAGCACTGCGCAAAGGCAGGTGCCAAGGTACAGGTAATGTCACATCGGGGTCGCCCCACCGAGGGTGAGGTGGACGCCGAGAACTCCATGCAACCCATCGCTGACGATATGTCTGCCAAGTTGGGTAAACAGGTCCGCCTGGTCAAGGACTATCTTGAGAGTACTCCGGATGTGGCAGAAGGCGAGGTGGTGTTGTTCGAGAATGTCCGCTTCAATGCCGGGGAGAAGAAAGACAATGAAGAGCTGGCGAAAAAGTACGCCGCCCTATGTGATGTATTTGTGATGGATGCCTTCGGTACAGCTCACCGGGCCCAGGCATCAACCCATGGTGCCGGTAAATTTGCTCCAGTCGCCTGTGCCGGCCTGTTGTTGGCCGACGAGTTGGATAATCTTGCCAAGGCATTGGCGAATCCTGCCCGGCCGATGGTGGCGATCGTGGGTGGATCCAAGGTGTCCACCAAGCTGACCGTACTCGAGGCCTTGTCGGAAAAGGTGGATCAACTGGTGGTGGGTGGCGGTATTGCCAACACCTTCCTCAAGGCGATGGGAAACAATGTGGGAAAATCACTGTGTGAGGACGACCTGGTACCCACCGCTCAGGCATTGATAGAAAAGATGAAGGGTCGTGGCGCGAATATACCGATCGCTACCGATGTGGTGGTGGGCAAGAATTTCGCCGAAGAGGAACCTGCTGTATTGAAGTCGGCTGATGAAGTCGCCGATGATGAGATGATTTTCGATATCGGGCCTGACAGCGCCAATGAATTGGCTGAGATCATCAAACAGGCAGGCACCATTGTCTGGAATGGACCGGTTGGGGTTTTCGAATTCGATCAGTTTGGCGAGGGCACCAAAACCGTATCCATGGCCATTGCCAACTCCGCCGGTTTCTCCCTCGCCGGTGGTGGTGACACCATTGCCGCCATTCAAAAGTATGACATTTATGACAAGGTCTCTTACATCTCCACAGCAGGCGGCGCCTTCCTTGAATATCTGGAAGGTAAGACCCTGCCTGCAGTGGCCATGCTTGAAGCACGCGCGGCTGAGTAAGCAAGAGAAGCAATTGATAATGGCTGATCTCAAGTTCAGCCGGTTTTTTTATGCGTTGAGCATGTAGCTGGATTTTTATGCCAAGACGAACAAAAATTGTAGCAACCCTGGGGCCGGCGACCGACGATCCCAAGGTGCTCGATAAAGTCATCCATGCCGGGGTTGATGTGGTCCGCCTCAATCTTTCCCATGATCATCATGACTCGCAGCGCCAGCGGGCTGACAGGATTCGGAATCGAGCCCGCGCATGTGGACGGCAGATTGGAGTCTTGGCCGATCTACAGGGACCGAAGATACGTATCGGCCGATTCAGGTCGGGCGCAGTCACCCTTAGTGAAGACGATATATTCATCCTCGATGCCGGTTGCGCCCAGGATGCCGGTGATCAGCAGCGGGTCGGATTGACCTATCCGGAGCTGGTGGGGGATGTTGCACGTGGCGATACCCTGCTGCTGGATGATGGTGCGATCGTGCTTTGGGTCTCCGAAGTCGAGGGCCAGGAGATTCGCTGCAAGGTGGTCGTGGGCGGTAAGCTCTCCAACAACAAGGGCATCAACAAGCAGGGCGGCGGACTTTCTGCCCCGGCATTGACCGATAAGGACCGGGACGATATCAGGTTTGCGGCTGAAATCGATGTCGACTACCTGGCTGTCTCCTTTGTGCGCAATGGTGAGGATGTGACTGAGGCGCGCCGTCTCCTGGTGGAGGCCGGTGGTACCGGTGGTATCATTGCCAAGATCGAGCGTGCCGAGGCGCTGGACAGCCTTGATGAGATTATTCAAGCCTCAGATGCCATCATGGTTGCCCGCGGCGACCTGGGTGTTGAGATCGGTGATGCGGAGCTGCCCGCGGTGCAGAAGGAGCTGATCAAGACCGCACGGGAGTTGAACTGTGTGGTGATCACTGCGACCCAGATGATGCAGTCGATGATCGAGAGTCCCATCCCGACCCGGGCTGAGGTATTCGATGTGGCGAATGCGGTGATGGATGGTACCGATGCGGTGATGCTATCCGCCGAGACCTCTGTGGGTAAATTTCCCCACAAGGTTGTCGAGGCCATGGATAGGGTCTGCTACGAGGCGGAAAAACATCAAACCGCAAGGCGTTCTCACCATAGAATCGACAGCGTGTTCGGGCGTGTCGACGAAGCGATCGCCATGGCTACCATGTATACTGCCAACCATTTGGGTGTAAAGGGGATTGCCGCGTTGACCGAATCGGGCTCAACGGTCAAATGGATGTCGCGTATCAGCTCCGATATTCCCATCTACGCCCTGACTCGCCATGTGCGTACAAGACGTAAGGTCACTCTCTATCGTGGGGTCTACCCTGTGAGTTTCGATGTCGCCAGTACCAATGTCGATCTGGTCAATGAAGAGGTGATCGATGAACTGTTGCGTCGAGGTGAGGTTCGGGAGAGTGACTTGGTGATCATCACAAAGGGTGATCGCTCCGGAGTGGAAGGGCAAACCAATATTATGAAAGTGATGCGTGTCGGTGAACATGTACTTGCTGACGACACGGTTAAAAGGTGACACTGACCAACGGGGTCATCGACAATTGAAATGACTATAGACACAAAACCAAGGAGGCTATCATGGCTCTGATTTCCCTGCGCCAACTTCTCGACCATGCCGCGGAAAACGGCTACGGTCTGCCGGCGTTCAATGTGAATAATATGGAACAGGTGCATGCCATCATGCAGGCTGCTGATGCAGTCAAAAGCCCTGTTATCCTGCAGGGTTCCGCCGGAGCTCGCTCCTATGCGGGAGAACCCTTCCTGCGCCACCTGATCATCGCTGCTACTGAGATGTATCCCCACATCCCTGTATGTATGCACCAGGATCACGGTACATCCCCATCGGTTTGCCTGCGTTCCATTCAATCGGGCTTCTCTTCAGTGATGATGGATGGTTCATTGATGACCGACGGTAAAACCCCATCCTCCTATGACTACAATGTGGATGTGACTAAAACCGTGGTCGATATGGCCCACGCCGGTGGTGTCTCGGTAGAGGGTGAGCTGGGTTGCCTGGGTTCCCTGGAGACCGGTCAGGCCGGTGAAGAGGATGGTATAGGTGCCGAGGGTACCCTGGACCACAGTCAGTTATTGACCGATCCCGATGAAGCGGCCGATTTCGTCAAGAAGACCGGTGTCGACGCCCTGGCCATTGCCATCGGAACCTCCCACGGCGCATACAAGTTTACCCGTCCACCCACAGGCGACATCCTCGCCATCGACCGGGTGAAGGAGATCCATGCGCGTATTCCGGATACCCACCTGGTCATGCACGGCTCCTCATCGGTGCCTCAGGACTGGCTGGCGATCATCAACGAATATGGTGGTGACATGGGTGAGACCTATGGTGTGCCGGTCGAGGAGATTGTCGAGGGTATCAAGCATGGTGTGGTCAAGGTCAACATCGATACCGATCTGCGCATGGCGTCCACCGGGTCGATCCGTAAGCACCTGAATGACAACAAGGCCAATTTCGATCCGCGTAAATTTCTCAAAGAGGCCACCAAAGCGATGTCGGGGATATGTAAGGCCCGCTACGAAGCCTTCGGTTCGGCCGGTATGGCGGACAAGATCACGCCTATCTCCCTGGAAGGTATGCAAACACGCTATGCGAGCGGAGAACTCGATCCGAAGGTGAATTGATCAGATCGAGTGCTTGGAAAAACTAAAAAAGGGGGCTAACGCCCCCTTTTACAATTGTGCCGAGAACCAAAACCCTAAGCTCTACAACAACCCCTCCTTATGCAGCACCCGTTTGAGTTGATTAGGGTTGAAGCCTACGAACTTCTCATCGCCGATAACTATCAGAGGTACACTCTGACCCCCGATCTCGAAGAATTGTTTCTGCATTTTTCCCGGTTTACCCACATTGAAATCCAAAAAAGGAACCTTTTTCCTTTTTAACCATCGCTTGAGATGCTGGCAATGGGGGCATCTCAGTGTGGTATAGATTACCACCCGTGCAGATTTTATATTGATTACTGACATACCAGACAATGAGTTACACCACAATTTCCGAGTCAGTCGATTCTGTCTAAATGCATGATCATGTAACCTAAAGTTACCCTTGTTATAAATGAAGCGGCAAGATATCAGAAAAATTGATGCCTGTGACGAATCAAATTCATGAAAAGCTGCTGTACTATTGTTTTTCCCAATTACCTGTCAGGCGCTTCTCCGCCTCTTGATATTTTTCTGCCGTTTTGACGATTATCTCTTGAGGTAACTCAGGGCCGGGTGGGGTTTTATCCCAATCGAGTGTCTCCAGATAGTCTCTTACGAACTGTTTGTCAAAGCTGGGAGGACTGCATCCAGGGCGATACGAACTTGCCGGCCAGAAGCGAGACGAATCGGGTGTCAAGACTTCATCGATAAGATGGATGGTCCCTTCTCCATCGACGCCAAACTCAAATTTCGTGTCTGCGATAATAATACCTCTTTCCTGGGCGTAGTCAGCAGCCTGATTATAGATTTCCAGGCTTAGATCCCGGACCTGACTGGCAACATCTTTCCCTAGCAGCGCCTCTGCCTGTTCAAATGAGATATTAACATCATGACCGCCGACCTCCGCTTTGGTTGAGGGGGTGAAGATTGGCTGCGGCAGCTTGGCGGCCTGTTGCAACCCCTCAGGTAGAGGAATACCACATACACTGCCGGATTGCTGATAGTCCTTCCATCCAGACCCGATCAGGTAACCCCTGACGATTGCCTCCACCGGGAGTGGTTTTAATCTCTCCACCAGCATCCAGCGATCCCCCAGGATTTCCCGCTGCACAGGGTCTGTTACAATCTTCTCCAGGGGGATATCCGTGAGATGGTTGGGTACGATATGGCGGCTGCGGTTGAACCAGAAGTTTGCCACCCTGGTCAATACCTCCCCCTTACCGGGTATGGGTTGTGGCAACACCACATCAAACGCTGACAGCCGGTCGGTGGTGACAATCAGCAGGTGATCCTCATCCACCTCATAGATGTCACGAACCTTGCCCCGATTGAGCAACTTCAGGTTTAAGCTGGATTCGAAGAGTGTATTGCTAGTTTTATTCATTTCACGGGCCGGGCATGCAAAATTCCATTATACCTAATGCTGTAATAAGCCCTAAAAAAAATGTCAATAAAAACGGAACAAGCAAGGTGTTGATCAATGAGATCTCAAGGTAAACCAAGTAAGATTGGCACAACCACAGGAATAATCGTGACACCGGGGTGGCTTCCGTGAACGCACCAGTTACCTATCTGCAAGCCTTCAAGGGGAGTTTCACCTCAACCTTGAGGTGGCACCAGTTGGACGACTTATGGCAGGTGCTGATGGATGATGCCGATGGTGGCTGGTATATCTATGCCATAGGCGAGCCTCCACCCACATCGGCTGCCGATGCAGAGATGATGCTAAAGTTCATCGAAGGCATAGATGAGCTTTTGCGCAATGAACATAACGAGGAGTATTGCGGCATCGTCTATGCGGATAATCTTCAACAGCCAGCTTTCATCAAAATCTATGATCCGAATAACCTGGGTGTCTCCTGTGGCTATAGCGACAACCCGCCTCTACCTGGTTGGATACTGAGCAAATTGCCCCCCGTGGATCTGCCAGCCACGCTTGTGCCGAAGAACCGCAAGCGTTGGTGGCAAGCCCTGTGGAGTAAACCCTGAATTATCTCGGGGTTTAGGTATGGGAATCGTGCTATGCTCCTTAACCAAGTTATTTTGTAGGGAATTGGGTGGAGTATGACAGCTGCTGAAGATACCAGTGTTGGCAGGAGCTTGAGTGACCGACTGGAAATCACTCGAGGCGTGATGAATATGTTCGAAGGCTGGGGTCTGCATACCGAAGAGATCATGGCATTGCTGGATATGCAGGGAAAGGCGCGCCATTTTGCCCAGTATCGCTACAATAAGCCGCTACCCGATAGCCCCGACCTCATGCGCCGGGTGGAGTACCTTGTACGTATCGATGACGCATTGCGTACCACCTATCCCACCAACCCGGGCATGGGTAAGCGTTGGCTGCGCCAGCGCAGCCATAAATTCAATACCAACAGCCCCTTGTCGATGATGATCGGTGATGGAGAGCAGGGTATGATCTATGTGCTTTCCAGGCTTGACTGTACTTTCGCCTGGGACCAGAGCGGCTCGACACCCTCTTCCAGGCAACTCAATACTCAACACTAAAAACTCAAAGCTTTTTCTTGTGTCTGTGCTACGCCTGTTCCAGGCGAGTCAGCCACACATCCAAGCCCTGTGCGTCCAGGTGCAGGTCCATGGCCATCCGCTGTTCAATGATATCGGCTGACTGGCGGCAGCCATGAGCCTGAAGTTCAGCAAGCATCCAATCCTTCAAGCTGTTGCGAATATCTGCTACCCGTTGTTCCCCGGGAGATGCGTTGGATGACTTGGCAATGGTTGCGAACTCGTCAATATAGCGACTCAGTTTTTCCGCCATCGTCTGGGGTGTTCCGATTTCCCCATAGTGGGTGAGATAGATCCGTTCGGGGGCAAGGGAAATTAATCGCGCCAGAGTGGCCTGCCATGCCACGGGATCGAATTGCACGGGGGTTGTTGTGGGCATGATGAAGTGACCATCCTCAGTATCGAATTCTCGATAGGATAAACCGAAGGTATCACCACTGAAGATGGCCTGGCTCAGGGCATCGTAGATACAGAAATGGTGTCGAGCGTGGCCGGGTGTATCCAATATCAACAGCTCCCTGTTGCCAAATCTCACCCGGGTCTCGTCGGGTGCTTCGATGACCCGCTCCTCGGCAATTGGGGTCAATGTTCCGAACTGCTGCGCGAATTGCGCTTCACCATAGACAGCAGTGGCGCCGGCGATCAGTTTCGAAGGATCGATCATGTGTTTGGCGCCGTAGGGGTGGATCACCAGCGATGCATTGGGTAACCGACGCATCAGTTCACCGGCGCCGCCGGCATGATCGAGATGTACGTGAGTGGGTATGACATATTTTACCTGGGAGGGCTGAATCCCTTTCGCCGCCAGGAGTTGCATGAGATAGGGAACGGTATGGCTGGTCCCGGTATCGATAAACACTGCTTCACCCTCGGACTCCAAGAGATAACAGGCCGCCAGTTCGGGGCGCTGATAATGGGTGTCTATACAGGTTATCTGGTTTGCGTAATCGATGATGTCGAGATCCGGCATCCGGTTCACCTATTTTTCACTTTCGTCTTGATTGCGGATGGAACCTTCTGCCCCTTGCAGCAGGTTCTGGATGTTGGAGCGGTGGCGCCAGAAGAGTATGGACGACATTGCAATTTGCATAACCACGAGGGCTGGTTCGGGCCAGATCAGCCAGACGATCAAGGGGGCCAACGCCATAGAAATCAGTGCTGAAAGAGAGGAGATATTGACCACCTTTGCGATAAATAGCCAGATCAATGCAACTGCCAGGCCGATTCCCCAATGCAGTCCAAATTGCACTCCCAGGGCAGTTGCAACCCCTTTGCCGCCTTTGAATCCGAAAAAGATTGGATAGAGGTGACCCAGAAAGGCCGCCATGCCGGTCAAGGCGAGAACCATGGTGGTTACCCCAAGCAGGTGTGCCGCAACCATGGGTAACAGGCCTTTCAAAGAGTCACCGATCAGGGTAATGGCCGCAGCCTTTTTACCGCCGATTCGCAATACATTGGTAGCCCCGGGATTATTCGATCCCTGACTTCTCGGATCCGGCAGACCCATGACGCGACAGACAAGGATGGCACTTGAAATGGAACCTAATAGATAGGCCCCAAGAACGAGAAGAGAATCTGTGATCATATCTGCGTATTTGGTGATTTCAGGGCATATGGAGGTTAAATCAGATGCATGCGTTAGGCTTGTTTGACCGGGTCATGTTGGAACAGAACCAGCCATATTACAAGGCTTCACAGTGAAAGGGGGTTTGCTCACTGCCTATTCTCCTCTACCATGAGCTTTTTGATAAACAGATGGCTAGTATTTATGGATATAGTCTTTATCCGGGATCTGCGAGTCGATACCGTGATCGGTATCTATGACTGGGAGCGGAAGATCAGGCAGACGGTGATTTTTGATATTGAAATGGGGGCCGATATCGCCACGGCGGCGGCGACCGATGCCATAAAGGATACCCTGGACTACAAATCAGTGAGTAAACGTCTTGTTTCATATGCTCAAGAGAGCGAGTTCCAGTTGGTTGAGACCCTGGCTGAACGGTGCGCAGAGATAATTTTGCACGAATTCAATGTCCCTTGGGTCCGTTTGACCCTCAACAAGGTGGGTGCAGTCAGCGCTGCGCGGGATGTGGGGGTGATCATTGAACGGGGTCAGCGTGACTGAAACCGGGATGGTGAATGTCTGGCTGAGCCTGGGCAGCAATATGGCACCAGAGAATCATATTCCCCAAGCACTGCACGATCTTGAGGCTATTTTCGGTGATTTGCGGGTCTCCCCGATCTATGAGAGTGAGGCAGTCGGATTCAAGGGTGACAATTTTCATAATATGGTCGTGGGGATTTCCACAGACCGTTCACCGAGAGAGCTGGTATCGATATTACGCCAACTGGAGGCGCGGCATGGTAGAGAGCGTGCCCAGGAGAGGTTTAATTCCCGTACCCTGGATATCGATCTACTGACATATGGCGACCGGATCATAGATGAGGGCCCGATACAGCTGCCCAGGGACGAAATTCTGAAATATGCCTTCGTCCTGCTGCCCTTGTCGGAGGTTGCGGCTGACGAGATCCATCCTCAGACCGGACTGAGTTACGGACAATTATGGGACGGGTTTGACCAGCAGGATCAATCCCTGTGGCGGGTCGAGTATTGAGCTGAGTGACAACAGATGCTTCAAATGGGGTCTGGCAGAGGCCCAAGATGCTGAATTGAAAGCAAAAAAAACCCCGGCACCCAATCCGTGGGCGCCAGGATCTGTTGTCGCAATAATTGGTTGGCAATTGGTTTCAATCCATGGACATCCCTGTACGTTTCTGCGATCCGTTGCGTCCTTGATGCGACGGTTTTAATTCTATGCGATTAACCACAATAAAAATGTAGGTTTGATCCCAAATCAACGTAGTCCTTTTCTTACATGGCATGATGATACCGCTTGATTATTCAACGCTTCTTTTGAAACAATCCGTCCCTCACTTGCAATCGGGTCGTTTTGAATTGACCTTACACCCCTGAGGAAATATCCCCATGCCGCTGATCAGAGCATTTCCTGGACTGCGTCCTGCCGAAGGGCGGGCTGCCGATGTTGCCGCGCCACCCTATGATGTCATGAACGAGGCCGAAGCCAGAGAGATGGCGCGTGGTCGTCCGTGGAGCTTTCTGCATATCTCGAGGCCCGAAATCGACCTTCAGGAGGGTATCGACCCATACGCCCCCGAGGTCTATGCCAAGGCCGCAGAGAACCTGACGAAGATGGTGCAGGAGGGGATTTTGGTACAGGATGAGAAACCCTGCTTCTATGTCTATCGCCTGACCATGGGGACCCATGTTCAGACAGGATTGGCGGCGGCTGCTTCGGTTGAGGCCTACGATAACGACCGGATCAAGAAACATGAGTTCACCCGTCCGGCGAAGGAGGATGACCGGGTACGCCAGGTGGATGCCTTGAATGCCCAGACCGGTCCGGTTTTTCTGGTCTATCCGAGTGCACCGGGCGTGGATAACCTGCTCGCTGATGTATCCCAGAGCCAGCCTGAGATAGATGTCACAGCCGCTGATGGTGTGCGGCATGAAATCTGGCCCGTGGATGATGATGAAAAGGTTGCGTTTCTGACCCGTGAGTTCGATCAGATGGCGGCGCTCTATGTGGCTGATGGTCACCATCGTTCAGCGGCGGGTTCAAGGGTGGCTGCCTCGCGAAAGGCGGCCAATGGGAATCACACCGGGGATGAGCCCTATAACTACTTTCTGAGTGTCATCTTTCCTCACAATCAGATGCAGATACTCGATTACAACCGGGTCGTCAAGGATCTGAATGGATTGGACAAGGGGACTTTCCTCTCCCGCATCGAAGCGGTTTTCCGGGTCCAGCCCAGTGAGCAGCCGGTAAAGCCAGGGCAGAGTGGTGAATTCGGAATGTATCTGGATGGGCAGTGGTATCGTCTGCAACTCGATGCGTCCCAGATCCCCAGTGATCCTGTGGCGCGACTGGATGTCAGTCTGCTGGCAGACAACCTGATTGAACCCATCCTCGGTATTTCCGATCCGCGGCGTGACAATCGAATCGACTTTGTCGGTGGAATCCGTGGCCTGTCAGGTCTGGAGCAACGGGTCGATTGTGGGGAGATGGCGGTTGCCTTCTCGCTTTTTCCCACCAGTATGGAACAGTTGATGGCGGTAGCGGACGCCGGCGAAGTGATGCCGCCCAAGTCCACCTGGTTCGAACCGAAATTGGCGGATGGATTGGTCAGTCACCTGCTTGACTGATTTTCAATGGTCACTACCAGTAGCAGACTGCCGGAGGGGGATAGCGCCGATGCGGCTATTGTTGCCCACTGGTTAGGGATGCTGCCTGCCGAGTTCGACGATCAAGATCGCTTGATGTTACGCAAGGCGGGGGATATCGCCCTCATGGCGAACCCGGACAAGCGTATTTTGAGTGGCGAAACCCAATTAAGACATGCCCTGTCCGTGGCTGAGATCCTGACCGAATTACGCATGGATCGGGAAACGGTTGCCGCGGCGCTGCTGCTGGGGGTTATGCAGGACTCTAGCCTCAGTATTGAAACGCTGCGGCGGGAGTTGGGTGAGAGTACTGCCCATATGGTGGATGACCTGGCCCGCATCGATCTGCTGACCGATCTCTCCAGTGATGTTGCTGGGCAGGATGAAGGGCAGCATGCGGAGAATCTGCGTCGCCTGCTGCTGGGTATTGCGGAGGATATTCGAGTCATACTGGTGGTGGTGGCGGAACAGCTTCATCTGATGCGTTCCGCACGCAGGCTATCCCCGGAACTGAGTCGTCGATTGGCCCAGGAGACCGAGGAGATCTATGCCCCATTGGCAAATCGACTGGGAATCTGGCAGGTCAAGTGGGAACTCGAAGACCTGTCGCTGCGTTTTCTCCATCCCGAGGAGTATAAACGCATAGCCAGTCTATTGGATGGCCGACGTGCTGACCGGGAACAGTTCATCAAAGAGGTTATCGAGCTGTTGCGGGAGAAGTTCCAGGCCGCCGGGGTGAATGCGGAAATCAACGGCCGACCCAAGCATATCCATAGCATATGGCGCAAGATGCAGCGTAAGGCAGTGGATATTGAACAGATCTTCGATCTTCGGGCGGTGCGGGTATTGGTGGATGATATTGCGCAATGCTATGCGGCATTAGGTGTGGTGCATGGATTGTGGAAACATATTCCCGGCGAATTCGATGACTATATCGCGACCCCAAAGGCCAATCTCTATCGTTCCATTCACACCGCCGTGATCGGCCCGGAGGATAAGACCCTGGAGGTACAGATTCGCACCCGTGAGATGCATCATCATTCAGAGCTGGGGGTGGCGGCCCATTGGCGCTACAAGGAAAACGCCAAACAGGATAGGGATTTCGAACGAAGAATCGTGTGGATGCGGCAATGGCTGGAAAGGAAGGATGAAGGAGCGGAAAGTGGTGCCCTGGCGAATGGAGCGGAGAGTGAACTGGAGGCGACACGGATCTATGTGCTGACCCCGATGGGTAAGGTGGTGGAACTGCCCAAGGGTTCGACGCCACTCGATTTTGCCTATGCCATCCATACCGATGTGGGACATCAGTGTCGCGGGGCCAAGGTGGATGGTCATATCGTGCAGCTCAATCGCCCCTTGCGCAGTGGTGAAACCGTGGAGGTTCTGACGGCCAAGAACGGGACCCCGAGTCGCGACTGGATCAACCCGCACCTGGGCTACTTGCACTCTTCCAAGGCGCGCAACCGGGTCAAGCAGTGGTTCAAACAACTCGACTATGACCACCATGTGGAGTTGGGTCGTGCGGCGCTGGAGCGTGAAATGACACGCTTATCAATCAGCGAAAAACCTGACTTGGAAGCTGCCGCCGCCAAGCACAATCTGCTACATACGGAAGATGTCTACGCGGCGATCGGTCGCGGTGATCTGTCACCCATCCAGGTCGCCGGTCTCGGCAGCCGGGCGAAGGCCGAGTCGCGAGTAAGAGAGATTGGTGAAACCCAGCGTGACCAGGGGGTGGTTAAAGGGGAGGTGGTGGTGGCCGGTGTTGATGACCTGATGACCACTATCGGACGCTGCTGTAAACCGGTTCCCTATGATCCGATTATCGGCTATGTCACCCGGGGACGGGGGGTCACGATCCACCGCTCGGACTGCCCCAATATCCGTGCACTGCAGAAGAGTGAGAGTGATCGTCTGGTTACCGTGCATTGGAGCATGGAGCAGCAGGAGACCAGCTATGCAGTCGATTTTCTGGTTATCGCCAGCGATAGAAAGGGTCTTTTGCGGGATATATCCTCGATTCTGACCAATGAGGACATCGATGTCATCGGGGTGAACACGAATACCGATCGTAAAACCGATTCAGCCAGGATGCGCTTTACGGTCGAGGTACGGGATATGGAACAATTAAGTAGATTATTGTCGAAAATTGAGCAGCTTCCGGATGTGAACCTGGTCAAACGACAGGTTTAAGCACTACCCCGGGTGGCAGGTTTAGATTGCCAGTCTGCCGTGTCATCGCTAAACTAACGCTTTGTTATTTTATGCTTTTTCTCCTCCTCTATTATCACAAGTTCAATATTGCGAAAACCTGTTTTGGCTAACGAGAGACAAACCACCAATCTCCTGGACCTTGATCTGCAGGGTATGGAGTCCTATTTCCTGGGATTGGGTTGCAAGGCATTTCATGGCAGAAATGTCTTTAAATGGATACACAAACACGGTGTTACCGACTTCGATACCATGACCGATATCTCCAAGCGTCTGCGTGAACAGCTTCGGCAACAGGCGCATATAGAGATACCGCAACTGGTCTATGAAAAACCTGCCACTGACGGCACCCGTAAATGGGTTCTCGAGTTGCTGGATGGGCAACGGATCGAGACGGTACTGATACCTGATGATGGAAGGAATACGCTTTGTGTCTCATCCCAGGTGGGGTGCGCCCTGGATTGCAGCTTTTGCTCAACCGCCCGGCAGGGTTTCAATCGTAATCTGAGTGTTGCCGAGATTATCGGGCAGGTATGGGTTGCCAGCCGCAATTTGGGTGAACCGCCGAGTAATATCGTGTTGATGGGAATGGGTGAACCCCTGGCCAACCTTGATGCGGTTATCACGGCCATGAAAATCATGCAGGATGATCTGGCCTATATGGTATCCAAATATCGGGTTACTATTAGCACTTCGGGGATTGTGCCGGCACTGAAGAAATTGCGTGAATCCTGCGATGTCAGTCTTGCTGTCTCCCTACATGCTCCCGATAATGAGTTACGGGATAAATTGGTGCCAATTAATCGCAAATATCCGCTGCAGGAACTGATACCCGCGTGCCGCGAATATGTCAAAGGTGACAAGCGGCGCAAAGTGACCTGGGAGTATGTCATGCTGGACGGTGTCAACGATTCGCTGCATCATGCCAAGGCCTTGATCCGCCTCCTGGAGGGGACCCCTTCGAAGGTAAACCTGATTCCTTTCAATCCTTTCCCGGGGACTCACTATCAGGCATCACCCGCGGAACGGGTGGAGGCTTTTCGGATGCGCCTGAAGCGCTCGGGAATCATTGCTACCACACGAAAAACCCGTGGTGATGATATTGATGCGGCATGTGGTCAGCTGGTAGGCAAAGTCAGGGATCGAACCAGCAGGGAGTTGCGTATGGAAAAACTGAGTAACATCAAATTGGGTGTTTCATGAAGTCGATGGGTGGTTATCTAAGTTATCTGCTGCTTGCAGTGTCGATTCTGAGTGGGTGCGCAACCCAGCAGCAATCCAGTGACGCCACGGGCAATTTGGGCCAGGAGAAGCGCAACAGTCCAGCAAAGATCTATGTCGAGATGGCTATGGCCTATATGCGGGATGGCCAGTCGGCGATTGCCATGCAGAAACTCAAAAAGGCACTGGAAGTGGATGATAAGTCCGCAGATGCCCACAATGTGATCGGTATTCTCTATCAGCAACTGGGTGAGATCGATCGGGCTGGCAAACACTATGACCGGGCTGTGGAACTCGACGCACGGGACCCTTATATACGCAATGCGCGCGGAAGTTTTTACTGTGGTCTTGGGCGCTATTCCGATGCGCTGCAAGACTTCGAAAAGGCCCTGGCAAATCCGCTCTATCCCACGCCCTGGGTGGCGTTGACGAATGCTGGTTTGTGCGTTGAGCGTGAGGGTGATGACGTCAAAGCGGAAAACTATTACCGCCGGGCACTCACCGCCAGTGCCAACTATCCCACGGCACTCATCAAGATGGCTGAAGTCTCGCTCCGCCAGGAGAAGAACCTCTCCGCACGTGCCTATCTGGAGCGCTACCATAGCGAGGTCAAACCAACTGCCGCCTCTCTTTTGCTAGGAGTGCAGGTTGAGAAGCGGCTAAGAGACCTGGCTAAAAGCAAGGAGTACAGAAGAAGACTGCTCAGGGAGTATCCGGATGCGCCTGAGGTCCAGTCGCTCTATGAAGTTGAAAAAAATCAATGAACGCCATAAACAAAGATGAAAGTGTGGTAACGCCTGAGGCGGTCATTGGGCCAGGTTCACAGTTACGCAAAGCAAGGGAGCGACAAGGACTGGATCAGGCAAAGATGGCGGCTCAATTGCATTTAAGTCAGGCCATGATCGCAGCCCTTGAGGTCGATGATTTCGACAATTTGCCAGGACCTGTCTTCGTGCAGGGATACCTGCGTAAATATTCCAGGCTGCTTGGTGTCAATGAGAATGCGGTCATCGAAGCCTATCAGAGCCTGCTTCCGGTTTCGGATGAGCTGCCGATTCAGGGATCGCAAAAACAGGAACTGAGTCGCGAGCTGCATAGCGGACATGGCGTCATACGTTACGTGACCTGGGGTATTTTACTGATCCTGGCCGGTCTGCTCTTTTTCTGGTGGCAGACCCGGGTGGAATTGGAGGAACCCGAATCAGTTGCTGCGGAGGACCAGCTAGAGACTGTTGTGCAGGATCCCGTCGTCGAACAAGTTATTCCGCAACCACAACCGCAGCCACAGCCTGCGGAGGTGGATATGCCACAACCCGATCCGCCATCGGAGGAGGTGGTGGAAGCGTCGGAACGGCTGTTGAATGAGATAGACGATGTGATCACCACCTCTGATCAGCTGCTAGCACCCCTTGAAGACAAGCCATCGCAACCCGCTGAACAAGCACAGCCGGATCCGGTGAATCTGCCTACCCAGGAGGTCGAGCCCACGCCAGAGGTGGTTGCTGTTGTGTCGAAACGGGTGGTGTTCCTGTTCAATGAATCCTGTTGGACCGAGGTGCGTGATCGGGATGGTAAATTACGCATCTTTGGCGAACTGGCGGCAGGAAAGCGCCGCACCCTGGACAGCCGGCTTGGTCCCTTTAGTGTGCTGCTGGGGAATGCCGCAGGCGTGGAGCTGAATATCGATGGCGAAGCATTCGACCTCAAGCCTTTTACCCGGGGTAAGGTGGCGCGATTTACCTTGGATCCGAACCGGCTGTAGCGGGTTCTGCCCCCTATAACCGGCCTGTCAGGCGGAGTTCGAGCATACCACTGCCTGCTGGCCTCTTGGCCTGGATGCTCGTCCTGGGCGGACAATGGACTAGGTCAAATCGGCGGTTCCATGTTAACCTTCAACGTTTTATTCAAACCAGTCTGATTTCACACCCTGTTACCTGAATTCAATGGCAAAGCAGATCCAAGCCATACGCGGGATGAAGGATATCCTGCCGCAACAGACACCGCTCTGGCAGTTTCTCGAGGATCGGGTGCGCTCGGTGCTCAGCCGTTACGGCTATGCCGAGATTCGTATGCCCATCGTCGAGATGACAGAGCTTTTCAAGCGCTCCATAGGAGAGGTTACCGATATTGTGGAGAAGGAGATGTATACCTTCGCCGACCGTAACGGTGACAGTTTGACCCTGCGGCCGGAAGGTACCGCGGGCTGTGTGCGGGCAGGCCTGGAAAACGGCCTGATTTTCAATCAGACGCAACGGCTCTGGTATCAGGGTCCGATGTTTCGCCACGAGCGTCCCCAAAAGGGGCGTTACCGCCAGTTCCATCAGATAGGCGTAGAGACCTTTGGCCTGGCGGGACCCGATATCGATCTCGAACTGATCCTGATCACGGCCCGGATTTGGCAGGAGTTGGGACTACAGGATCTGGAGCTGCAGCTCAACACCCTGGGCACAGCGGAGGAGCGGGGTCACTATCGCGATCAGTTGATCGCCTATTTTCGCGATCGTTTCGATGAGCTAGACGAGGATAGCAGGCGTCGCCTGGAGAGTAATCCGCTGCGCATCCTCGACAGCAAGAATCCACAGATGGCATCGGTAATAGAGGATGCGCCCAGTCTCATGGAGTATCTTGAGGATCAGTCGTTGGCCCATTTCGATCGCCTGCGACAGGGACTGGATGGTGCCGGTGTGAAATATCGGCTCAATCCGCGCCTGGTTCGGGGGCTGGACTACTACAGTCGCACGGTGTTTGAGTGGGTGACCGAGAGCCTTGGCGCCCAAGGCACTGTGTGCGCCGGTGGACGATATGATGGATTGGTTGATCAGTTGGGCGGAAGAGCAACCCCTGCGGTCGGTTTTGCCATGGGGTTGGAACGCTTGATCGCCATGTTGGAAGCCATCGATTTGCAAGAACAACTGCCTGTTCCCGATGTCTACCTGGTGATGCTGGGGGATAGGGCATCCCGCGAGGGGGTATTGCTGGCTGAACGGTTGCGCAGTGCCTTGCCCGGGCTGCGCCTCATCAACCACTGCGGCGGGGGCACATTTAAAAATCAACTCAAGCGAGCGGACCGGAGTCAGGCCCGCTATGCGCTTATTCTTGGTGAAGATGAAGTTGCGCGCCAGGAGATTGGCCTTAAGCCGTTGCGAGGCGAAGGAGAACAACAGCAGATAGCCTTGTCTCAGTTGGAAACGAGTCTTGCGGAGTTGGTAACCCGCAAACCATGATGAATCGCCGGCACCGGCAGGTGTAGGCGGAATTCAATAAACAATGATTCATTGAAGGTAAGCACAATGAGTGAGTATCAGACCGAAGAAGAACAGGTCGAAGCGATTAAACGCTGGTGGAAAGAGAACGGTACCTCCGTAATTGCCGGATTGGTGATTGGGTTGGGTGGCGTCTTTGGCTGGCAGGCGTGGGGTAGCTACAAGGATAGAATCGGTGCCGAAGCGGCAATCGCCTTCAATCAGATGGTGGCTGCAGTGGATCGTGGCGACAAACCATCCGCAGTCAAGCAGGCGGAGTTGATGCGCAGCGACTACGACAACAGCTATGGGATCTTTGCCGCGATGGCCGAGGCGAGGGTGAAGCTGGACGAGGGGGATGTGGCCACCGCCATCACCCGTCTGGAGTGGGCCAGCCAGAATGCGGACAATCCGGCACTGAAGCAGCTGGTGCAACTCAACCTGGCCAGGCTTCTGATTAATCAGGGAGAACTTGATAGCGCTGAAAAGCTGGTTGCATCGGAGCAGGGTGGATTCGCGGGTGAGTTTGCCGTGATACGGGGAGATATCGCCTTTGCCAGGGGTGACAGGGCCACCGCAGCCGCAGCGTACGCCCAGGCCATGGCCCTGGAGGTCAGCGACCGGAATCTGTTGCAGATGAAGCTAGATGATCTTGCAGCCAATACCCCTTGAGGTTGTGATGAGGCAGTTCATTTTCTGGCCCTTGCTGCTTCTGCTTGCAGGCTGCAGCGCCTTTACCGGCAAGGATAATGCAGACCCTCCCTCCGAACTGGTGGAGTTGCAGCCGGAGCTGCGTATCGAAACCATCTGGGATGCCGGGTTCGAGGATGCCGATGAGACCCTGTTGAAGCTCAAGCCAGTGGTGAGCAACGGTGTACTCTATATCGCGGAGCCCTCAGGTGAGGTCTTTGCCCTCGATCCTGAGACAGGGGATAAGCACTGGTCGGTGGATACTGATAGCCCACTCAGTGGCGGCCCTGGCGTCGCGGATGGGTTGATTGCCGTTGGCACCTTGGAAGCTGAGCTGATCCTGTTGAACGGTGAGGATGGTGGGGAAAGGTGGCGCCAGCGGGTGAGTAGTGAGGTCCTATCATCGCCAGCCATCAATGATGGCAATGTGGTTTGTCGTACCACCGATGGCAGCGTGACAGCCTACTCAACCGACGCCGGTGAAAAACGTTGGCTATATGACCGCAGTGTCCCGGTATTGACCCTGCGTGGCGACAGTTCACCGTTGATCACGGACTATCAGGTGCTGGCAGGTTTTGCCGGTGGCAAGCTTGTCGGACTCTCTCTGGATACCGGTCTGGCGGAGTGGGAGGCAACGATTTCGACGCCAAAAGGACGAACAGAGCTGGAGCGGGTTGTGGATATCGATGCGGATCCGGTATTGGTGGAGGGTACCCTGTATGTCACTGCCTATCAGGGTGACGTGGCTGCCGTTTCCGAATCCAGCGGGGTGGTGCTGTGGCGGCGCGACATATCATCCCATGCCGGGCTCGATGCAAGCTGGCGTCAGGTATTCGTGACTGATTCTGCGGATCATGTGTGGTCACTGGACGCTACCAACGGGGCTACCTTATGGCAGCAGAAGAAGCTGCATGCACGTAAACTATCTGCCCCCGCGATGGTAAACGATACTGTCGTGGTGGGTGATTTCGACGGCTACGTCCACTGGTTGTCCCAGGAGGATGGCCGTCAGATGGCTCGTATCAGAGTTGGCAGTGATGCCATCCGTCTGAAACCCCTGGTAATCAACGATATCGTCTATGTGATGGATGAGGGTGGTACCCTGAGTGCCCTCAGGGCCCACCCGATCGAGACCGAGAGTCGCTGACATGCTACCGGTCATTGCCCTGGTTGGACGACCCAACGTGGGTAAGTCGACCCTCTTCAACCGCTTGACCCGCAGTCGGGATGCCCTGGTGGCAGATCAACCCGGACTGACCCGGGATCGTAAATACGGTACTGGCAAGCTGGGCAATCATCCCTTCGTAGTGGTGGATACAGGCGGTATAAGCGGGGATAAGATAGGCATAGATCAGTTGATGGAGCAGCAGGTCAGGCAGGCGATTGGTGAAGCCGATCATATTCTGTTTCTGCTCGATGCCAAGGAGGGGTGTACCGCTGGCGACGAAGCGATCGCCCAACAGCTGCGTCGCACCGGTAAGCCAGTGACCTTAGCTGTCAACAAGAGCGACGGGATGGAGGGGGATATCGCCGCCAGCGATTTCCATCGTCTGGGTTTTGACCAGCTCCATACCATTGCTGCGGTACATGGTCGGGGTGTGCGTAGTCTCATCGATCAGGTGCTCGACTCCCTGCCGGTTGCAGAGAAAGCAGGTCCGCCGGAAGAGGGGGGAATTAAGATTGCAGTGGTCGGTCGTCCCAATGTGGGTAAATCCACATTGGTCAATCGTATGCTGGGAGAAGAGCGTGTGGTGGCCTTCGATCAGCCTGGTACCACGAGGGATAGCATCTATATTCCCTTCAGCCGCAACGAACGTCACTACACCCTGATCGATACCGCCGGTGTCAGGCGTCGTTCACGTATCAGGGAAGCGATTGAGAAATTCAGCATCATCAAAACCCTGCAGTCGATCGAAGAGGCCAATGTGGTGCTGATGGTGCTCGATGCCCAACAGGGTATAGGGGAGCAGGATGCCAACCTGGCCGGGCATGTGCTTGAAAGTGGCAGGGCGCTGATCCTGGTAATCAATAAATGGGATGGATTGATCGATGAACAGCGGCAGTGGATCAAAAGCGAGGTCGAACGCAAGCTGCCATTCCTGAATTTTGCACAACACCACTATATTTCCGCGCTACACGGATCCGGTGTGGGGGATCTGTTCGACCTGGTGGAACGGGTCTATGCCAACGCAATGCGCGACTTGGCGACACCGGATCTGACACGTCTGCTGGAAATACTGGTTCAGGAGCATCAGCCTCCCCAGGTGCATGGTCGGCGTATCAAACTTCGCTATGCCCATCAGGGGGGAAAAAATCCACCCTTGATCGTGATTCACGGCAACCAGACAGAACGGGTTCCCGACACCTATAGACGCTACCTTGTGAGTCGCTTTCGTAAAGCGCTGAGATTGGACGGTACGCCGATCCGAATCGAGTTCCGTTCCGGTGACAATCCCTATCAAGGTAAGCGCAATAAACTCACCAAACGTCAGATACAGAAGCGTCAGCGACTGAAGCAATTCGTGACGCGCAAACGTTGAGTTAGTGTAGACAGGCCCGAGTTCAATGAAGGCAAAATCCTTAGCCTACGAGGAGAAGCTGGAGACACTGCTGACAGAGGCGGGTATGGATCGGCTCGATGCACTGCATCACCAATTCCTCAGGCGCCGCTCCCTCGAGTTCCGCTTTACCCAGCAACAACTGCGACAGCTCAGCGATATCGCAGTCGATCTGGTGATGTGGGGAGAGCGACCGCTGCATGAGATCTGGCCCGAGATGGACAGCGCCATACTGGATCCGAAACAACGGCGGCAAAAACTCGTGCAGGCAGTACATCAACACTGGCTGCGGTTGAAGCAGGAGCCCAAGCGTTACCCGCCGTTAACGGTGACAACCGGATATGATGCGCAGCGCATCAGACGCATCGAAACCGAAAAGGACAAGCTGGCCCTTGGGCCCTGTCCGGTGGCATCGCCGCGAACCCGATGCTGCAACCTGATGACCCTGGATGCGGTGGAGAACTGTGGATTCGACTGCAGCTACTGCAGTATTCAATCCTTTTATCACGGCGATGAAGTGCGATTCGACAGCCGGTTTGCTGAGAAACTGGCGCGACTCGAGATCGACCCGGATCGCATCTATCATATCGGTACCGGACAGTCATCGGATTCGCTCATGTGGGGCAACCAGGGAGGAGTGCTGGATGCGTTGCTTGATTTTGCCCACCGTCATCCGAATGTAATCCTGGAACTGAAGAGCAAATCGAAAAATATCAACCACCTTCTGAGGGCGGACCTTCCTCCCAACCTGCTCTGTACCTGGTCGCTCAACACCCCGACATTGATTGCGCATGAGGAGCGCTTAACCGCGTCCTTGGAGGACCGTCTGAAGGCGGCGCGCCGTCTGGCGGATCGTGGTGCATTGGTTGGATTTCACTTCCACCCCATGATTCACTATGCGGATTGGCGTCAGGATTACGGCTCTCTGTTGCAACAGCTTGTGAGAGAATTTTCCAAAGATGAGGTGGTTCTGGTGTCACTGGGCACCCTGACCTACATTAAACCGGTTATCAAGCAGCTGCGTGCTCGCAAAGCGTTTCGCAGCAAGATATTGCAGATGCCGATGGTTGAGAGCGATGGCAAGCTCTCCTATCCCCAGGCGATCAAGGAAGAGATGTTCCGCTTTGCTTATCAGTCGCTACAGGCCTGGCACGATGATGTCTTTTTCTATCTGTGTATGGAGAATCAACGCCTTTGGCAGCCGGTATTCGGTTATGATTATCCATCCAATCAAGCCTTTGAAGAGGTGATGAAACAGGCCTACCTTAAGAAGATCTTTAACAAGGGGAAAAGGAATGAGCAGTGACCAGTTGTTAGCGGGTTTGAGTTTCTTCTGTTATCTGCTGACCCTGTTGATCATCGGTATCGTCGCCTGGCGTAGAACCAAAAGTCTCTCCGATTTTGTGTTGGGTGGCAGAAGCCTGGGTAGCTGGGTGACCGCATTGAGTGCCAGTGCCTCCGACATGAGTGGCTGGTTACTGCTGGGTCTGCCGGGCTATGCCTACCTGGCAGGTCTGGAATCGTTGTGGCTTGCCTTTGGCTTGCTGATCGGCACCTGGCTCAACTGGCGATTGGTAGCGGCAAGATTGCGTATTGCCTCTGAAGCGGCAGGCAATGCACTCACATTACCGGAATATCTATCTAATAAATTCAACGATACCAGCGGCATGATCAGGATTACTTCATCCTTTTTTATCTTGCTGTTTTTTCTCTTCTACACAAGCTCCGGGCTTGTCGCCGGCGGCAAACTGTTCGAGGCGGTATTCGGACTTCCCTATTTTTGGGCAGTCACATCGGGTACCTTGATCATTATCCTTTACACCGCATTCGGTGGATTTCTTGCAGTCTCCTGGACTGACCTTTTTCAAGGTCTGTTGATGTTGCTGGCGTTAGTGACCATACCCCTCTATGTGGTTATGGAGCAGGGCGGCTTGGCAAACTTTCTATCAAGTGTGAGCAGTACTAATGCGCAGCTGCTCAATCCGTTGACGGATAGCCACGGGGAGCCACTCGGCATGATTGCCATCGTCTCATTGCTGGCCTGGGGGCTTGGTTATTTTGGCCAGCCGCATATCCTGGCACGCTTCAAGGCCATAAGACATAGCGAGTTCGTACCCAAGGCGGAACGTATAGCGGTGAGTTGGGTTTTGATAACCCTGACCGCTGCCTGCCTGGTCGGTCTGGTGGGGATTCCCATATTCGAAGTCCCTCTGCAGGATGCGGAAAAGGTATTTATCCGTCTGGTCGATATGCTGTTTCATCCCCTTGTTGCGGGAATATGTCTGGCCGCTATTCTGGCCGCGATCATGAGTACCGCAGACTCCCAGCTGCTGGTTTCATCCAGCACCTTTACCGGCGACCTGTATCGGCTGTTATTGCGCAAACAAGCGACTGAAGCCGAACTGGTGATCGTCGGTCGTCTGGCGGTGTTCTCAATCGCATTAGTCGCCTTTCTGCTGGCGCTGGATCGGGACAATAAAGTTCTCGACCTGGTCTCCTATGCCTGGGCTGGATTTGGTGCAGCCTTCGGTCCGGTGGTACTCCTTTCCCTCTACTGGAAAGGGATGAACCGTTGGGGTGCGTTGGCCGGTATTGTGAGTGGCGGATTGACCGTCGTGATTTGGAAACCGCTTCAGGGTGGTCTGTTCGACCTGTATGAGATCATCCCGGGGTTTGCTATCTCATTGGTGATGATCCTGCTGCTCAGCAGGTTCACCAGGCAAAAATCGAAGCCGATCGGGTGAGAAGAGTCTCCTGAAAATCGCTATCTTGGTGTGAATTATTGCGGGTAATGGCTGCTCGACACCCTGTGTTTCACAGCATAAATCCCACTTCATGCAAATAAACGCCATTTAATAATATTTGTTTCATATGGGAATCTTGTGCATGAGATCACTGTGCGATTATTTGAATAGTGTGATAGTGAACTAACGACTCAGCAGGTACACGACGAATGGATATGTTTAGCAACGGAAAGCACTAAGGTAAAAGGAGTAATCATGGGAAGAAGGGGTGAACACAGCAAATCAGAAATTGAGTGTATGGCGCTTGAGGCTGCAGAGGCGATCATTGAAGGCGAAGGATATGATGGTCTATCAGCCCGAAAGGTGGCCTCAGCCATCGGCTATACGGTCGGCAGTCTCTATTTTGTCTTCAGAAATCTAGATGAACTGATTCAACGGATTAACGGGCGGACCCTGGATCAACTCTATGCCGTCCAGGTTGATGCCTTGACCCATTGCCGGCTCCCGCAACAGTGTGTATTGGCACTGGCAAGCGTATATATCGATTTTGCCGCTCGGCATCCACATCGTTGGCGGATGGTATTTGAACATCAACCGCGGGATGATGGGTTGTCCATGGAGATCTATAGAGAGAAGGTGGAACGTCTCTACGAATTGGTGGAAAAGCAGCTTAAGGCCTTGGCGGCCCGGCCGGATGAAGAGATCGCACTGGCAGCCAGGGCGCTTTGGAACGGTGTGCATGGTATCGCCACTATGACCATCACACGCCATCCCTATATGGAGGGCAAGCTGTCGGGTCATCAGCTCAGTATGCACCTGATCAACCACTATCTGACCGGATTTCGTACCACCGAAATCAATAGCGTAATCACGCGAACCATGGGTCAAGCGATCGATTATCCCAAATGACCGGTGTCGCTGGTCGGTGTGTAAGGATCTATTTGCGCAAGCGTTGACTTATGCCATCCCAGATATGACTGGCAGGGAAACAGGAAACTTGATTTCCTGTTTCCTTCATTTTCAATCCCTTGGGGCGGTCGAAAATGGTTTTACGACGGGGTGCGGTTTCAATCTCTGGATAGGTCAGGGTTTCTCCTAGGCCTGAATTCTTCACCGGTCCAGTCTCTTCCATTCCAAAACCCAGCAAATTACTTGGTATATCGTCACGATTTTCGTGTAGAATCCACCGCCATGATTTTTCAGTAAATATGACGGACCCCTAAACTGTCCGCAGCAGGAGTAACTGACGATGTCTGAACTGACACAAGATTCCGTAAACGAGGCCATAAAGGGATATGTGGAACCAAACCTTGAGAAGGATCTGGTAACCGCCAAGGCAATCAAGGGTATCGAGATTGAGGGTGGCAAGGTAGGCGTAACAGTGGAACTGGGCTTTCCTGCAAAGGGTTGTATAGATGTCATTTCTGCAGCCGTGCGGGAAAAGGTAGAGGCTCTACCCGGCGTGGAAAGCGTGGATGTCAAAATTAGTTCCAAGATTGCTGCCCACTCTGTACAGAAGGCGCTCAAGCCGATCGACAACATCAAGAACATTATCGCCGTTGCTTCCGGTAAAGGTGGGGTTGGTAAATCCACCACCGCAGTCAACCTCGCCCTCGCCCTGGCCGAGGAGGGGGCCAAGGTTGGTGTACTCGATGCCGATATATACGGTCCGTCACAGCCACGTATGCTGGGTATCAATGGCAAGCCGGACTCCAAGGACGGCAAAACCCTCGAGCCGATGCAAGGCTATGACATGCAAGCGATGTCGATCGGCTTTCTGATTGATGAAGAGACACCCATGATCTGGCGCGGTCCCATGGTCACCCAGGCCCTGGAGCAGCTGCTGAATGATACCAATTGGGACAATCTAGACTATCTGGTGGTGGATCTGCCCCCCGGTACCGGTGATACACAGCTGACTTTGGCGCAAAAGGTACCTGTATCGGGCGCTGTGATCGTCACAACCCCCCAGGACATAGCCTTGCTGGATGCGCGTAAGGGTCTCAAGATGTTTGAGAAGGTGGAGGTTCCGGTATTGGGTATCGTGGAGAACATGAGTACCCATATCTGCTCAAACTGCGGCCATGAAGAGCATATCTTCGGTCAGGGCGGTGGTTCATCCATGGCCGAGCAGTACAACGTGGACCTGCTGGGTGCGCTGCCCCTGGATATCCGTATCCGGGAAGAGACCGATGGCGGCAAACCGACCGTTGTTGCCGAGCCCGAATCCCGTATATCTCAGATCTACCGCGAAATTGCCCGCAAGACAGCGGCCAAGCTCTCTCTGCAGGCCAAGGATTATGCGGCCAAATTCCCGAATATCGTGATTCAGAACAACTAGCGACTATTGGCACTAGGTTGCTGATTCCTTTATCCAAGGTCTCTCTGGCGATAACGTCTGCCATTTATTGATAATGTTGCAGAACAATTTTGCGGTCTGCTCCGTATCATAGATGGCCGAGTGGGCCTCACTGCTGTCCCAGTCGAGACCGGCGGCCTTTGCTGCCTTGGCGAGCACGGTTTGGCCATAGGCCACTCCCGCCAGGGTGACGGTATCGAAGGTGCTGAATGGGTGGAAAGGGTTGCGTTTGATCCCGGTTCTCTCGACAGCGGCGTTGAGAAAACCGAGATCGAAAAATGCATTGTGACCGACCAGGATCGCCCTTTTACACCCACTTGCCTTGACGGCCTTGCGGATGGGGATAAAGAGTAGCCGCAACGCCTCCTTTTCCGCAATGGCGTCACGAAAGGGGTGCTCAGGATCGATGCCGTTGAATTCGAGTGCCTTGGGATCGATATTGGCCCCTTCAAACGGCAGCAGATGATAGGCGTGGGTCTCGGCGGGGTAGAGCAAGCCATGCTGATCCATGGCAATTGTCGTGGCGGCGATCTCCAATAGTGCATCCTTGGCTGAATCGAAACCACCGGTCTCAACGTCTACCACCACGGGCAGATAGCCGCGAAATCGCTGCGCCATGGCGCTGTTGTAGCTGATGTCATTCATCGGCCCTAGGATAGAGAAAGGTAGTGATTATTTCGAATCTTTTTCGTCCAATGCCTAGCATCTGCATTGTTCCGGCCTGGATTTCGTACCCAGGAATAGCACACTTTCCATACCATCCTGCTTGCTGGCGGTTGTGACTAGGGTAAGGCAGATTCTGCACTTTTCATTTCACCTACGGCCGATCAGGCTGATATGATGTCGAACCTGATTGCTGGGTATGTGTTAAAGAAGAATATGGTAATGGTGACTTCCAACCCTAGTTCACGTGGGGCGCGAATTGCCAGCCAAACAATGAGCTTGATAACTGTGAGTAAAAGGATTGTCATCGTCGGTCTACTGCTGCTGTTTTTAACAGGTTGCGCCAGCATACAAAACAGACACCCAACCGATCCACTTGAGTCGATCAATCGTGGGATCGATGAATTCAACCAGGAGGTTGACATATACGTGGCGAAACCCATAGCCAAGGGTTATCGTGTGGTTACACCCTCGGTTTTGGATCTGGGGATAACTAATTTTTTCAATAATCTCGCGGATGTTCCCTCCGCGGTGAATAATCTTCTGCAACTCAAACCCACCCATGCCTTGACCGATCTTGGACGGGTCTGTATCAACACCACACTGGGTATATTCGGCCTATTCGATGTGGCATCCGATATGGGGATCCCAAACTACAAGGAGGATTTGGGACAGACCTTGGGCTTTTGGGGGATGGGTGATACCCCTTATCTGGTTGTGCCTTTTCTCGGGCCCACCACACTTCGCGACCTGATAGGCTTGGCTGGCGACACCTGGCTGAACCCTATCAGTTACCCGAGTCAAGAGACATACTATGCCCTGACGACCTTGAGACTCATCGATGTGCGTGCCGATTTGCTTGAGGCAGGGGATGTTCTGGATGAGGCAGCAGTGGATAGATATGCCTTCCAAAGGGAGTTCTACCTGCAAAAAAGGGATTCACAGATAAAAGATGGTCCCGATCATATGGATGAGGACGATCTCTTCGACGACACCTTTTTCGATGATGAAGAGGAGCTCCTGGAAGAAAACGAATAGCGCCTATCAGCGGACCAGCTGCCAGCTGATTGTCTCACCACTACCCAAGGGGACTACCCGGTCTTGACCGAACTGGTAGCTCTCGGGTGCTACCCACTCCCTCTTCTCCAGGGTGATGGTCTCCCGGTTCCGGGGCAGGCCATAGAAATCCGGCCCGAACAAACTGGCGAATCCCTCCAGCCTCTCCAGTGCATCGACCTGTTCGAATAGCTCCGCATAGAGTTCAATTGCTGCATATGCGGTATAACACCCAGCGCATCCGCAGGCACACTCCTTGGCATGTTGAGGATGGGGAGCGCTATCGGTGCCGAGGAAGAAGTGGGATTCACCGCTGGTTGCCGCTTCGATCAATGCCCTTTGGTGGCTCTCCCGTTTCAGGATCGGCAAGCAGTAAAAGTGGGGGCGAATGCCACCGACCAGCATGGCGTTACGATTGTAGAGCAGGTGCTGCACCGTGATGGTCGCCCCAAGTCTGCCCTCATTGGCACGCACGAAATCAACCGCCTGCTTGGTGGTGATGTGCTCGAAAACCATTGGCAGGGCAGGAAAGTCCCGGGTCAAGGGTTGTAGATGGCGATCGATAAACACCTGCTCACGATCGAAGATATCCACATCCGGGTCGGTCACTTCGGCATGAATCAGTAGAGGGAGTCCCTCTTTCTGCATCGTTTCGAGGGCCGGATAGCAGCGGCGTATGTCTGTGACCCCCGCGTCTGAATGGGTTGTCGCACCCGCGGGGTAAAGCTTTATCCCTTTGATTATCCCACTATTTTTCGCGGCAATCACCTCGTCACTGCTGAGATGGTCAGTCATATAGAGTGTCATCAGGGGGGTAAAGTCACTGTTCTGCGGAAGTGCAGCGAGAATTCGCTCCCTATACGACATGGCCATGGCTGTCGTTGTAACCGGCGGTTTCAAATTGGGCATCACTATGGCACGGGCGAATCGTTCGGCGGTGTGGGCCACCACGGATGCCATGGCATCGTCATCCCGCAGATGCAGGTGCCAGTCGTCTGGTCTGATTAGGCTAATTTGCATGGAGTGCTATTTCGGTCCGGTTTTGGATTTCTGATTATATTAGAAAATGCCTATTTAATGTTTTTTTACAATTAAAAATCGCAATTTGTTAATTTAAGTAATTTCTAATATTCTATACCTCGAAGGCTACGCTATATCTGCTTTCTCAAAAAACATCATGATTACATTCTATCTCGAGGAGAGTGAATAATGAAAAAGATCGTTCAAGCTTCTGCAGCTGCTGCATTGATCATTGCTTCCGCTTCCGCTTCCGCATGGTGGGGCGGCCCAGGCTACGGTAACCGGGGTTGGGGCAACGACGGTTGGGGCGACGGCTGGGGTGATGGCTCCGGTGACTTCAGCTTTGGTATGAGCGGCAGTGCCCGTGGTTCCGGCTATGGTCGCGGCAACAACTACTATCGTGACTACTATGGTTATGGTCCCTATGGCTATGGCGCACCTTATGGTTATGGTGCCCCTTATGGCTATGGCTACCCACCAGTAGCTCCGGTTGCACCGGCAGCTCCTGCAACACAGGCTGCACCTGCTAAGTAAAGCGGTTAAATACTTTAGCACAAGGACTTCTCGGCACAGGGACGTGCAAGGGCAGACAGCGTGGTTTTACACTAAAAAATTCTGGGTACTAAAAAATGAAAAAGATTTCTATCATTGCCGCGGCAATCGCCATGGCAGCCTCATCGGCAACCGTTAACGCTTGGTGGGGCAACGATTGGAGTGACGATTTCTTTGGTGACGGTTTCGGTGCTGGTGATTTCGACTTCAATTTTAACATGAGTGCACGCGGTAACGGTTATGGCCGCGGCTACAACAACTATCGCAACTACTATGGCTATGCTCCCTACGGATATGCGCCATACGGTCATGCCCCTGTTGTTCCTACAATGACCGAAGAGCAGAAGGCTGCCATGGAAGAGCAGCAGAAGGCTTTTGCCGAACAACAGAAGGCATTTGCCGAGCAACAACAAAAGGCCTTCGAACAGGCGGTTGCTGCGCAACGTGAATATGCCGAAAAATATAGTGCTGATCCCCGTGCTGCTATGGAAGCTGAAATGAAGGCCTTCCAGGAGCAGATGCAGGCTCAGCGTGATCAGATGCAAACCCGTTATGACGGTATGGCTCCTGCCAGACCAGAGATGCCCGAAGCCATCGCTAAACGTATGGAAGAGTCTCAGGCTCGCCGTGACGAGATGGTCAAAGAGATGGAAGCGCGTCGCGCTGAGGCTATGAAAATGATGGAAGAGCGCCGCAAAGTTGCTATGGAGCGCAAACCCTTCGAAATGCCTGTGTTCGAGTCTCGCAAAGACATCTAAGAAGAATACCACTGCAGGCTACTAGTGAAGGCGCTACCGGTTAAACCGGTAGCGCCTTTTTTATATTGTTTGGAAGATGCTATCTGCCCAGGACACACCGGGTACTATCAGTCGCACTATTGCAGAATCGGGACCGCTGAGGTTTGGATCATGGTATGGCATGTTATTCTGGCACGCCCGACCAGGAAAGGTTAATTAACAGCAAAAACAGGGAATTAAGTCAGAAAAATAATCATCCAAAACGCTGAAAAGTAACCCGTCTTGCTGTATATTACGCCTATCAATTCAAACCATTGGCTAGCCAAATAGTTTCTCAGCCGTATGAGATAGATCCTGATCTCCAAGCTGGAGAACGGATTTTGTTTGCCAGAATAACCGTCAGAGAATAACGATGCCGACTAGACCCGATACCGATCCGCTAGAGACACAGGAGTGGCTGGATGCCTTGGAGGCCGTACTCGAGAACGAAGGTGTGGATCGCGCCCACTTTCTCATTGAGCGCTTGGTTGATAAGGCCCGCCGGTCCGGTGCTTACCTGCCGTTCAGTGCAAACACGGCCTATGTGAATACCATACCGGTGACCAAGCAGCAGCGTTTCCCCGGCGATCGGGCCATGGAGCGTCGGATCAGGTCTTTCATACGCTGGAACGCCATGGCCATGGTGGTCCAGGCAAACAGGATATCCACAGAGTTGGGCGGTCATATTTCCAGTTTTGCCTCCGGTGCCACCCTATTCGATGTGGGCTTCAACCACTTTTTCCACGCCCCCAGCAAGGAGCGGGACGGTGATCTGATCTTTTTTCAGGGACACTCCGCGCCTGGGGTATATGCCAGGGCATACCTGGAAGGCCGCCTGAGTGAAGAACAGCTCTACAGTTTTCGACAGGAGGTGGACGGTCAGGGCCTCTCGTCATATCCCCATCCCTGGTTGATGCCGGGATTTTGGCAGTTTCCGACAGTGTCGATGGGTCTGGGCCCATTGATGGCTATCTATCAGGCGCGATTCATGCGCTATCTGCATGATCGTGGTCTGTTGAATACGGATGAGCGTAAAGTCTGGGCATTCTGTGGAGATGGTGAAATGGATGAGCCGGAGGCGCTCGGTGCCATCTCCCTGGCTGGGCGCGAGCGTCTGGACAATCTGGTATTTGTCATTAACTGCAATCTGCAACGCCTGGATGGACCAGTGCGAGGCAATGGCAAGATCATTCAGGAGCTTGAGGCCGTATTTCGTGGTGCAGGCTGGAATGTGATCAAGGTGATCTGGGGTGGTTATTGGGATCCGCTTTTTGCGCGGGACAAGAACGGCATCCTGCTGAAGCGTATGGAGGAGTGTGTCGATGGCGATTACCAGGCATACAAGGCCAAGGGTGGCGCATATACACGCGAGCACTTCTTCGGTAGATATCCGGAACTCGATGAGATGGTCGCCAATATGACCGATGAGGATATCTGGCGTCTCAACAGAGGTGGACACGATCCGCATAAGGTCTATGCGGCCTATGCGGAGGCGGTGTCACACAAAGGACAACCTACAGTTATTCTGGCCAAGACAGTTAAGGGTTACGGTATGGGTGTGGCCGGTGAGGGTCAGAATATCACCCACTCCCAGAAAAAGATGGGAGAAGCGGCCCTCAAGGCGTTTCGTGATCGTTTCAACATCCCGATCTCGGATGATCAGATAAGCGCCGCGCCCTTTTATAAACCACCGGCAGATAGCCCTGAAATGCAATATATGCATGAGCATCGCCAGAACTTGGGTGGCTTTCTGCCGCAACGCCGGACCAAACTTGAGCCGCTGCAAGTGCCGACTCTGGAGGAATTCAAGGCCCTGTTGGAAGGCAGTGGGGAAAGGGAACAATCCACAACCATGGCATTTGTACGCCTGCTCAACATGCTGGTACGGAATAAAGTGGTTGGGAAGCAGATTGTTCCCATCGTGCCTGATGAAGCGCGTACCTTTGGCATGGAAGGCATGTTTCGCCAGTTGGGTATCTACTCCTCGGTGGGGCAATTGTATGAGCCGGTAGATGCCGACCAGGTGATGTTCTATCGGGAGGACAAGAAGGGGCAGATTCTGCAAGAGGGCATCAACGAAGCGGGTGCGATGTCTTCCTGGATAGCTGCCGCCACCTCCTACAGTAATCACGGGATCAGCATGATCCCATTCTATATCTACTATTCGATGTTCGGCTTTCAACGGGTTGGCGATCTGGCTTGGGCGGCAGGGGATATGCAGGCCCGGGGTTTCCTTATCGGTGGTACCGCCGGTCGCACCACCCTGGCGGGAGAGGGGTTGCAACATCAGGACGGACATAGCCATATCATTGCCGGGACGATACCGAACTGTGTCAGTTATGATCCGGCCTTTGCCTATGAATTGGCAGTGATTGTTCAGGATGGCATGCGGCGTATGTACCAAGAGCAGGATAATGTTTTTTACTACATTACCGTGATGAATGAAAACTATCTGCAACCCGCTATGCCTGAGGGAGTGGAGGAGGGCATAGTTCGCGGTTTCTATCTGCTGGATAGTGGTGGCAAACATAAGCAACGAGTGCAACTGCTGGGGAGTGGCACTATCCTGCGTGAAGTGATTGCCGCAGCGGAGTTACTTGAAAAAGAGTTCAAGGTCTCTGCGGATGTATGGAGCGTTACCAGTTTTAATGAATTGCGTCGTGACGGCTTGGATGTCGAGCGATGGAATACCCTGCATCCGGAAGAGAAACCAAAGTTAAGTTATGTCACTGAAAAACTAAGCGGTCAGAAGGGGCCTGTGGTGGCAGCTACAGATTATATTCGCAGTTATGCGGATCAGATCCGTCCCTTCATCAGCGCAAATTACAGTGTGTTAGGCACGGACGGATTTGGCCGGAGTGATATGCGCAGCCAGTTACGCAAGTTTTTTGAGGTAAACCGTTACTACATCGTGATCGCTGCCTTGAAGGCGCTTGCTGACCAGGGTGAGATCAAACCAGACAAAGTAAGTCAGGCGATCAAGAAGTACAAAATCGATCCAGACAAGCCCAACCCGGTTGAGGTTTAGCGGGGTAATTCTAAGAACCGGTACTATCAAGCCGGTTACTAGGTGTGTGCTAAGGCAATGGTCTGAACGAAATAGATGATGCCAAACCGGCAAAGAGGACAAGACGTGGGTAAAACGACAGATGTACTGATACCGGATATAGGTGATTTCGACTCGGTCGAGATCATTGAGATTCTGGTTTCAGAGGGTGACCGGGTCGCGGTAGAGGAGTCCCTGTTAACCCTTGAAAGCGATAAGGCTACGATGGAGATTCCCTCCCCCCATAGCGGCGAGGTTAAACAGCTGTTGCTCAAGGTTGGTGATCGGGTCAAGGAAGGAGACAAGATACTCGTCATTGAGGCTGAAGAGAGCGAGCAACAATCGGAGAGTGACGAAGCAACTACACCCACACCGGCGGCTGAAGAAGTAGAAACTGTGCAAGCACCGGCTCCGGCACCAAACAAAGAGCCAGCCTCAGCTTCTGAGCAGCCGGCGCGGCTTCCGGGTGAAAAAGAGGCCCGTGTGCCCCCCGTGCCTGTGGGATTCATCGAGAGCGGAGGACAGGCCACCCCACATGCCAGTCCGGCGGTACGTCGCTTTGCCCGAGAATTGGGTGTTGATCTTTCATCGGTCAAAGGTAGTGGTCCTAAAAACAGAATCCTGAAAGAGGATATTCAAAGGTTCGTCAAACGCTCCCTGCGGCAGGGTGACGAGGCAGCATTAACCCGGACACCCTTTGAGATGCCCCTGGGCCCGGATGTTGACTACAGCCGTTTTGGTGAGATTGAAACATCACCGCTGAATCGCATCAAGAAGATCAGTGGGGCTCATTTGCATCGCTGTTGGTTGAGCGTGCCGCATGTCACCCAGTTTGACGAGGCGGATATCACCGAGCTTGAGGCCTTCAGGCAGGGGCAAAAGGAGGCCGCGTCACAGCAGTCTGTACGCTTGACCTTGATGCCGTTTCTCATGAAAGCGGTAGCAGGGGCACTTAAGCAGATGCCGGTATTCAATGCCGCCCTGTCTGCGGATGGGGAGTCCTTGATATATAGGAAATATATTCATATCGGGGTGGCCGTGGATACGCCCAATGGGCTGGTGGTGCCGGTGATACGCGATGTGGATCAAAAGGGTGTCTTCCAGCTTGCCGGCGAGTTGATGGAAATCAGCGCCAAGGCACGGGATGGAAAATTGGCGCCGGCCGATTTGCAGGGCGGATGTTTCTCAATCTCCAGCCTTGGTGGAATTGGTGGTACTGCATTCACGCCTATTGTGAACGCCCCCGAAGTGGCGATCCTCGGCGTCTCCCGCAGCAGTATGCAGCCGGTCTGGGATGGGGAGGCCTTCCTGCCGCGCTTGATCTTGCCCCTCTCTCTATCCTACGACCACCGGGTGATCGATGGCGCAGATGGTGTCAGGTTCACCACCTATCTCTCTTCCATACTGGGTGATATTCGGCGCTTATTACTCTGATCGCCAGGGACCGATCTGATCCGGACAATGGATGGTCTCTTCGGCGGTCCTGTCTGAAATATTCACAATATTCAAAAAAAACCTACTAATTCATAGGGTTAGAATAAAAGATCCACTCGCCCATGGGGTAAAGGGTGAGTGGGCATCCTAAGTTTATGGTTTTATTAGGTATCATCTCTTAAAGTTAGGAATGGAAAGACCGCTAACCTGTTGTGGGGAGCATTGCGTCACCCCACTATGGATGATTTTTCTTCAGGGATGTCTAATGACGTCGCGCTCAGCGTCAAGTGTATATGAATATCCTGTTGAAACTACTACTGTTATTTGGGTTGATATCGTCCTTTACTCTAACTGCCGAGGTAAAGAACGAGCCGATAGGGCCATTGGCCTCCGATCCTGGCTTGGATGCAAGATTGGTATCCCTTGGGGATAAGTTGTTTCACGATACCCGACTCTCCCAGGATAACAGTATCAGCTGCGCCAGCTGTCATATCCTCTCCACGGGCGGGACTGATGATAAGAAAAATTCTGTTGGCGTTGGGGGAAGTGTTGGCAACATCAAGACTCCCACCGTCTTCAATTCCAGCTACAATTTTGTCCATTTCTGGGATGGTCGTGCTCAGACATTGGAGGAACAGGCACCCGGTCCTGTCCATAATCCTATCGAGATGAACTCCAACTGGGAGGAGGTCATTTCCAAACTGAGTAAAGACCCAGCCATCATGGAGGAGTTCGAAGAACTGTTTCATGATGGTATGACCGGGGAAAATATTGCTGCTGCCATAGCGGTCTTTGAGCGTTCTCTAGTCACTGTCAATTCACGTTTTGATCGGTGGCTCAAGGGGGAGGAAAGGGTGCTCACCGAGCAGGAGCTGCGCGGTTATCGTCTGTTTAAGAGTTATGGCTGTGTCAGTTGTCACCAGGGTGTGAATGTGGGTGGTAACATGTATGGCATAATGGGTGCGAAGGGAGACTATTTTAAGGATACGCAACGCGAAATCACAGACGCTGACCTGGGTCGTTATAATGTCACCAAGCTGAGTGAAGACAAGCACTACTTCAAAGTACCCAGTTTGCGCCTGGCAGCAATCAATCCACCCTATTTCCATGATGGATCCGAGCCAACCCTGGAGGGAGCGATACGGATCATGGGTCGTTACCAATTGGGTCGTGAGCTACCGGATGATGATATCGAGGATATTATATCCTTCCTCTACACCTTGGTTGGTGAGCATATCAGGTTGAAACCATGAATATGCTCAAGCAGCTGTACAACAGACGCAGCCTATTGCTGGTATCGCTTTGGATTGCGTTTGTTCTACTGCTGGTCGTCTATTGGGATAATGAAACCCAACATTACGCAGAACTCTCAAATGACCTGCTGCAGTTGAAGGAGACGGATGCGCGTCTTGATCGGGATGTCCTGAGAATCACCTCATTTCTGTTGAATCAATATGATCCACTGGTGCAGACCAACGATCGTCTTCGTCAGTTGCGTAAAAAGATTAACGTCAAAGTGGCGGAAGTGGATGACAACACTTTACTTGACCTTACAGAACAGTACTGGGGTGGTATGGATGAGAAACAGTCTGTTCTCGAAAAGATCAAATTTCAGGCAGCAGTGGTGCGCAACGGTATTCTCTATCTTCCTACTGCCGCACAAGAGCTTAAATCCGAGGACCCCAGGGTCTACCAGGATATTTTACAGCTGCTCAACTCCCTGTTGGCCTATGATCTCTTCTATTCCGATTCGCAGTTGGATGACTTCAATGCAACATTGAAGCAACTGAAGAGCTATGTGTTTTCTTCACCAGTAAGCAAACAGAAATTTGAACATGTACTCTTCCATATGGAATCCAACCTGGAAGACTTGACACGGCTTGGGGCTTTGAAGGCGCGCTATTTGGCTATCCCGACACAGGAGTATTTCGAACTTATACATTCAAGACATGAGCAAAGCCGGGTGGATGAAACCACCAATAAAAGACACTTGATCATGACGCTTTCAGCATTTGTAATCATCTTGCTGCTGAGTCTTTGGCAATTGATAAGGCGCCTGCAGACTGCGCACCATGAAGTCAATCGAGCATGGTTCCGGCTACGTGATGCGGTAGACAACCTTTCGGAAGCTTTTGCACTGTTTGACGCGGAGGGTCACCTGGTATTGTACAACCGACGTTTTACTGAGTTTTACTCCTGGCTGAAGGAGTGGATCAAAGAGGGCGTCAATATCGATGCATTGCAATCGGTTACGGGTAATCGGATCAAGACTTTGAGCCTCGAGGGTGAGCCGATTATTGAATCGATGCCCATGGGACAGTACCTGGAACAGATCGACAATGGTGCTTGGTATCTTGCAAGTAATAGTTATACCAATGAAGGCGGCATTGTTTGTGTCAGGAGCGATATCACAGAGACAAAGCAGGCTGAAGTCGATTTAAGAAAGCTCGGCAGGGTGCTGGAGCAGAGTCCCGCGTCGGTGATGATAACGAATACCAGGGGTGTTATCGAGTATGTAAATCCGCGTTTCGAAAAGGTGTCCGGTTACAGTGCGGAAGAGGTGGTAGGCAAGAATCCACGCATACTCAAAAGTGGTGATAAGACCAAGGAAGAGTACAGAGCAATGTGGGATGCCTTACTGGCCGGCAGGGAGTGGCGCGGTATATTTCACAATAAGCGCAAGGATGGCTCAATCTACTGGGAGTCGGCATCAATATCGCCACTGCGAGACGACAGGGGGCAGATTACCCACTTTATCGCGGTAAAGGAGGATGTCACGGCACAAAAACGTGCTGAAGATCAATTGCGCATGAATGCAACGGTGTTCGATACGACCCAGGAAGGAATCATGGTCACCGATGCCGACAATATGATCAAGACCGTCAACCCCTCGTTTTCACGTATTACTGGCTACTCTCCCGAGGAGGTCATCGGTCAGCCGCCAAGCATGCTCAGTTCCGGCAGGCATGATGAAAGCTTCTATGAAGAGCTCTGGGATTCGATCTTGCATAAACGCTACTGGTCAGGTGAGATCTGGAACCGGCGCAAGGACGGCAGTGTATTTCCGGAATGGCTGTCGATAGCGGCAATCCCTGATGAAGAGGGTATAGCGAAAGAGTATGTGGCGGTCTTTTCGGATATCTCCAAACATAAAGAGAATGAGGAGCAGATCCTTTATCAGGCAAACTACGATGCCTTGACCGGGTTGCCCAATCGTTCTTTGTTCTCCGATCGCCTGAAGCAGGCTATCGGATCAGCACACAGAGAACAGTGGAAGCTGGCCATTCTGTTTGTCGATTTAGATCAATTCAAAATGGTCAACGATACATTCGGCCATGTCATGGGGGATGAATTGCTGCAGCTCGCCGCTGAGCGTATCAGTGACTGTGTCAGGGAATCGGATACCATTGCCCGGTTTGGTGGTGATGAGTTCGTGATATTACTGCAGGACGTGAGTGATATGGACGCAGTGGCCAACATCGCCACAAAAGTAATCGATAGAATTACCAAGGTATTCACTCTTTATGAGCGTGAAATATTCATTGGTGCGAGTGTTGGTATAACCATATTTCCTGATGATGCAATGAATGCGGATTCACTCTTGAGAAATGCGGATATGGCAATGTATCAGGCCAAGGATCGTGGCAGAAACAACTATCAGTTTTTTACCGCCTCGATGCAGCAGCGGACTTTGGAGCGACAGCAACTGGAACTTGATTTAAGACTTGCAGTTCAACGCTCTGAGTTGGAGATCTATTATCAGCCTGTTGTGGATGCCGAGTTTGGCAGGGTGATAAGCGTTGAAGCGCTGTTACGTTGGAATCACCCCCATAGAGGTATCATCGGCCCCGATGTTTTTATACCGCTGGCTGAAGATAGCGGATTGATCGCTCCGATCGGTGATTGGGTGATAAGGGGCGCCTGTAACCAGTTAGGCAAGTGGCATAAGTCGGGGCATAGCGACCTTAGACTGGCGGTCAATCTTTCCAGCCGCCAGCGTGAGCTAGGCTTGGAGATAGACTTTCTGGAACAGGTCTTGCGTGACACGAATCTTGATCCGGACGTGCTGACCTTGGAAATTACCGAAAGCTTGCTGTTGAGAGATACGGAAGAAGCGATTACCTGGCTTACAGGCTTCAAAACACTAGGTGTCAATCTCGCGGTAGACGACTTTGGAACCGGTTATTCTTCACTCAGTTATCTGAAGCGGTTCCCTGTTGATCTCCTCAAGATCGATCGCTCTTTTGTCAGTGACCTACCCGATGATGCCGAAGACGCCTCGCTGGTGAAGACGATTGTCGCCATGGCGAGCAGTTTGAATCTGGGATTGATTGCAGAGGGTGTCGAGACCGAAGCGCAGGCCGGGTTTCTTGTGCAGAATGGATGTACAAATCTGCAAGGCTACTACTATGCAAAACCGATGACCGCCAGTAACATGACGGCTTGGTTGCAACGGGACATTCAAGGCACCGGCACTTCCTGACCCGATTGGATCGAGATTCCAACTAAAATCACCCTTTATCCTCCTTTCGCCGCTGAATTCCGATTGTTCGGCTACGATCCGTCATGCAGAAGTGCTATAAATGGGGAGAATAGTTACAACAATAGACCGAGGAGCGTCCATGAGCGGCATCGTAGAGATTACCCTACCCGATATCGGTGATTTTGAGCAGGTGGATATCATTGAGATATTGGTTGCGGTAGGAGATAGGATCGAAGCGGAAGATTCTATCCTCACCCTGGAGAGTGATAAGGCCACCATGGATATACCTTCTCCTTATGCAGGTGTGGTGAAGGATCTGCATGTCAAGGTCGGCGACAAAATCTCCATGGGTGGGAAGATACTCAAGCTTGAATTGTCTCAAGGCAGCGCATTGGATGATAAACCGTCACCGACCAAGGCACCTGTATCCGAGGCGGTTAGGGGCAGTGCCGACAAGCAGGTGGACGTGGTCGTGCTGGGTGCCGGGCCGGGTGGTTATACGGCGGCCTTCAGGGCAGCTGATCTGGGTAAAAAAGTGGTTCTGATTGAACGTTACGATGATTTGGGTGGGGTATGCCTGAATGTGGGTTGCATACCCTCCAAGGCATTGCTGCATGCGGCTGATGTGATCAATGAGGCGGCAGAGATGACCAGCATGGGGATCAGCTTCGGTAAGCCGAAGATTGACCTGGATAAGCTACGCGCTGGCAAGGATAAGGTGGTGAAACGTCTGACCGGTGGTCTGAAGCAACTGGCCAAGCAACGCAAGGTGGAATTGGTGCATGGGGTTGCCCGCTTTGAATCGCCAAACAGGATCGCAGTCAAGACATCCAGCGGCTCTGTCTCAATCGGATTCAACGACGCCATTATTGCCTGTGGCTCCAGACCGGTGCAGATACCTGGATTTCCCAATGATGATCCGCGTCTGGTCGATTCTACCGGTGCCCTGGCCCTTGCGGATGTCCCAAAGCGCATGTTGGTCGTTGGTGGAGGCATCATCGGACTCGAAATGGCCACAGTCTACAGTACCCTAGGCAGTGAGATCGATGTGGTGGAACTGCAGGATGGTTTGATTCCGGGTTGTGATACAGACCTGGTGAGACCCCTGCAGAAGCGCATTGCAAAACGCTACAGACAGATCATGCTGGGTACCAAGGTTACCGATATCCAGGCCCTGAAAAGCGGCTTGAAGGTGACCTTCGAGGGTAAGCAGGCGCCAGAGAAACCGCAGACCTACGATCGTGTGCTGGTGGCTGTCGGTCGTACCCCCAACGGCAAGAAGATCAATGCGGAAGCGGCAGGTGTGGCGGTAGATGATGCAGGTTTTATCCCTGTCGATGAGCATATGCGTACCAATGTCCCGAATATCTACGCCATTGGTGATGTGGTTGGACAGCCCATGCTCGCTCACAAGGCGACCCATGAGGCCAAGGTTGCCGCAGAGGTCATCGCTGGCCTGCCGGCCAGCTTCGATCCCATGACCGTGCCGTCGGTGGCCTATACCGACCCGGAGGTTGCCTGGATGGGGCTGACGGAAACCGATGCCAAGGCCCAGGGTGTAGCCTATGAGAAGGGTGCTTTCCCTTGGGCGGCCAGTGGTCGTGCCCTGGGTATCGGTCGCGACGAGGGTTTGACTAAACTGCTTTTCGATCCGAGCACGAAACGGATTCTTGGTGCAGGTATCGTCGGTCCGAACGCCGGTGAGCTGATCGGTGAAACCGTACTTGCCTTGGAGATGGGGGCCGATGCTGAGGATATCGGATTGACCATACATCCTCATCCAACCTTGAATGAGACCATCTGTTTTGCCGCGGAGATGGCAGAAGGCTCGATTACCGATCTGCTGCCGCCGAAGAAACGAAAATAGACTTGGGCATTGGACAAGTTAGCGCAAGCCGCTCACTTATCAGATGGATTCAGCGGCCGTCAGCTTATCGATAGATTTCCAGAGCAAGGTGAGGATTCCCAGCTGATTATCCGGGGGATCCTCTGCATGGTCGAGCAGGAGTTGCTGTTTCGCCCCCATCCGGAATCCCTTGACCTGTTATGAAAGAGCATGCGGTCACATTACATTGTCGTGAGTTCGGCAATCCGGATCAGCCAACGCTCTGTCTCTTACACGGCCTCTTCGGATCGGCTAATAACTGGATGGGGGTTGTGAAACATCTAGAGGATGATTTCCATATCATCGCTCCCGACCTGCGCAATCATGGCAGGTCTCCCCACCATGAATGTATGAACTATGGGGTTATGGCCGGGGATCTGTTGCAACTGATCGATGATTTGGCTGTCGGTGAGGTAAGCCTGCTGGGACATAGTATGGGAGGCAAGGTTGCTATGTGGTTGGCCTTGCAGCAACCTGAGCGGATTAAAAAGCTGGTGGTTGCAGATATTGCACCGGTGGCCTATGCACACAGTTTCGATAGTATCTTTCAGGGATTAAGCGGAGTGCCGCTGGATGAGATTCAGCACCGGGATGCAGCAGATCAGCGGCTGGCCGAGTGGGTGGTAGATAGGGGTGTGCGACAATATCTGCTGCAGAATCTTGTCAAACAACCTGAGGGTTGGTCGTGGCGATTCAATCTTGAGGTGTTGCGTAAGTCGATTCCGGATTTAATCGGATTTCCCCAGCCAGACAGGCTTATCTACGCTGGTGAGGTACTCTTCATTCATGCTGAGAGATCGGATTACGTCATTGATGCCTATCGAGAGAGGATAGGCCAGCTCTTTCCCCATTATCGAAAACGCATGCTGCATGGTGCCGGACATTGGTTATACGCAGAGCAACCACTGCTTTTTGCTCAGGCTGTAAAAGGCTTCCTTTAGATAGGGCCTGTTAACACTAATCCAATGCACTCTGTTGTGCCTGAAAAAGCGCCAATCAAGGCGCGAGGAGAGAAGTTTGGTGACTCCAAATGAACGACGAGCAACGCTGAGTGGCGCTTTTTCAGGCGCACCCCAAGGGCACTTCCTTCGGGGCGCAATCCGAAGGGCTGGGGCTGTTTTTACGCCCAGCGGCGTTATCATTCGCTCATGTAGCCGGGCTACACTACGCTCATTCTGCCTTGCTGGGCGCAAAAACAGTCCCAGCAGAGTGCATTGGATTAGTGTTAACAGGCCCTAGATGCAGTATCGTTGCCACAATTAGCAGGAGGATCTATGAGCAAACTTATCACCCTATGGCTGTTGTTGTTGCCAATGCTCGGTTTCGCGGCCGAGCAACGCTTTACCAGTATCGGCACCGGAGGATTGACAGGTGTCTACTATCCAACCGGAGGGGCCATTTGCCGGCTACTGAATAAAGGTCGGGATAGCCATGGTATTCGTTGTTCCGTGGAGTCCACTGGTGGCTCGATCTTTAATCTCAATACCATTGCCAGCGGTGAACTCGATTTCGGTGTGGCTCAGTCAGACTGGCAATACCATTCCTACAATGGCACTTCGAAATTCAGCCAGCAGGGCCCATTCAAGTCCCTGCGCGCAGTTTTTTCCATTCACAGCGAACCGTTTACCGTGATGGCGCGTGACGATAGTCATATCAAGGTGTTCACCGATCTGAAGGGCAAGCGGGTCAATATCGGTAATCCGGGTTCTGGGCAACGCGGCACCATGGAAGTGCTGATGAACGAATATAACTGGAGCAAGGATGTGTTTAAATTAGCCTCAGAGCTGAAGGCCACTGAGCAGGCCAGGGCACTGTGCGATAATAAAATCGATGCCATGATCTACACGGTGGGCCATCCGAATGCGTCAATCAAAGAGGCAGCTACCGCCTGTGATGCGAATTTGGTGCCGGTAAGCGGTGATGTGGTGAATGCACTGATCGCCGCCAACCCATACTATGCTCACGCGAGCATTCCTGCAGCCATGTACCGAGGTACTGAGAGTGCGACCTCTACCTTCGGGGTCAAGGCAACCTTGGTGACATCCGCGACGGTGGACGAGGAGGTTGTCTACCAGTTGGTCAAGGCCGTGTTTGAGAATCTACCGGTTTTCAGGAAACTGCATCCCGCTTTTTCCCATCTCCAGGCCGAGGAGATGCTGCAGGGAAACTCCGCTCCCTTCCATGCCGGTGCGCTGCGTTACTATAAAGAGAAGGGCTTACTAAGCGGAGATTAAGGACGCCCATTATTCTATTACCCACCCGACCAGGGGTTGTGTGTCTGAACCGCGATGAACCAAGCGCAAAACAATAAACTGCAGCTTGAACTGGTCGAGGCGGCCGAGTTTGGCGGTAGGCGGCCGAAAGGCTTTGCACGCAAGGTGCTGTTGGGGACAGCCCTGGCATGGGCCCTGTTTCAGCTGTGGGTCGCTTCGCCGGTGCCGTTCAGTTTGGGTATCGGGGTCTTTAATGACACCGAGGTCCGGTCCATCCATCTCGCGTTCGCAATTTTTCTGGCCTATCTCTCTTTTCCCCGCCGCAAGGTGATTGCTCACGACATACCTTATATCGACTGGTTGCTCGCTTTCGCCGCTGCCATCTGTGCCATCTACCTGTTCCTCTTCTATGAGGCATTGGCAGACCGCTCAGGCGCGCCCACATCCTGGGATGTCATTGTCGCCATATTGGGTTTACTGCTGTTATTGGAGGCCACACGGCGCGCCCTGGGTTGGCCATTGATGGTGATCGGGGTCTGTTTCCTTGGCTATACGTTCGCCGGACCCTGGTTGCCCGATCTGCTTGCCCACAAGGGCGCCTCGCTAGCCCGGGTCGCATCCCATCAATGGTTGTCGACGGAGGGTGTTTTCGGTGTCGCTGTGGGCGTCTCCGCCGGTTTCGTATTTCTGTTCGTGCTCTTTGGCAGCCTGCTGGAACAGGCGGGAGGTGGTCACTATTTCATCCGTGTCGCCTATGCCCTGGTCGGGCATCGACGTGGAGGCCCGGCGAAGGCTGCAGTATTGGCATCGGGACTGACCGGTATGGTATCGGGATCCTCCATCGCCAACGTGGTCACCACCGGTACCTTTACCATTCCGCTGATGAAGCGGGTGGGATTCAGTGCAGAGAAATCCGGCGCCATCGAGGTGGCAGCCTCGACCAATGGTCAGATAATGCCGCCGGTGATGGGGGCGGCCGCTTTCCTGATGGTGGAGTACCTGAATATCTCCTATCTCGAGGTGATAAAACATGCCTTTCTGCCAGCGGTATTGAGTTATATCGGTCTTATGTACCTGGTACACCTGGAGGCGATCAAGGCCGGGATGCAGGCAGAGAAGCGCATCAGAGCCGTAACTGTCAAGCAGCGACTGCTGGGTTGGGGGTTGACCCTGTCGGGGGTGAGCTGTTTCCTGTTTCTGGCCTATTGGCTGCTTACTACGCTGAGCAGCCTGTTTGGCAGTTACAGTTTCTATGCCAATGCTGGATTGATTCTGCTCTTTTATGGCTTGCTGATCTATTGCGAGGTGCGTTGTGGATTGCGCGCACGTGAGCAGCAATCAGCTAAAACCATGACTGTCACTACAGCACTGTTGGGAGGACTTCACTTTCTGCTTCCAATCCTGGTGCTTGTCTGGTGTCTGATAATGTTGCGCCTCTCACCAGCCACCGCTGTGTTCTACTCCATCTGCTTGATGATAGTGATTCAACTGACCCAGGAAGGGCTGCGTGCCCTGTACCAGGGTAACTCTGCAATCCACGGTTTTCGCCAGGGCTTTGATGCATTGATTGTTGGACTGGAGAACGGTGCGCGAAACATGATCGGCATCGGTGTGGCGACCGCGACTGCGGGGATCGTGGTTGGTACAGTCAGTCTGACGGGTATAGGGCAGGTGATGGGGGAATTGGTCGAGACCCTCTCTCTCGGTTCGGTGTTCCTGATGCTGCTGTTAACCGCCTTGATCTGCATGATTCTTGGGATGGGTCTGCCCACAACCGCTAATTATATCGTTGTCTCCACACTGATGGCGCCGGTGATCGTGCAGCTCTCGGCCGCCCACGGCTTGGATATACCACTGGTGGCCGTGCACATGTTTGTTTTCTATTTTGGTATCCTGGCCGATGATACGCCACCCGTGGGATTGGCTGCCTATGCGGCGGCCGGTATCTCGAACGGTGATCCGATCAGAACAGGCCTCCAATCCTTCTATTACGATATCCGCACGGCAATACTGCCATTCATGTTCATATTCAATACCAATCTGCTGCTGATTGGGATCGATGGCCCGTTCGAGCTTCTGATGGTTGTAATTCAAGGTGTCACGGCAATGTTGCTGTTTGTTTCAGCAACCCAGGGTTGGTTGCTGGTGCGTAATCGCCTGTGGGAGACACTGGTGCTGTTGTTGCTCGTTTTTTCCCTCTTCCGCCCCGACTTTTTGCAGGGATATCTCTTCCCCGCCAAGCTGTGGCAGCCTGTGCAGGATGTGGAATCATATATCGATTCCCTACCGACGGAGGCTAAGGTGCGGCTACAGCTTGAGGTGGAAGATATAGAGGGCCTGATGTCGACCCGGGAGATCCTTTTTGCAAAACCTGCATCATCGGCAGGTGGTTACCTGGAGAGCTTGGGCTTTATTACCGAGCCAGATGGCGATACCCTTCGTGTTATCGATATTGGCTTCCTCAGCGCGGCCGAGCAGGCCGGTCTCATGGCTGGATTCGATCATCGGATTACCGGTTACTACAGTCAGGGGGATCAGCCCCATAGGGGTTGGTTCCTGATACCGCCGCTGCTGTTGCTTGGAGGTATACTGTGGCTCCAGTATCATCGCGGCAAGCTGCAGGAGCAGACAACCTCGGGAGTATAATTATGCGTGTTTTAGCGGCACTCTGTATGCTGTACCTCTTCACCAGTCTATGTATGGCAAACGGACCTGCCGAAACCCCCTCTCCGATAAAAGTCTACAAGTCGGAAGAACCCTTCGAGGATGTCCTGGAGAACATCAAGATGGCGATAATCGAAAGAGGGTTGTTGGTCAGCGGTACCCTGCATGTGAGTGATATGTTGAATCGCACCGCGCCGGATCTGGGTTACAGCGAGGTATTTACCAAGGCTGAATCGGTTGAGTTTTGCAGTGCATTGCTATCCCACAAGATGGCCCAGGCATCCCCTGAGAATATTGCCATATGTCCGTTCACCATTGCAGTCTATGTAAAGCATGCAGATCCGGAGCAGGTTTATGTTGCCTATCGTTCTCCACATCTCGCCGGCAATGCAAAACAGGCAACAGATGAGATAATCACCCTGCTGGAGGGCGTTATTGAGGATTCCATTTGAGTTTTTGACGCTCGATGTGTTGTAACTTATTGCATAAGTGGGGGGATCTGGCGGACACTATGCATTAAAGGAAATTTACCCTCGATCTATCCAGTCTGCTGCTGGGATAAATGTTCAGCCTTTTCTATAGCGACTCTAGGGTTGAGGGGATGCAAGGGGATGACAAAAGGATATTGGGTAACCATCATCGGCGACATCTCAGTCGAAAACCGACTAAAAAACTGCAGATTTATTGATCATAGTCAACTCGATATGCGTAGTAAATTGCAGCATAACTGACATCGTATTTGGGATTTGCTTTAATAATCATTAACTTGTGTGGCATGGATGAGGCCTGGTTATGCTCTGGCTGATCCTGCCCCGATTTAAGAACAGGCACATGTTGCCGTTTATATGGAGAATGGGATGCATAGGTCTGATCATTCCAATGGGGTCTACCGGAGCAAGGGGTAATGTCAGAAGTATATAAAGTCATCTATACCGGCAAGCTGAAACCGGGAACAAACCAGGATCGGATCATTGCCCTGTTCAGTGAAAAATTCAGACTGGGACCGGAAAAGGCCAAAAAGCTGATTGTCAGCGGTCGCTCGGTGGCCTTGAAAAAGGATATCGATCTGGAAAAGGCGGAGAAGTATCAGGAGTCCCTTGAAAAGCTGGGTCTGATCATCGAAATCGATCCAAAACCGCCGGTGGAGGATACAATGATGCTCGACAACTCCTCCGAACTAACTCTCGCGGCAATCGATAATGGGGATGATGATGCTACCGAGGTGTTGGATCCCACTATGAATCCCGCCGCTGATCGCTGTCCGAAGTGTGGCTCCTTGAACATGCAGATGGGGATTTGCCAGAACTGCGGTATCGTGGCGGCCAAATATAAAGCGGCTCAGGCGAGAGAGGCCGATCTGGCCACTCAGGTCAATCAGGTAAGCAGCGACAGTGAAGCAGAAGAGAATCCCTACACCACACCGGAAGCTGAGCTGGTGCAGCCTGTGGAAGGGGATATGACTGGACCTCATGGTGTGTCCGCAGGGAATGGATTCAAATGGATCACAAGAGGCTGGTGGCATTTCAAACAGGCACCATTGACTTGGATTGCTATCATAGTCATCTGGTTTGTTTTGACCTTTGTGCTGAGTATGGTGCCCATCCTGGGTGCCCTGATTGTCAACGTTCTGACCCCAGTGTTGCTGGCCGGTCTGATGATCGGCTGTTATGAGCAAGACCAGGGGGACGATATATCTGTCAGCCATCTGTTTGCCGGATTCGCCAACAATGCGGGACAAGGGATACTGGTGGGTGTCTTCTATCTTATCTTTATGATCCTGTTTGTTGTCGGATTTGCCCTCTTCATGTTCGGCAGTATCGGAAGCCTGGCTACGCAACAAGCCGATCCTGAGGCGATGGCGATGATGTTCTTCTCATCCACATTCGTGATTGGACTGCTGATCGCATCCCTGCTGTTTATTCCGATTGTCATGGCCTACCTGTTTGCTCCGGCGTTGGTTGCATTGAACGATATGTCTGCTTGGGAGGCGATGAAGGCGAGCTTCATGGGTTGCATGAAGAATATCCTACCGTTTTTTCTCTACAGCTTGGCTGCGATTGGGCTGATGATTGTCGGTGTTATCCCCTTCGGCCTGGGACTGCTGATCGTCTCCCCGATCCTGATCGCCGCCATCTATGCGGCCTATCGGGATATCTACTATAGCTGATCCATGCAGGTTGATCTGATAGAAGAGGATGCTGTAGAGCCGCTAGATACCCTGCTGAGCTATGAGATCCCGGAGGGTGTGTTACTCGATTATCGCCTTGCCGGGCCAGTGGTACGTGCCTGTGCCTGGGGGATAGATGCCGCAGTGCGCGCTGTGATCTATCTGGTGCTGGTGGTTGTGATGTCCCTCTTGGGCGGCCTGGGCATGGCACTGATTCTAATCGGTTTTTTCCTCATTGAGTGGTTTTATCCTGTGGTGTTCGAGATGCAAAACGGTGCCACACCGGGTAAACGCGCCATGGGGATTTATGTCATACAGGACAATGGCACACCGGTGACGCCGAGTGCCTCGGTGCTCAGAAATCTATTGAGAACCGCTGATTTTCTACCTTTTCTCTACGCAACGGGTCTGTTGACTATGCTGGTCAACAGACGCTTCAAACGCTTGGGAGATCTGGCAGCAGGAACCCTGGTGGTCTATCGTGATAAGCAGAAAACGCGTGAGCTTCCCCCCCAAGCGATTGCCACAAAACCGCCCATTGAGCTTTCCGAATCCGAGCAGCTGACCTTGCTGGCCTTTGCCGAGCGGGGGGAGAAGCTATCCCTCGGTCGACGCCAGGAGCTGGCTGAGTTGCTGACTGAACAGACAGGCTTGAGGGGTGGTGCGGCGGTCGACACACTGTATGCCTATGCAAACTGGATTCTCAAGGGACGCTGATGAGACAACAACAGTTCGAAGCGGAAAATCAGTCCCTGTGGGATGAGATCGCGGCATTGATGGATGATCTCGGGCGGGCGCAGGGCAAACGGCATAGTTCCCTGTCAGAGCAGTTACGATTCCCCGCCCTCTATCGTCAGCTTTGCAGTCACTATGCACTGGCCCGAGGCCGCGGTTTCAGTCCAGCCCTGATTGAGCAGCTGCATGGCCAGGTATTGCGTGGGCACTCCCTGCTCTATCGCCAGCAGGGGGGGTGGCGTTGGCGAATACTTGGCTTTATCTACAGCGGATTTCCCAGTGCCGTGCGCCGTAGCGGCGGCTATTTCGCAATCGCTTTACTGTTCTTTCTGTTACCGGCTGTAGTGATGGGTGTGGGTTGTTATCTGCAGGAGGATTTGATCTACACCCTCATCGATGAAACCACTGTGGCGCAGGTGGAGAGCAGTTACGATCCGACCAATCAAAGACTCGGTCGTGCCCTCGAGCGCAGTTCCGAAACAGACTTCACCATGTTCGGTTACTACATCATGAACAATATCGGAATCGGCTTCAGGGCCTTTGCCAGCGGAATAATATTTGCTGTCGGGACCCTGTTTATATTGTTGTTTAACGGTTTGGTGATCGGTGGCCTGGCCGGCCACTTGAGTCAACTCGGCTATCACGATACCTTCTGGCCATTCGTCTCCGGTCATGGCTCATTCGAGTTGACCGCCATCGTCATTTGCGGGGCTGCAGGACTGCGTCTCGGGCATGCGGTGATTGCACCTGGACAGCGGACCCGCGTACAGGCATTGCAGGAACAGGCACAAGAGGCATTGCAGCTGGTCTTGGGGGCGGCGCTGATGCTGCTCGTAGCGGCCTTTATCGAGGCCTTTTGGTCATCCATGCAGATCCAGCCCGCAACCAAATATGTTGTGGCGGCAATACTCTGGACGACGGTTATCGCCTATCTGTTACTGGTGGGCAGGGGGCGGCGTGGACCTCACTAGGATAGCCATCAAGTTGAGACCACGGCAGGCCTGGGAGAGCATCGATCTGGGTTTTGCCATGGCTCGCAAGTGGTTCCTTCCGCTTTGGACCCTGTGGCTCTGCAGTGCACTACCAGTCATGATCGTCCTGGCACTGCTGCCTCTGCCCCTGTGGCTGGCTGGTCTGCTGCTGTGGTGGTTCAAGCCCCTCTATGAGCCGGCTCTGCTCTATTGGTTGAGTCGTCGCCTGTTTGCTGAAACCACGTCGATCAAGACCCTATATCGCAGTGGGTTCAAGATTGTGCTGCCCCGATTAGTCGCCAATCTTACTTGGGGCCGGTTAAATCCATCCCGCTCTTTTGTCATGCCGGTGGCACTCCTCGAGGGATTGAAGGGCCACCATCGCAGCAGTCGCATCGGGGTTCTCAGCAGAGGCACACATGCGGCCGGATGGCTGACCCTGGTAGGACTCCATTTTGAAATCATATTGGAGCTGGGTTTTATTTTACTCATCATCAGCCTGATCCCCCAGGAGATGCTGTGGATCGATTGGCATAGTTACATTTTCGATCCAGACCCGTTGAGTGAGTGGCTGCATCATGGTTGCGCCTTGCTGGCGATGTCCATAGTCGCTCCCTTTTATGTATCCGGAGGCTTTGCCCTCTATCTCAACCGGCGTAGTCAGCTGGAGGCCTGGGACCTTGAAATCGGTTTGAGAAACATGGCTCAACGCCATCAGCGCAGGCGATTGATGGGTGCCGCATCGCTCCTTCTCGCCGCTTCTCTAACGATCATAGGGGTGCAACCCGGAACGGCTACCGCCCTGGAAATGGATTCCCAGGAGTCCCGGGATCTGATCAGTGAGATATTGGCTGACGATAGTTTCGGACGCTACCAAGAGCGCGGACACTGGAAGTTCATTGGAGAGGAGTCGGAGCAGGATGATAATAATTGGTTGATTGAGTGGTTACAGCGGGTGCTTGGCGGCTTTGGCACCAGCATGGCATTTTACGCTGAGCTGATCATGTGGCTGGCTGCGGCCGGCGTACTCGCCTATCTGCTGCATTGGTTTTTGCAAAACCGTTCCCTGTTGCAGGGCAGGGGGGAATCTCAACGCAACAGCAACAGACATATTCCCACTCAGGTTGCCGGTCTCGACCTGCGTCCGGAGAGTTTACCGGCGGACCCGGCCACAGAGGCCGCCTCCCTGATTCAGGCCGGGGATTATCGAGGCGGATTCAGTCTTCTCTACAGGGCCGCCTTGTCGGTGCTGGTTCATGACCATGCCATACAGATCGTCGAGGGGGCAACCGAGGGTGAGTGCCTGCGCCGGGTCCGCGGCGAGATTGCAGATGAGACCAGCGCTTACTTCTCCAAACTTACCGGCATGTGGCAGCAAATAGCCTATGGACATATCCGGCCACCGGAAGAGAAGGCGCTGCTGCTGTGTCGTGATTGGCACGGTTTTTTTGGGGTGAGCAGTGCGCAATAACAGGCTCCCAATTGCCCTTGGTCTGATAGTGCTGATCCTCATAGGAGGGATCTTTGCTCATTGGTTTACGAATAATTTCGAGTATGTCTCGGAACAGGTTCGCGGCAACATGGGGAAAGAGGCAAGACGCAATCCCCTGCTGGCTGCCGAATACTATCTGTCTCGCCTTGGGATCTCTGTGCAAAGTCACTCGGGCCGTCAGCTTCTGGTCGAACCGCCGCCACAATCCGGGTTGCTTCTGGTGAGAGATCTTGGGCCCCCCCTGCCCGAGTCCCGCGTGGTTTCACTCTTGGCTTGGGTGGAGCGTGGCGGGCATCTGGTTGTGACCCCCGGCAATGCTGTGGAGGAGGGGAGCAGGCATCCGCTCCTGGAACATTTTGGCGTGGGAATAGAAACGGATGAGTTCGACGAAAGGGAGCAGGCCGGTTCGGTCATGTTGCCGTGGAGCGAGGTGATTTTGCAGATCGATTTCGATTTGGACAGGTGGTTCAGTGTGGATAGCGAGACGCCCTATTTTGCATCACCTGATGATGCTTACCCCCATCTGTTGCGTTTTTCCTGGGGCGCGGGCAAGGTTACCTTTCTCAGCGATAACAATTTTTTAACCAATACTCAGATTGGTGAAAAGGATCATGCCCTGCTATTGGCCTACCTTGCCGATGATGTGGATGATGCCTGGTTGTTGTACGATTCCCAGGTGCCATCCCTGTTAACGCTATTGTGGCGTAATGCGCCTTATCTGATGATCAGCCTGGTACTGTTTGGAATAGTGGCTATCAGGCAACTCCAATACACCACCGGTCCACTGCTTACCCCACGCATGACAAAACACCGGGATCTGTTGGAACATCTGCAGGCAAGTGCAGGCTTTGCCTGGCGCTACAACCCGTCAGTGGGACTGCTTGAGGCTTCGCGTAGGGAGGTTGAAAAACGTTGGTTGGCCAGCCACCCTGTATTGCAACCGTTGGATCAAAAGGCCCGTTGCAACTGGCTGGCGAAACAGACGGGTATGACTGCCGAGTCGATACACAGAGCACTCTATTCCGAGCAAGGTGATACAGGTCAATTGATCAAAACCACAACCAATCTGCAGCGACTTTTTGCAGTGCTGCACCCAGAAAGGAACGAGTATAATGGTAGCGGAAGCAGGCTTAGATGAGTCAATTATAGAACGTGCAAGAGGGCTGGAGGCTGAGATAGCGCGTGCGGTAATCGGTCAGCAGCGTGTTATACATGAAGTGACACTGGCGCTTTTATCGGCAGGGCATGTGTTGGTGGAAGGAGTGCCAGGTCTGGGCAAGACTTTACTGGTTCGGTGTTTGGCGGCTGCGGTAAAGGGGTCGTTCAGCCGTATTCAGTTTACCCCGGATCTGATGCCCAGCGATATCTCCGGGCATATCATGTTCGATATGAAGAGCGAGAATTTCCGGGTACGCAAGGGACCTGTGTTTTGTAACCTGCTGCTCGCGGATGAGATAAATCGCTCGCCGGCCAAGACCCAATCGGCACTCCTGGAGGCGATGCAGGAGCAGCAGGTCACCATCGAAGGCCGTACCTTTCCGCTCTCTCCCCCGTTTCTGGTTTTAGCGACCCAGAACCCGATCGAGCAGGAGGGCACCTATCCACTTCCTCAGGCACAACTCGATCGTTTCTTGCTCAAGGTGTTTATTGACTATCCTGCGGAGGGAGATGAGCAGTCGATGGTAAAACAGGTGACCCAGGGGGCGGTTGGTGATCAGCTCGATACCTCCGCCATCCGGCCCCAGTTGAATGCGCAAGAGATCCCGCAGTTACAGGCGCATATCGCACAATTGCAGATGGATGAACAGATCATCGATTATGCAGTGCGTTTGGTCAGGGCGGCACGGGACTGGAACGGTATCGAGGCAGGCCCTGGACCGCGCGGAAGTATCGCGCTGCTGCGGGTGGCCAGAGCCGAGGCATTTTTATCCGCGCGCGATTATGTGACCCCTGACGATATCAAAGTGGCGGCACTGCCGGTGCTGCGACACCGCATTCGACTCGCCACCGACCTGGAGATTGAAGGCTATCAGCCAGACGATGTGCTGAACGACCTATTGGCAAACATACCTGCGCCGCGCCAGTGATCCCCACATCCCGCCTGACAATCGCTCTGTCCCTGCTGTTGCTGCCGGCCCTGTTGGCGGTTTGGTTTCCGCCTTGGGCGTTACTCTGGAAGCTGCTCACTCCAACACTGCTGGTACTTGCCCTGCTCGATCTGCTGCGACTGCGGCGATTGCCTACACCTGAACTGGTGCGTGTTACCCGGACCAGTATTCCGGTGGGGGGTTGGACCGGGGTGGAGCTGGGTCTGCGCAACCCCTCGGACATCGCACTCGATGTGGTGGTTCATGATCACTATCCCGCAGAATTCGAGGCGGACCAGCTGCCTCAATCCCTGGTTCTACCCGCACACCGGCAGACCAATCTGTTCTATCGTGTATTGCCCGAACGCCGGGGCGAGGGGCGA